>CAYYWV010000036.1:0-23814 GCA_964475385.1 uncultured Alphaproteobacteria bacterium | reverse complement strand
TCGGCGAGGGCGGCAACCTCGGCTTCACCCAGCGCGGGCGGATCGAGTACGCGCTTGGCGGCGGGCGCATCAACACCGACGCGATCGACAACTCGGCCGGCGTCGACTGCTCGGACCACGAGGTCAACATCAAGATCCTGCTCGGCCGGATGGTGGCCGACGGCGACATGACCCTGAAGCAGCGCGACCGCCTGCTCGAACGCATGACCGACGAGGTCGCGCGCCTGGTGCTCGTCGATAACTACCAGCAGACCCAGGCCATCAGCATCGCCGAGGCGCAGGGCGCCGAGCTCCTCGCCGACCAGGCGCGGTTCATTCGCGGGCTCGAGCGCGCCGGCAAGCTCAACCGGGCGATCGAGTTCCTCCCCGACGACGAGGAGATCGCCGAACGCGCGAAGGCCAAGATCGGGCTCACGCGGCCCGAGCTCGCGGTCCTTCTCGCCTACAGCAAGATGACGCTCTATGACGAGCTTTTGCACTCGGACCTGCCCGAGGATCCGTATCTCGCGGTCGATCTCGTGCGCTACTTCCCGGCCCCCTTGCGCGAGCGTTACGTCGAGGCGATCGAAGGCCACCGCCTGCGCCGCGAGATCATCGCCACCGCGGTGACCAACAGCATGGTCAACCGGGTCGGCGCGACCTTCGTTCATCGCTTCGTCGACGAGATGGGCTTCGCCCCCAGCGAGATCGCGCGCGCCTATACCGTGACCCGCGACGCCTTCGACCTCAGGCCGCTGTGGGCCGCGATCGAGGCGCTCGACAACCGGGTGCCGAGCGAGGTCCAAATCGCGATGCAGATCGAGGTCGGCAAACTGGTCGGCCACTGCACCCAGTGGTTCCTGCGCAACCGCTCCCATCCGATCGACATCGCCGAGACCATCGGCGACTTCACGCCCGGCATCAGCGCCCTCAAGGCGCGGCTCGACGACGTGATCAGCGAGGGCCGGGCGCGGGCGCTGGCCCGCATGGTCGAACGTTATACCGAGCTCGGCGTGCCGGTCGATCTCGCGCGCGAGGCGGCGAGCACCGAAATCATGGTCTCGGCGCTCGACATCGTGCAGGCGGCGCGCGCGCGCAACCTTGCGGTCGAGGACGTGGGCCGGGTGTACTTCCGCCTCGGCGAGCGGCTCGGCATCGATTGGCTGCGCGAACGCGCAAGCGGCTTCGATGCGGCGACCGCCTGGCAGCGCCAGGCGATGACGGCGATCATCGACGACCTTTACGGCCAGCAGCGCCTGCTGACCACCCATGTGATCGAGTCCGGCGCCGGCGCGGGCGTCGACGGCGCGCTCGAACGCTGGGTCGAGACCCACCGCACGGCGGTCGCGCGCAACGAGCAGCTTCTCGCCGATCTGCGCAAGGCGGGCGGCGTCGACCTCGCCATGCTCACCGTCGCCGCTCAGCAGATCCGTGTTCTCGCCGCAAGCTGACGCCGCGTCCGCGCGAGGCGAGGGCGGTTGAGCGCCCCAGGCCCGCACGGCCGCCGCGCGCGGTTCGCCTGGTGCCTGTTCGACTGGGCGAACTCGCCTTTTCCGACGGTCGTCATCACCTTCGTTTTCGCCGCCTACTTCACGCAAGGGATCGTCGGCGACGCGGTCCGCGGCGCGACCCTGTGGGGCAACGCGCTCGCGCTTTCCGGCCTTGCGATCGCCGTCCTCGGCCCGGTCACGGGCGCGATCGCCGACGCCGGCGGCCGGCGCAAGCCGTGGCTTGCGGCCTGCACGGCGGCCACCGTCGCGGGCGCCTTTCTTCTCTGGTTCGCCGAACCGACGCCCGATGACGCGCTCTGGGCGCTGGTCTGGGTCGCGGTCGCCAACATCGGCTTCGAGCTCGGCATGGTGTTCTACAACGCGCTCCTTCCGGGGCTCGCCGCCCCGGGGCGCATGGGCCGGCTGTCGGGCTGGGGCTGGGCCTTGGGTTACGCCGGCGGGCTCGCCTGCCTTGCGCTCGCGCTGGTCTTCTTCGTGCGCGCCGATCCGCCGCCGTTCGGCCTCGATGCGGCCCGGGCCGAGCCGGTGCGCATCGTCGCCCCGCTCGCCGGGCTGTGGTTCCTCGCCTTCGGCTGGCCCTTGTTCGCCTTCGTCCCGGAAAACCCGCGGCGGGCGGACCGATCCTCCGGCTTGGGCGATACGGTCGGACGCGGGCTCGGCCGGCTTTGGGCGACGCTCCGCTCCTTGCGCGCCCATACGCCCGTCCTGCGCTTTCTGCTCGCGCGGCTTCTCTACATCGACGGGCTCAACACGATCTTCGCCTTCGGCGGGATCTACGCCGCGGGCAGCTTCGGCATGGACATCGGCATGATCATCCTGTTCGGAATCGCGCTCAACGTGACCGCGGGCCTCGGCGCCTTCGGCTTCGGCTGGGTCGACGACCGCCTGGGACCGAAGCAGACGCTGACGTTGGCGCTCGTCGGCCTCAGCGTAAGCGCGGCGATCGCGGTGATCGCCCCCGACGCGCGGACGCTGTGGACGGCGGCGCTGGTTCTCGGGCTGTTCATCGGCCCGGTCCAGTCGTCGAGCCGGACCCTGATGGCGCGCCTCGCTCCGCCCGGAAAGCAGGCCGAGATGTTCGGGCTTTACGCCCTGTCGGGGCGGGTGACCGCCTTCGCCGGGCCGGCGGTGGTGGCCTGGGCGACGGACGCCTTCGGAAGCCAGCGAGCGGGGCTCGCCACCGTGCTCGTCTTTCTGCTCGGCGGGCTCGCCCTTCTTCTCGGCGTCCGCGCGCCCGATGCGGTCAATGACGGAAGTGGCGAACGCCCGTGAACACCATGGCGAGCCCCTTGTCGTCGGCCGCCGCGATCACCTCGTCGTCGCGCATCGACCCGCCGGGCTGGATCACCGCCCGCGCGCCCGCTTCCGCCGCCGCAAGCAGCCCGTCGGCGAAGGGGAAGAAGGCGTCCGAGGCGACCACCGAGCCTTCGGTCCGGCTTTCGCGCTCGCCCGCGGCCGCGGCGGCTTCGCGGGCCTTGGCGGCGGCGATGCGGGCCGAATCGACGCGGCTCATCTGGCCGGCGCCGACGCCGACCGTCGCCCCTCCCTTGGCGTAGACGATGGCGTTCGACTTCACGTGCTTGCAGACCGCGAAGGCGAACAGGAGATCGGCGATCTCGGCCTCGGTGGGCGCGCGTTTGGTCACGACCTTGAGGTCGCCCGCGCCCACCCGGCCCGCATCGCGGGTCTGGGCCAGCATGCCGCCCGCGATCGAGCGCAAGACGAGCCCGCCGGCCGCCGGATCGGGCATCGCGCCGGTGACCAGAAGGCGTAGGTTCTTCTTGGCGGCGAGGCGCTCGCAGGCCGCCTCGTCGGCGGCCGGCGCGATCACCACTTCGACGAACAGCTTGGCGATCTCGTCCGCGGTCTCCTGATCGAGCGGTCGGTTGAGCGCGACGATGCCGCCGAAGGCGCTCACGGGATCGCAGGCGAGCGCCTTGCGGAACGCCTCGGCCGGGGTGGGCGCGATCGCCACGCCGCAGGGGTTGGCGTGCTTGATGATGGCGACCGCGGGCTCGGCGAACTCGGCGACCAGTTCGAAGGCGGCGTCGGTGTCGTTGAGGTTGTTGTAGCTGAGCGCCTTGCCCTGAAGCTGGGTCGCCCGGGCGACCCCGGGCCGCGCCTCGGCCCCGACGTAGAGCGCCGCTTCCTGGTGCGGGTTCTCGCCATAGCGCAGGACTTCGCGCCGAGAGAGCGCGAGCGCGAGCGTCGGCGGCAGAACCTCGCCCTCGCAGGCCGAAAGCCAGCCCGCGATCGCCGAATCGTAGGCCGCGGTCCGGGCGAAGGCGGCGCGCGCGAGCCGCCGCCTGAGGCCGGCGCTGGTCGCGCCGTCGTTCTCGTTCATGTCGGCCATTACCGCCTCATAGTCGGCGGGATCGACCACCACGGCGACGAAGGCGTGGTTCTTGGCCGCCGAGCGGATCATCGCCGGCCCGCCGATGTCGATGTTCTCGATGCAGGTCTCGAGATCGGCGCCGCGGGCGACGGTCTCCTCGAAGGGATAGAGGTTGACCGCCACCAGATCGATCGCGCCGATGCCGTGGGCGGCCATCGCCTCGCGATGCGCCGCGCGGTCGCGCCGCGCGAGGATGCCGCCGTGGATCTTGGGGTGCAGGGTCTTGACCCGGCCGTCCATGATCTCGGGAAAGCCGGTATGGGCCGAGACCTCGACCACCGGCACGCCGGCCTCTTGAAGGACGCGGGCCGAGCCGCCGGTGGACAGGATCTCGACCCCGCGCGCGGCGAGGAAGCGCCCGAACTCGGCGAGCCCGGTCTTGTCGGAGACCGAGATCAGTGCTCGCCGGACGGGAACGGGGGCATCGGATGAAAGACTTGTGGACATGGGATCGGCGCGTCTCTCCTGAATAAGGGGCTCAGACCCGGGCGGTCGCCCGCGCGGCCTCGGCCGTCGGGCGGTACTCGGGCACGATGCGGCGGATCAACGCCACGAGCGCGGCGCGGTCGTCCTTTCGCGCCGCCGCCTCGAGCCTGTCGAGGAGCGGCAGCAGCACGGTCGGGTCGCTGGGCGGGGACTGGGCGATCAGCACGCCCGCGCCGGCGGTCGGGCGGCGGGTCTCGTGGGCGTAGAACAGCTCCTCGTGCAGCTTCTCGCCGGGCCGGACGCCGGTGTAGACGATCTCGACGTCCTCGCCCGGGCGCAGGCCGGCGAGCCGGATCATCTGGCGCGCAAGGTCGTCGATCCGCACCGGCTCGCCCATGTCGAGGACGAAGATCTCGCCGCCCCGGCCCGCCTTGCCGTGGTCGAGCGCCGAGGCTTGAAGGACGAGCTCGACCGCCTCGCGCACGGTCATGAAGAAGCGCGTCATCTCGGGATGCGTCACCGTAAGCGGCCCGCCGTCGGCGAGCTGGCGGCGGAACAGCGGCACCACCGAGCCCGTCGAGTCGAGCACGTTGCCGAAACGCACGGTGACGAAGCGCGTGCCCTCGCGCTCGAGCCGCGCGCCCTGGGCCTGGCAGTAAAGCTCGGCGATGCGTTTGGTCGCGCCCATCACGCTGGTCGGGTTGACCGCCTTGTCGGTCGAGATCAGGACCATCGCGCGCACGCCCGCGGCGCGGCAGGCGTCGGCCAAGTTGCGGGTGCCGACCACGTTGGTGAGCACGCCCTCGGCCGGGTTCGCCTCGACCATGGGCACGTGCTTGAAGGCGGCGGCGTGGAACACGACCTCGGGGCGGGCCTCGGCGAGCACCGCATCGATTCGCGCCCGGTCGCGCACGTCGCCGAGCACCGCGGCGCGCGGGACCGCGGCGTGGCGGCGGGCGAGCTCGCCGTCGATGCGGTAGAGGTTGAACTCGGCGTTCTCGAACAAGGTGATCTGGGCCGGGCCGAAGGCCGCGATCTGGCGCGCGAGCTCCGAGCCGATGGTCCCGCCGGCGCCGGTGACCATGACCCGGCGGCCGGCGACGAAGGCGCGCATGGCCGCGCGGTCGAGCACCGTCTGGGGCCGGCCCAGCAGGTCTTCGACCGCGATCGGGTTGAGCGCGATCGCGTCTTCGTCGCCGGGCCGAAAATCGGTCAGCCGCGGCAGGCGCGCGAGTCCGAGGCCGAGCGCGTCGGCCTGGTCGAGCAGCCGGCGCACGACCTCGCCGTCGACCCGCTCGGCGAGGATCAGGCGGCGGGGGCGCAGGCCCTCGCGGTCGAGGCGCGCGACCGCCTCGGGCACCGCGTCGATCCGCCCCATGACGCGCACCCCGTGGATCTGGGCGCCCTGCATCGCCGGGTCGTCGTCGACCACGCCGACGACGCGGTACTCGGCCTCGCCGGCGCGCCGGCCCATCGCGCGGATGAAGGTTTCGGCCCGGTCGCCGGCCCCGACCAGCAACACCGGCACCCGCCGGTCGGCCCCGTTCGCGGCCCGCAGGCGGAAGCCGCCGTCCTTGAGCATCCGGTAGACGAAGCGCGGCCCGCCGAGAAGCGCCAACAGCACGAACCAGTTGATCACCGCCGCCGAGCGCGGATAGGCGTCCAACCGGGTGGCCAGAAAGAAGACCGGAACGAAGATCAGCACCGCCAGGGTGACGCTCTTGGTCAACGCGACCAGGTCGTCGACCGAGGCGTAGCGCCACAGCGCGCGATAGAGCCCCATGCGCCAGAACACGAGGCCCGCGATCGCCGTGAACAGCGCCGCGCCCTCGACGATGTAGTCGCGGGCGTAACTCAGGGTCTCGTCCCCGAGCCGCAGATAGAGCGACAGGACGAACGAGACCGCCGCCATGATCACGTCGTGGAGGGCGGCGAAGATCGGGCGGTTGAGGCGCAGTCGCTCCATCGCGCGCGAAGACTGGGAAAGGGTGCCGGGAAAATAGCACACAGCGCCCCTTGGGCCAGCGAAATCGCGCGCCGGCGGGCGAGAGAACTGTTTGGCCGCGCTTCCCGTTCATGTATGTATGGGGCGCGTGTCAACCCGATCCGGGAACGCCCGAGAGCGAGACCATGCCTTCACTCGTTATCGCGCCCGCCCGCGGCCGCGCTTGCGCGGTTTCGCCGCCATGAGCGGAACGCCGCGGCCGCCCGCAGCGCCTCTTTCGGCCGCGCCGCGGCCGGCCACGGACGCCGACGTCGCCGCCGCCGGCGCCGAGGTGCTCGACGAGGCGGCGGCCTGCATCGCCGCCGCGGCGGCGCGGCTCGGCGACGATTTCGTCGCTTCGGCGCGGGCGATCGCCGCGCCGGAGAGCTTCACCATGGTCGCGGGCGTCGGCAAGTCGGGCCATATCGCCCGCAAGTTCGCCGCGAGCCTTCTGTCGACCGGCCACGGCGCGGCCTTCGTCCATCCGACCGACGCGCTCCACGGCGACATCGGAATCGCCGAGCACGCGACCCATGTGGTGCTGCTCAGCCACTCGGGCGACACCGCCGAGCTCGTCGCCTTGATGCCGCTGATCAAGCAGTTCGGCATCACCTCGACCTTGATCAGCCGCGATCGCGCCTGTACGCTCGCCGAATACGTCGACTGGGTGGTCGAGACCGGGGTGCGGGCCGAAGCGGGCATCTGCCGGCTCGCGCCGACCACGTCGTCGACCACCACGCTCGCGCTGTGCGACGCTTTGATGATGGCGAGCCTGAGCCTGCGCGGCTTCTCGTCGGAGCAGTTCCGGCGTTATCACCCGGGGGGCATGCTGGGCTGGAAGCTGCGCAAGGTCGGCGACATCATGACCCCGCTCGAACGCCTGGTCTGGCTCGCGCCCGAGGCCAGCATCTACGAGGTGCTCGAGCAGATCTCGCTCGGCGGGCGCGGCTTCGGGCTGGTCTCCGACGCGCCCCCGGGCTCGCCCGTGACGGTCGATGCGGTCGGCTTCATCTCGGACGGCGACATCCGCCGCGCCGCCACCGACCGCGACGGCTTCGCGGCCAAGACCGCGGCCTCGATCATGACCGCATCGCCCAAAGCGATCCCTGAGAGCGCACTTGCGGTCGAGGCGTTGCGCCTGATGGAGGCCCACGCCATCACCTCGCTTCTGTGCACCGACGGCGACGGCCGCGTGGTCGGCGCGATCCACATCCACGACATCCTCGCGCGCGAGGTCGGCCTCGTCGACAACGGCGGATCGCGGAACGCCCCGCCCGCGGGACCGTGAGCGGAGCGCCGCGCGCGGCTTCAGGCGACGCTCCGGCCGCCGGACCAAGCCGGGCTACACATCGGCCGCGCGATCGGGCATACTCCGTTCGGAAACTGAACGTAAGCGCGCGCCGGGACGAACACGCATGGCGGAAGATGGCCGACAGCGAGACCGGGCGCCGTCCGCCGCGCGCGGCGCGACGGGCGCGGGCGTCCGCCGCCGCGCGCGCCAGGCCGAGGCCCTGCGCCGCGACCTTCTGGCCCTGATCGCGACCGGAGAGGCGTTCAGCCAACGAACGCTCGCCCGCGCGCTCGGCGTCGCGCTCGGCCTCGTCAACGCCGAGATCGCGCGCTGCGCGGCCGACGGCTTGATCGAGGCGTCGGGGGGGCGCGGGCGGCGGTATTCTTACGCGCTCACCGAAGCGGGGCGCGCCGCGCTCGCCCGCATCGAGGCCCGAACGGGCGCGGGCTCGGCCGCGTGGTTCGCGCGCGCCGCGGCGAGCTTCGACCGGCTCTACGCCGCGCTCGCGGCCGCCGGCAAACGCCGCATCGTCCTCGGCGGGATCGATCCGCTCACCGAGGTCGCCCTTCTGTGCAGCCTGGGCACGCCCTTGCGCCCGATCGGAATCTGGCGGCATGCGGGCCGGCCCCTCGCCTTGCGCGGCGTGCCCGGCATTCTGCTCGACAACCTCGGCAACGCCGACGCGGTGGTGGTGGCGGTGCAAAACCGCCCCAGCCAGGTCTACGCCGCGCTTCGCCGCCGCCTGCCCGCCGAGCGCATCGCCGTTCCCGACGTGATCGCGCCGCTGATCGACTCGGACCGCGAGGGCTGAGACGGGATGTGCGGCATCGCAGGCGTGCTCGCCCGGGCCCCGCTCGGCCCGCCGGAGATGGTCGAGGACCGGCTCGCCGCCATGGTCGCGACGATCCGCCATCGCGGCCCCGACGGCATGGGCGTCTGGAGCGACGGGACAGTCGGGCTCGGCCACGCGCGGCTCGCGATCATCGACCTGAGCCCCGCCGCCGCCCAGCCCATGAGCGACGCGGACGGCGCGGTCCGCCTGGTCCACAACGGCGAGATCTATAACTTCCCCGAGCTGCGCGAGGAGTTGATCGCGCGCGGCCACAGCTTTCGCAGCCGCAGCGACACCGAGGTCATCGTCGAGGGCTATCGGGCCTGGGGCGAGCGCGTGGTCGAGCGCCTGCGGGGCATGTTCGCCTTCGCGCTCTGGGACGCGCGCGCGCGCCGCCTTCTGCTCGCCCGCGACCGGCTCGGGCAGAAGCCGCTTTACTATCGGCAGGCGGGCGGCCTGTTCCTGTTCGGCTCCGAGATCAAGGCGGTCCTCGCCTGGCCCGGGGTCGCGCGCGAAGCGGACCTCGACGCGATTCACGACTACCTCACCTACCAGTACGTGCCCGCGCCCAAGACCGCTTTCGTCGGGATCAAGACCCTGCCGCCCGCGCACTGCATGGTGGTCGAGGCCGACGGGCGGACGACGGTCCGGCGCTATTGGTCGCTGCCCGCGCCCGAAGCGGCGCAGGCCCGCCCGCGCGCCGCGCTCGAAGAGGAGATCCGCGAACGCCTCGCGGAATCGGTGCGGCTTCGCCTGATCTCCGACGTGCCGCTCGGCGCGTTCCTTTCGGGCGGGGTCGATTCGGCGGGCGTGGTCGCGGCCATGGCGCGGGTCTCCTCGGGGCCGGTCAAGACCTTCACCATCGGCTTCGACGATGCGGCCTACGACGAGCGCCGCTTCGCCCGCATGGTGGCCGAGCGTTACGGGACCGACCACCACGAGTTCGTGGTCGAGCCGCGCGCGCTCGAGGTGCTGCCCAGGCTGGTCTGGCACTACGGCCAGCCGTTCGCCGATTCGTCGGCGCTGCCCACCTGGTACGTCTCCGAGATCACCCGGGCGCATGTGACCGTGGCGCTCAACGGCGACGGCGGCGACGAGGCCTTTCTCGGCTACCCGCGCTACGCCGGCTGCCGGATGGGAACCTGGTGGGACCGGCTGCCCGCCGCGCCGCGCCGCGCGCTCGCCGCGCTCGGCCGCGCGCTTCCCTTCGCGACGAGCCGGCATCGGGCCTTGCGCTACGCGCGCCGTTTCCTGATCGACGCCGCGGCCCCGCCGGCCGAGCGCTACGGGCGCTGGATCGCCTACTTCAACGCCCTTCAGAAGGACGCGCTTTACGGCGAACGGATGCGCGCGCAGCTTGACCGCGACCCTCTCGACCGGCTCGCGCCCTGGCTCGGCGAGGCGTGCGACGACGCCCGCGCGGCTTACGCTGACATCCACAGCTATCTCCCCGACGACCTTCTGGTGAAGGTCGACGTTGCCAGCATGGCGCACGGGCTCGAGGCGCGCTCGCCCTTTCTCGACCACGAGCTGATGGCCTTCGCCGCCACGATCCCGGCGAGCCAGAAGATGCGCGGCGCGCAGACCAAGACGCTGCTCAAGTCGGCGCTCGAGCCCTGGCTCCCGCGCGCGGCGCTCTACCGCCCCAAGATGGGCTTCGGGGCGCCCATCGAGCGCTGGTTCCGGGACGAGATGAAGCCGCTCGTTTACGATACCTTGCTGTCCGGGCGCGCGCTCTCTCGGGGGCTGTTCCGCGAGGGCGCGGTGCGCGCGATGCTCGATGAGCACGCGAGCGGACGGGCCGCGCACCAGCACCGGATCTGGGCGCTTCTCATGCTCGAGCTTTGGTTCGCCATGTGGATCGACCCGGCCGCTCCGCCGGCGCGGCCCTGAGAGCGTCGGCGCGACCATGAAGATCTGCGAGCTCTGCGCGGTCGACTTCACGCTCTACCACTTCCTGCTTCCCTTGATCGAGGGCATGGCGGCGGCCGGCCACGAGGTGGTCGCCGTCTGCGCCGACGGGCCGTTGGCCGCGCGGGTCCGCGCGCGCGGCGTCCGGGTCGAAACGGTCGCGTTTTCGCGCGACTTCGACCTCGCCAACCACGCCCGCGCTTATCGCGCCCTGGTGCGTCTGTTCCGCGCCGAGCGCTTCGATCTCGTGCATGCGCATACGCCGGTCGCCGGGCTCCTCGGCCGCTTCGCCGCTTGGCGGACCGGGGTGCCGCGCATCGTCTACACGGCGCACGGCTTTTACTTCCACGACCGCATGCCCTGGCGCGTTCGCGCGCCGTTCGTCGCCCTCGAATGGCTGGGCGGGCGGGTGACCGACGTCCTGTTCACCCAGGCCGAGGAGGACGCCCGCGCCGCGCGCCGGTTCGGGCTCTGCCGGGGCGGCGTGATCGAAGCGATCGGAAACGGGGTCGATCCGGCGCGCTTCGCCCCGGCCGACGACGGCGGCGAGCGCCGCGCGCGCGTTCGCGCCGAACTCGCCACGCCCGAGGACGCGGTGGTCATCGTCGTCGTCGGCCGGCTGGTCGCCGAGAAAGGATATCCCGAGCTGTTCAAGGCCCTGCGCCGGCTCGACGCCGTTCTCTGGGTGGTCGGCGAGCGGCTGCCGAGCGACCACGCCCGCGCGATCGAGGCCGAGATCGAGGCCGCGCTCTCGGACCCCATGATCGGGCCGCGGATTCGCCTCCTCGGCCGTCGCGAGGACGTGCCCGACATTCTGCGCGCCGCCGATATCTTCACCCTGCCGTCGCACCGCGAGGGCATGCCGCGCTCGATCATCGAGGCGATGATGTGCGCGCTGCCCGTGGTCGCGACCGACATCCGCGGCAGCCGCGAGGAGGTGGTCGACGGCGAGACCGGCCTTCTCGTTCCGGTCAATGATCCGGCCGCGCTCGCTCTCGCGCTCGATCGCCTCGCCCGCGATCCGGCGCTTCGCCGCCGCATGGGCGCGGCCGGGCGCGCCCGCGCGCTGGCGCTCTACGACGAGCGCCGCGTCATCGAGCGCCAGCTCGTCCGCCTCGGCCTCGTTTCGCGGGATCGGGGTTTACGAAATCGCAGCGCGCCGGGCGCAAATTGACAACCCATGCGGGAGCGGGCTAGATCGACGCGCCCGGGGCCGCATCAAGGCACGGAAAAGCACGGAAAGGAATCAGCGCCATGTCGGATTCGCCGCGGATCGCCGTGATCGGCCTCGGCTATGTGGGGTTGCCGCTCGCCGTTGCGCTCGCCCGCCACTTTCCGGTCGTCGGCTTCGATAAGAGCGCCGACCGCGTCGCCGAGCTCGCTCAAGGCTTCGACCGCACCGGCGAGGTCGAAAGCGCGGCCTTGCGCGCTTCTTCCCTCGAGTGCAGCGCCGATCCGGCCGCCATGGACGGGGCCGAGGTGTTCATCATCACGGTCCCGACTCCGGTCGACGCCGACAACCGACCCGACCTTTCGGCGCTCCGCGAGGCCTCGCGCACGGTCGGCGCCCATATCGCCGCGGGCGCGATCGTGGTGGTCGAAAGCACGGTCTACCCGGGCGTGACCGAGGAGATCTGCGGGGCCGAGATCGCGAAGGCCTCGGGGCTCGCCTGCGGCGAGGACTTCTTCCTCGGCTACTCGCCCGAGCGGATCAACCCCGGCGACCGCGAGCACACGGTCGATCGCATCACCAAGGTGATCGCGGGCCAGACGCCCGCGGTCGTCGAGCGGCTCGCCGCGATCTACGGCGCGATCACCACGGGCGGCGTGTTCGTCGCCCGCGACATCGCCACCGCCGAGGCCGCCAAGGTGATCGAGAACGCCCAGCGCGACATCAACATCGCCTTCATCAACGAGGTCACGCGCATCTTCCACCGACTCGGCATCTCGGCCCACGACGTGCTCGATGCGGCGAAGACCAAGTGGAACTTCCTCGACTTCCGCCCCGGGCTGGTCGGGGGCCATTGCATCGGGGTCGATCCGTTCTATCTCGCCTATCGCGCCAAGGAGGTCGGCCACGAGCCCGAGATCATCCTCGCCGGCCGGCGCATCAACGACGGCATGGGCTTCTTCGTCGCCGACGAGGTCGCCGAGCGCGTGCCCGCGGGCCGGGTGTTGATGCTCGGCCTCACCTTCAAGGAGAACGTGCCCGATTTGCGCAACACCCGGGTGGTCGACATCATCGAAGGGCTGCGTCGCCGCGGGCTTGCGGTCGACGTTCACGACCCGCTCGCCGACGCCGACGAGGCCAAGCGGTTCTTCGATCTCGACCTGATGCCGAACCTTTCCCGCGCGCGCGATTACGACGCGGTGGTGGGCGCGGTCGCCCACGACGAGTACCGCGGCTTCACCGCGGCGACGTTCTCGCGCATCGCCGCGCCCGGGGCGCTGATCGCCGACGTGCGCGGCATGTGGCGGGGCATCGCGCTGCCCGAAGGCATGCGCCGCTGGCAGCTTTAAGCGTTTAAGCGGAAAAGATTAAGAGCGATCAACCGCGTTGGTCGATCCGGCTGAACGCCCACTTCACGGTGGTCGTCGAGTCCTTGAGCGCGCCCGAAAGCACGACCTGCTCGCTGCGGCGGACCTGCCCCCCTTCGCCGAGGTAGACGCTTTCGGCGAGCTGCATGGCGGCCCCCGCCGCGCGCAACCGCCAGCCGCCGCCGCGGCGCAGCCGCAGAAGCGCGCCCGAGCCGTCGCCGACCAGCGAGGCCTTGACCTCGGGGTGAAGGTGGAAGCGGATCGCGAAGGCCCGGCCGCCGGGGCCGCGGAAGACGTCCTCGCCGCGCAGGTCGGTCCCGTCGGCGGCGAGGTACATCCGGCGTCGATGGGTGAGCCCGAAGAGCGTCCGGTAACCGTCGTGCTGGGCGTCGATCCAGATATTGCCCTCGTCCTCGTGGCGGGCGCAGGTCACGCGCGCGGCCTCGCGGCTGAGGCCGCCGTCGGCCTCGATCCGGAAGGCGTTGGTGTCGTCGATGGTCGCGGTCGAGTGCGCCGCCGTCGCGCGCTGGGCCTTGCGCCAGGCGGGATGATCGGCGGCGTGAACCCCGCAGTTGACGACCAGGCGCTCGCGCCCGACGCTGAACTCGAAGGCGAGCGGGCCGGCGTGGGCGCGCAGGCTCGCGATGGGCGGCGGCCCGCCGACGTCGACGATGGCGAGCGCCGGCCCCGCCGCCAAGCGCTCGAAGCCGACGTGGGGCGCGCTCGCCGGCGGCCGGCCCTCGGCCTCGCCGCGCGCAAGCGTCGCGTCGATCTCCGCCGCATCGCCCTCGGTCGAGCCGTTGAACAGCGCGAGCCCGCCGTCGCCGTGACGGTAGAAGCGCAGCATCGGCGCCGCCCGGTCGATGGCGCGCTGCAAGGGGCCGGGGGTCGCCACCCGGGCGTGCGCGAGCGCGGCGCGCAGCGCCACGAGCGCGCGGAAGACCTCGAAATGAGCGGCCGGGCTGCGCTCGAAGTGGCCGCCGTCGGCGAGGATCTGACGGTCGAGCTCGAGTTCGAGCTGCCTGAGCCCCTGAGCGGCGCGCCGGGCTTCGCCGGGAAGCGCGAGTCCCGCGATCACCAGGCCCGAAAGCGCGGCGATGCGCGCCTCGCCGTCGACGTCGGTCGCCGCGACGCGGGCGAGATGCCGGGTCTGGGCGGCGAGGCTCGCAAGGAAGGCGCGGCGGAAGGCGGGCTCGGCCCCGTCGAGCAGACGGTCCGCCTGGCCGATCCAGGCCGCGAGCCTGCGCCCGATCACGTCGGCGCGCCAGACGAGCGCCTCCCAGCGGCCGCAGCGCTCGATCCAGCTTTCGACCGCGGCGCGCATCGCCGCCTGCGCTTCGCCGGTCTCGACCGCGGCGAGATCGCGCAGCCAGCCGAAGCCGTGCATCGCGGCGAGCCAGGCCTCGCCCGCGCCGGCCGGCCGCCACGGCGGACCGTCGCCCGCGCTCGCCGCCTCCCCGGCGAAGCGGTACTGCCCGGCGAGCAAACGCCGTCCGCGTTCGGCGTCCCCCGACCAGGGCTCGACAGGCCGGCGCGCCAGATGGTCGGGCGCGCGGCCGCGCAGGCTCGCGCGATAGAGCGCCGAGCCATAGAGAAGGCCGCGCAGACGAGCGCCGATCTCGCGCCGCGCGCGCCGCGCTCCGCCTGCGCTCGCGCGGCCGAGATCGAGGGCGCGAGTCTCGCTCATCCCGGCTCGCCCCTGAGGCGCGCGATGTTGTCGGCGTAAGCCTCGGCCCCGCCCGCGAACGCCGCCGAGCCGGCGACGAGCACGTCGGCGCCCGCCGCGCGCGCCTTGGGCGCGGTCTCGGCGTTCACCCCGCCGTCGACCTCGAGATCGATCGTTCGCCCGCTCTCGTCGATCAGGCGGCGCAGCGCGGCGATCTTCTCGAGCGCGGAGGGGATGAATCTCTGGCCGCCGAAGCCCGGGTTGACGCTCATCACCAGGACCAGATCGACGAGATCGAGCACATGGGCGACCGCATCGACCGGCGTCGCCGGGTTGAGCGAGACCCCGGCCCGTTTTCCGAGATCGCGAATGGCCTGAAGGCTGCGGTGCAGGTGCGGGCCGGCCTCGGCGTGAACGGTGATGATGTCGGCGCCGGCCTCGGCGAAGGCCGCGAGATAGGGGTCCGCGGGCGCGATCATCAGGTGGACGTCGAACGGCAGATCGGAATGCGGGCGCAGCGCCTTCACCACGCCCGGGCCGATGGTGATGTTGGGCACGAAGTGGCCGTCCATCACGTCGATATGGATGTAGTCGGCCCCGGCCGCGGCGACCGCGCGCACCTCTTCGCCGAGGCGGGCGAAATCGGCGGAGAGGATCGACGGCGCGACGCGCAAGCGCTGGATCATGGCGGTTTGGTAGCAGCTTAACCCCGACGCCGCAAGCGCACCGCGTAAAAGCCGTCGAGCCCGCCGTCCTCGGCGAGATGGCAGGGCAGCGTGCGCAGGTCGCCCTCGGCGGTGATCGCCTCCGCAAGCCCGCCGATCTCGGCGGCCGCGATCGGCTCGCGCGCGAACGCGGGATGGCGGGCGAGAAACGCCGCCGCCCGCGCCGGGCCTTCCTCCGCCTCAAGCGAGCAGACGCAGTAGACGAGCCGGCCGCCGGCGGCCACCATCTCGGCCGCGGCGTCGAGCAGTCGGTCCTGCGCGGCCGCGAGCCGGGCCACGTCCGCCGCGGTCTTGATGCGGGCGACGTCGGGGTGGCGGCGGATCGTGCCGGTCGCCGTGCAAGGCGCGTCGAGCAGCACGAAAGGCGCGCGCTCGGGCGGACGCCAGCGGGCGATGTCGGCGGCCACAAGCTCGGCCGAAAGCCCGAGCCGGGCGAGGTTCTCTTCGAGCCGGGCGAGCCTTGGCGCGCGGTCGACCGCAATCACCCGAGCGCCCGCCGCGGCGAGCTGCGCGGTCTTGCCCCCGGGCGCGGCGCCGAGGTCGATCGCGACCGCGCCCGCGACCGGCCCGAGGAGGCGCGCCGGGATCGCGGCGGCGGCGTCCTGCACCCACCACGCGCCCTCGCCGTAGCCGGGCAGGTTTTCGACCGGGCCGCGCAAGGGCCGGCGCAAGCTCCCGGTCGGCAGGATGCGGGCCTCGAGCCGGGCGGCCCAAAGTTCGGGCGCGCGCCGCGCCGTGATGTCGAGCGGGGGCTCGGCGAGATGCGCAGCCGCGATCGCGCGCGCGACCGGCTCGCCGTAGGCCGCGGTCCAGCTTTCCCACAGCCAGTCGGGGGTGTTGAGGCGGGGCGCGTCCTGCGCGGCGGCGGCCTTGGCCCCGGTCTCGGCGATCCGGCGCAGGACCGCGTTCACGAGGCCGCGGAAGCGTGCGCCTTCGCGGCGCCTTCCGACCAGCGCGACGGCGCTGTCGACGGCGGCGTGCGGCGCGGTGCCGAGAAAGACGAGCTGACAGACGCCGAGACGCAGCGCATGCATGACCGCGCGCGCCCGGGCCGGCAACGGGCGGTCGAGCCGCGCCGCCAGCAGCGCGTCGATCTGACCCAGGCGGCGCAGCGTCGTCGCCGTCAGAAGGCGGGCGAAGGCGCGGTCGCGCGCGCTCAACGCGGCGAGGCCGGCGCAGGCCGCGAGCGTCTCGTCGAGAGGGCGGGCGCGGTCGAGGACCGCGCGCAAAAGGTCGAGCGCCACGCCGCGCGCATCGGGCGAAGGAGAGGCCATGCGGGCATGGTGCGCGAACCGGCCTCCGCTGTCGACGGCCATCGCCGGACCGTCCGCGGTGTCGGGATTCTTGACAGGTCCGAACGCCCCCGGCGGGCTCTTGGAATCTTATCAACATATTGAAATGAAACAAAAAGCCTCCAAGATGCCCCGCTCAGGGCCAAAAATTTGACCTCAAATGGTGTCGGTGCGCTTTACAGTTGCGGCCGCGCGCCTCGGCGGCGACGGGCGGGTTAACTACCGACAGCCTTGAATCCACGAACGAACGCCCGGGTTGGCACGATTGTTGCGAGGCTATGGGCAGGGAGACCCGATCCACCGCTTAAGGGATGGGCGGTGGCGGGGGCCTTCGGAAGGAAGGCTATCGCTCACTCCCTCCACACTCCTCCAGGGATCCTCGGGGCGATTCGCGCAGAATCGCCCCATTTTTTTGTGTTTTTGCGACGCCCCGCCTGGTTCAGCCCCAAGGGCCCGTCGCGCCGGCCATCGCGCGCAAGCGGCGGATGCGCTCCTCGATCGGGGGATGGGTCGCGAACAGCCCGGCCATTCCGCGCCCGCGCAGCGGGTTGACGATGAACAGATGCGCCGTCGCCGGGTTGGCCTCGGCGGCGCGGTTGTCGATCCGCCGGGCCGCGCGGTCGAGCTTCTCAAGCGCATCGGCGAGCCACAGCGGATGGCCGCAGATCTCGGCGCCGCCGCGGTCGGCGGCGAACTCGCGGGTCCGCGAGATCGCCATCTGCACGAGCGAGGCCGCGAGCGGCGCGACGATCATCATGACAAGAAGCCCGATGAGGCCGAACGGGTTGTTGCGGTTGCCGCCGACGCCGCCGAAGAAGAACGCGAAGTTGGCGAGCATGGCGAGCGCGCCCGCAATCGTCGCGGTGATCGTCATGGTCAAGGTGTCGCGGTGGCGCACGTGGGCGAGCTCGTGGGCGAGCACGCCGGCGATCTCCTCTTGGGTAAGGCGGCGCATGAGCCCGGTGGTCACGGCCACCGCGGCGTGCGCCGGGTCGCGCCCGGTGGCGAAGGCGTTGGGCTGCGGGCTGTCGACGATGTAGACCCGGGGCATCGGCAGGCCCGCGCGGTCGGCGAGCTGCTCGACGATGCCGATGAGCGCCGGGGCCTCGCGCCGGCTCACCTCGCGCGCCCCGTGCATTGCGAGCACCATCCGGTCCGCGTTCCAGTAGGCGAACAGGTTGGTCGCAAGCGCGATGGCGAAGGCGATGATCATGCCGCCCTCGCCGCCGAGCACATAGCCCGCGCCGAGAAACAGCGCCGTCAGCGCGGCCAGAAGAACGCCCGTCCGGATCAGGTTCATTCTCGCGGCTCCCTTGACGATCGGCGCGATTCCGCGCTGCTGTCCGATGCGCTAGACATGTAGGAAAACGACCGCCCCCTTCAACCCGCCCGCCGGAGGAGACAGGAGGAAACATGACGACCAAGCCCGATGCGCCCGCGCCCGCCGACCGCGCGGCCGCGCCAAAGGACGAGAAAAACCCCGCGCCCGCGCGCGAAAGCGCCGGACGCGCGCTCACGCGCGCCGACAAGCCCCGTCCGGTCGAAATCGGCGGCCGCAAAGGCCCCGACCCCACCCGCTACGGCGACTGGGAGAAGGACGGCCGCGCGATCGACTTCTAGGCTCTGGCGCTCTCTATCCGGTCCGACCCTTTGCGGTCGGACCGTTTGGCTTCCCCGGTATCCGGCGATTTCCCGCTCGGCTCGAAACTCCTCCTGTGTTCTTGATCCGTTCTCTCTTTGGGAGCACAGTAGGGGGGCGAAGGGCGGGTCGCGGGAAACACGTGATACGTGTATTATGCTAAGATGAAATCGCGCAATACGGTTGTCCCGGAGGAGAAGGAAGGCCGCCTGCGGCGACGCTTGGCGGACCGGCGCGGCGCGTTCGCGCCAATGGGATTTGCGTCAATGGCATTTGCGTCAATGCGGCGGGCCGCGAAAGCCCTGAGGCGGCGCGCCGTGATCGCCGCGCTCGCCGCGGCGCTGGCGCTCGCAGGGGGCCTTGGGGGCCAGCCGGCGCTTGCGGCGCGCGACGGCGGCGCGGTCGCCGGGCCGGTGACGGCGCGCGTGCTCGCCGTCATCGACGGCGACACCATCCTCGTCCGCGCCCGGATCTGGATCGGCCAGGAGGTCGAGACCCGGGTCCGCCTCGACGGCGTCGATGCGCCCGAGCTGCGCGGCCGCTGCGCCTATGAGCGCCGGCTCGCCTCCGCCGCCCGCGCCTTCGTCGCGACGGCGGTGGGCGGCGGGACGGTGCGGCTCAGCGATATCCGTTACGACAAATACGGCGGCCGGGTGCTCGCCCGGGTGACCACCGCCGCCGGCGACGACCTCGGCGCGTTGCTCGTCGCCGCCGGGCTCGCCCGCGCCTACCACGGCGGCCGCCGCGGGCGCTGGTGCGGCGGCGGGGGCGCGCGGACCGCCGCCGAATAACGGGCGATCGCGCGTGCTCGATTCCACCCCGGGCGAATATGGGCTAGGCTGGGCGCAATGAAGAGGTCGCACCCGTTCGCCAGAGTCGCGCTTGCGGTCGCAGGGCTTTTCGCTCTCGCCGGCTGCGCGCCGGTGGCGCTCGATGCGCCGCCGCCCGCCGCGGCCGCCGCTTCGACCGGCGCGCCCGCCCGCCTCGTCGCGCTCGCCAAAGGCGGCGACGCCGAGGCCCAGGTCACCCTCGGCTGGATGTACGAGATCGGCCGCGGGGTCGCGCGCGATCCCGCCCGCGCGGCCGAATGGTATCGGCGCGCCGCCGCCCAAGGCGATCCGCTCGCCGAGTACGCGCTCGCCGAGCTCTACGTCCGCGGGCTCGGCGTGCCGCGCGACGAAGCCGCCGCCGCCGCGCTCTACCGGGCCGCGGCCGAGGCCGGGAACGCCAGCGCCCAGTACAAGCTCGGCGCGCTTTACGAGACCGGGCGCGGGGTGCCCCGCGACTACCGCCGCGCCGCCGCGTGGTATGCGCGCGCGGGCAAGACCTGGGCCGGAAGCGGCGACGCTCCGCCCGGGGTCGAGCGCGTCACCGGTCCGCTGCCGGCGGGCCCGGCCCTGGCCCCGCCCGGAAACGCCGCCGCCGCTTCCGCCGGAAAGAGCAAGGAGACGGCCAAGGCGGCGACAGCGGAGAACGAAGGGAAAGAGCCGCGCGCCGGCGCGGCGGCCGCGCTCGCCCTCCTGCCCGAGCCCAGCGGACGGGAAACGGCGAAGAAGCGGGAGAAGGCGGTTGCATCTTCTGGACCGGAGAAGGCGACAGGGGCCGGCGCGCCCGCTTGGCGGGTGCATCTCGCCTCTTTCCGCGGCGCGCGCGGGGCGGACCGGGCCGAAGCCGAGATCAAGGCGGCCGCGGGCGATCTGATCGGCGCGCATCGTTTCGCCCGGCAAAGGGTCGATCTCGGGCCCGAGCTCGGAACCTGGATTCGGGTCACCCTCGGCCCCTTCGCCGACCGGGCGCAAGCGCGCGCCTTCTGCCAAGGGTTCGCCGCCCGCGGGCTTTACTGCCGTCCGCTCCCGCCGGTTCGCTGAAACGTCGCGCCCTCGCGACGAAAAACGGGGCGCGATCGCGCGCGCCCCGCGGTTCGCGAAATGGCCTCGCCGCCGCCTCAGCGGTTCATGCGGTTCTCGACCAGATGGCCGACCACGGCGGGATCGGCGAGCGTGGTGGTGTCGCCGAGATCCTGGTGCTCGTTGGCCGCGATCTTGCGCAGGATCCGGCGCATGATCTTGCCCGAGCGGGTCTTGGGCAGCGCCGGCGCCCATTGGATGAAGTCGGGGGTCGCGATCGGCCCGATCTCCTTGCGCACCCACTGGACGAGCTCCTTGCGCAGCTCTTCGCTCGGCTCGGTGTCGGCGGTGAGCGTCACATAGGCGTAGATCCCCTGGCCCTTGATGTCGTGGGGGAAGCCGACCACCGCCGCCTCGGCGACCGCCTCGTGGGCGACGAGCGCGCTTTCGACCTCGGCGGTGCCGAGCCGGTGCCCGGCGACGTTGATCACGTCGTCGACGCGGCCGGTGATCCAGTAGTAGCCGTCCGCGTCGCGGCGCGCGCCGTCGCCGGTGAAGTAGAGCCCTTTGTAGGTCGAGAAGTAGGTCGCGACGAAGCGCTCGTGGTCGCCGTAGACGGTGCGCATCATCCCCGGCCAAGCGTCGCGAATGCAGAGATTGCCCTCGCAGGCGCCGTCGAGCTCCTTGCCGTCGGCGTCCACGATCAGCGGCTGAACGCCAAAGAAGGGCCGGGTCGCCGAGCCCGGCTTGAGCGCGGTCGCGCCCGGCAGCGGCGTGATCAGGATGCCGCCGGTCTCGGTCTGCCACCAGGTGTCGACGATCGGGCAGCGGCGCTCGCCGACCACGGTGTAGTACCACTCCCAGGCCTCGGGGTTGATCGGCTCGCCCACGGTGCCGAGCAGCTTGATCGAGGCGCGCGAGGTCCGCTTGACCGGCTCGTCGCCTTCGCGCATCAGGGCGCGGATCGCGGTCGGCGCGGTGTAGAAGATGTTGACCTTGTGCTTGTCGCAGATCTCCCAGAACCGCGACACGGTGGGGTAGTTGGGCACGCCCTCGAACATCAAGGTGATCGCGCCGTTGGCGAGCGGTCCGTAGACGATGTAGCTGTGGCCGGTGATCCAGCCGATATCGGCGGTGCACCAGTAGACGTCGCCGTCGTGGTAGTCGAACACGTACTGATGGGTGAGCGAGGCGTAGACCAGATAGCCGCCGGTGGTGTGGAGCACGCCCTTGGGCTTGCCGGTCGAGCCCGAGGTGTACAGGATGAACAGCGGGTCTTCCGCGTCCATGGGCTCGGCCGGGCAGTCGGGCGCGGCCGCCTCCATCAGCTCGTGGTACCAGACGTCGCGCCCCTCGACCCAGTCGATGGCGCCGCCGGTCCGTTTGACGACCACCACCTTGGCCACCGCCGGGCAGCTCTCGAGCGCCTTGTCGGTGTTCACTTTAAGCGGCACCGGCCGGTTGCCGCGCAGGCCCTCGTCGGCGGTGATCACCAGCGTCGAATCGCAGTCCAGGATGCGCCCGGCGAGCGAATCGGGCGAGAAGCCGCCGAACACCACCGAATGGATCGCGCCGATTCGCGCGCAGGCGAGCATCGCGACCGGCAGCTCGGGGATCATCGGCAGGTAGATCGTGACCCGGTCGCCCTTCTTCACGCCGAGCGACTTGAGCGCGTTGGCGAAACGGCAGACCTGCTCGTGCAGCTCGCGATAAGTGATGGTCTTGCTGACGTTCGGGTCGTCGCCTTCCCAGATGATCGCGGTCTGATCGCCGCGGGCGGCCAGATGACGGTCGAGGCAGTTGGCGCTCACGTTGAGCTTGCCGCCCTCGAACCAGCGGATATGCACGTCGCCCGAGAACGAGGTGTCCTTGACCGTCTTCCACGGCTCGATCCAGTCGAGCCGTTTCGCCTGCTCGGCCCAGAAGCCTTCGGGGTCTTCGATCGAGCGCTTATACATGGCGAGATACGTCTCGTTATCGCACCAGGCGTTCTTCGCCCATTCCTCGGGAACTGGGTAGACGGTCTCGGACATGATCGGTGGCCTCCTCTGTTCAGGTGCGCCGAGGGGCCGGCCCTCCACGACCCCACGGCAGCGTCGCGCGATGCGCCGTCACGGAGCCGCAATTATTGGCGGATTCGCCTAACGCGGCAAGCCGCCGTTGCCTTCTTCGTCGACAAGCGCGATCTCGTCGCCGTCGACGACAATCGGAACGGGCGTGAGCGACGCCCCTGCGCAAGGCCCGCGCAGGCAGTAGCCGTCGTCGATGCGGAACAGCGCGCCATGGGTCGCGCACAGGATCGCCTTGCCGTCGCGGGTGAGGAAGCGGTCCGGCGTCCAGTCGAGCGGCCCGCCGGTATGCGGACAGCTATTGACATAGGCGCGCACGCCCGCGGCCGAGCGCACGACGAAGATCTCGACCGCGTCCTCGCCTTCGCCAAGGGTGAAACCCTTCGATCCCGGCGATGGGATGGCGTCGAGCCGGCACAGGACGCGGTTGCCGCCGGCGCCGCCCATGGCCTCAGCCTGCGAGCATGATCGCCCCGTCCTTGACCGCGATCGCCACCGGCGTGAGGCGCTGGCCGACGCAGGGGCCGTAGACGCAGAGCCCGTCCTCGATGCGGAACTGCGCGCCGTGGAAGCTGCACTGGATCAGCCTGCGGTCGAGCGACAGGAACTGGTCGTCCGCCCATTCGAGCTGGCCGCGCGAGTGCGGGCAGCAGTTCTCGTAAGCGAACACGCCGTTCTCGTTGCGGACCACGAACAGGCGCCGGCGCGGCGGCGCGTCGCCCAGCACGAACCCCTTCGCCCCCGGCGACGGGATCGCGTCGAGCGGGCACAGCACGACGCCGCGGCCGCCGCCGTCGTTCATGGCTCGACGCCCCCCATGGCGCAGATCAGCGCCCAGTGCTCGGGCGCGATCGGCATCACCGAAAGCCGCGACTGGCGCACGAGCGCGATGTCGGCGAGCCGGGGCTCGGCCTTGATCTGGGCGAGGCTGACCGGGCGCGCGAGCGGCTTGACCGGGGCGATGTCGACCATGCCGAAGCGCCCGGAAGCATCCGTCGGGTCGGGGTAGTACTCTTTGACCACCTCGACGATGCCGACGATCTCGCGCGGGCCGACCGAGTGATAGAAGAACGCGCGGTCGCCGATGCGCATCTTCTTCATGTTGCCCGCGGCCTGGTGGTTGCGCACCCCGTCCCAATAGTCGCGGCCCTCGGCGACCAGGTCGTCCCAGGAGTAGGCCTCGGGCTCGGACTTGAACAGCCAGTAGGCCATTCACGCGTCCTCCGGCTTGCCGACCACCCACTTCCAGGGGCGGATCGCGACGCTTTCGAACAGGCCCGCTCGGGCGTAAGGATCGGCCTCGGCGAAGGCGCGGGCCTCGGCGGCGTCGGCCGCCTCGATCACGATCAGGCTTCCGATCATGCGCGCGCCGTCGTCGCTCATATACGGGCCGGCGATCCGGACCCGCCCCGCGTTGGCCTCGAGGTAAGCGAGATGGTCCGGCCGGCGCTGGGCGCGGAGCGCTTCCGCGCCCGGCTTGTCGATGGCGGAGATCGCGAACAGCATGGCCTCGTCTCGTCCAAGGGCTTCCGGTCGGCCGCGAGAACCGCGACGCCGCGCACTCTAATCGAACCCCGCGCGCCGATCCAGGGCGCTTGCGCGCCGTTGCGATGAAGAATGCCTTCGGCCTCGCCGAGGGCGAGCGCGCGCCGCGTGCGGCGCTCGGGAGCTATCCTCAAGTCCCGACATCCCTTCGGCGCGATACCGCG
>CAYYWV010000035.1:0-23947 GCA_964475385.1 uncultured Alphaproteobacteria bacterium | reverse complement strand
GCGTCGACGACCGGCTCCCCGCCTTCGGCCGCTTGTTCGAGCGCTGATGGGGCGCTGTCGCCTCTGGCTGGTGGACGACCGCCTTGGCGACGTTCACCAGCCAGGCGGTTTCCTGAACGTCCCGACCGAATCCGTCAATTCGTCGGGAAACTGGGAGCGCTTCAAGGCGGTGGGGCGAATCGACCTCTGAAAGGCCGCTTCTTTGCCAAGCTCGCGACTTGCCCTTTTTTGCGGGTTCAGTATCCCGACGATCTTCCCAATCTCCCTGTGCACGATCCGAATGGGAGCAAGAAGATCGGAATCGTTCGAAACGATTACGGCAACTTCGAATTCGCCCCGGAACGCATCCCGGACAAGATGAGCCGCGATATTGACATCCGATCCTTTCTCTTCCGTTCGGACTACGCGTGCATAGACGACGCTGTCGTTGGCGTGCACCTGTTGAGCCGGACTAGGCACGTCCATCGGCATCCACACGGAGTGGGAAAGAAAATGGCCGAGATGGATTTCGACGTTCGGAAGCGTTTTGAGCGCTCGAAGGTATATCTGTTGCCGTGTCGATTTTCCGGGATCGTGAGGGCGATCGGAAACCCTCGCCGTATAATAATTTATCTTCGCAATGCTATTTTCGGGGAGCAGAAGCCTGCACAACCGGTCGAGATCGAGCCACTTGACCGCTCGCCTCCCTTTGAGACAGCCGTAATAAAGATTGAAGCCGTCAACGTAGACGTAGGTTCTCAATAGAAGGCTCTTTAAAATGCAGCAGCCGCCCGAAGGCGGCCGCGCGCTCCAACCTCGAAAGGTCGGAGGGGATCTCTATTCGATATAAAGACCGACCTAAGAATGTGTCAAGAGCGACAACGAATTTAACGCCGCTCCGGATTCGCCCCCCACCTGACGGCGAAGAAAGACGCGCCGCCTAACCCTTAAAAAAAACTGGCGCGCCCGGGAAGATTCGAACTCCCGACCCCCAGATTCGTAGTCTGGTGCTCTATCCAGCTGAGCTACGGGCGCGCTCGGGAGGCGAAAGTACTCGGTGGGGCGGGGAATCGCAAGCCCCATCGGGCGGCGGCCGTTCCCGCCCACGGCCGCCCGGAAGAGCCGGCCGGGGCGGGGAAATCGGGCTTGTGAACGGTTAACCCGTTGAGTACACTCGGAGCCCCGGAGGGGGTGCCGAATAACAATTCGCAAATCAATCGAAGTGGATTTCTCGACATCCAGCCGGTTCGCGTCGTGATCGCCCGCCGCCGGGCGAAGGGGGAGTGTGACTCCACGGTTTCGACGAAGTGTTGACAAGAGGGCAGGCTTTGCGCATGGGACGCCACAAATCGCGCGTTGCCGTTTTCGGAGCGGCGCTTCTTCTCGGAGGGTGCTCGTTCGTCTCCGATGACTTCTGGCCGTCGCTCAACGGGAGCGAGCCTGCGGCCGAAGCACCCCGTCAGGTCGTGATCAAGCCGTCGCCGGCCGAAAGCCAGCCTTCGCCGACGATCTCGCCGGGAACGGCCGCCGCCCCAGCGACGCCGGCCGCCGCGAGCCCGGCCGCCCCGCAAGCCGCCGCCGCACAGCCGGCGACGTCGACGACGCCTGCGGTCAGCGCGACCGGCACCTTCGTCGGCGCCAAGGTGGTGCAGCTCAACCGCGAGCTCGAATCGCTCAAGTCCTCTATCGGCGACGCCAACGCGCGCTTCCAGCAGCTCCGCTCGGTGACCGAGCAGAACGCCCAGCGCTACTACGCGATCGTCGCCGCGATCAGCGCCCGGTTGCAGATCGGCACCACCCCCGGCAACCCGGTGCTCGTCGCCCAGTGGAACACGGCGCAGAGCGAGCTTGACCGCATCCTCACGGATATCGCGGCGCTCAACACGCTCGCCAACGACGTCGCCTCGCAGGCGGCCATGGCCTCGTATCTGATCGAATCGGTCAACGCGGCCTACGGGCTCTCGGGCGCGGTCGAGGAGGATCACCGCCAGCTCGCCCGGGTCGAGGACGAGGTCAACCGCACGGTGGTTTTGATCGACCGCCTGCTCAACGAGGTCAACGACACGATTGCGCGCCAGACGGCCTATGTGAACAACGAACGGCGCAACCTGACGACGCTGTCGCTTGCGATCAAAAACGGCGAGCTGTTCGGCCCGCCGCTCGCCTCTCGCGCTTTCGCCGCCGCGGTCGCGAGCCGGCCCACCGGCGGCGCGAGCGCGAAGCTCACGGCTCGGGACATCGAAACCCGCGAGCCGCTCGTGGTCATCCGTTTCGACCGTAAGGACGTCCCTTACGAGCAGGCGCTCTACAGCGCGGTCTCGCAGGCGCTCGACCGGCGGCCGACGGCCACCTTCGACGTGGTCGCCGTCGCCCCCAACCGGGGCTCGCCGGCCGAGGTCGCGCTCAACACCAACGCCTCCAAGCGCAGCGCCGAGAAGGTCTTCCGCACGCTCACCGAAATGGGGCTTTCGGGCGACCGTCTGACCCTGTCGGCGACGACGAGCCCGTCGGTCCAGACCAACGAGGTCCGCGTCTACGTCCGCTGAGCGGACGCTTTCTCACCACGGAATGGACGCGCCGTCATAGTTGAGGAACCGGCCCGAATCGGCCGGAGTCAGCCGCTCGATGGCGGCGCGCATCGCGGCGACGCTCTCCTCGGGTTCGAGAAGCGCGTTGGGCCCGCCCATGTCGGTCTTCACCCAACCGGGATGAAAGGCAACGGCGGTGATCCCGCGCGGGGCGAGGTCGATGGCAAGGCTTTTGACCACGGCGTTGAGCGCCGCTTTGCTCGAACGATAGATGTAGGAATCGCCGCTCGCGTTCTCGGCGATGCTGCCCATCTTGCTCGAGATGAAGACCATCCGCCGGAGGGCGCTGGCGGCCACCTGCTCGACGAAGGCCTCGGCCACGCGGAGCGGCGCGAGCGCATTGATGCGCAGGGTCTCGATCCAGCTCTCGTAGTCGATATCGCCGAACGTCTTGCGCGCGCCGCCATAGACGCCCGCATTGTTGAGCAAAAGATCGATCGTCTCGCCGCGGAGCGCCTCGGCGAGCGCGGCGATCGTCGTCTCATCGCCGACGTTGAGCCGGTGAATCGCGACCGCTCCGCCGGCGCCCTCGGCGAGCGCGGCGAGGGCCTGAGCGCGTTCGGGATCGCGGCAAGTCGCATGGACCCGCCAGCCGGCGGCGGCGTACTGCCTTGCGAACTCGAGACCGAGACCCCGGTTCGCGCCGGTAATCAGAACGACGGACACCGCTTCCTCCTTCGCAGACGCCCACCGGACATAGCGAAGCCTATCCTCCTTCGGCGATCGTTTCGAGGGCGGCGCGGCGGGTAATCACCACAGTGTGGATATCGGGAATGCGGATCAAGCCCGCACGCTTGAGTCGGCCGAGAGTCCGGCTCACCGTCTCGACAGTCAACCCGAGGTAGTCGGCGATATCCGCCCGAGTCATGGGAACGGGAACAACGACCGTTGCGTCCTTATCGGCGACGGTTCGTTCGGCGAGCATAAGAAGGAACGAGGCGATCTTCTCCGCCGCCGTCTTGCGGCCGAGAAGCAGCATCTGATCCTGGGCGGCGGTGAGCTCGTCGGTCGCGATCCCGAACAGGCGATGTTCGAGCTTGGGAAAACGCTCGAACAGAGCGAAGAGCTGGTGTCTGGGGAACCGGCACAACGTGGCCTGGGTGAGAGCTTCGGCGCTGTAGGAGTAGCCGCTGGTGCTGGCGACGCCGAGAAAGCCCCCCGGATACATGAAGCCGGTGATCTGGCGTCGCCCATCGGCGAGCATCTTGTAGAGCATGATGACGCCATCGACCACATTGAACACATCGGAGGCCTTGTCGCCTTCCTGGAACAGAAGCTGGCCCGGCGCCAAGCGGACCTGGCGGACGATCGCCTGGATCGAGGCGAGCTCGTCCGAATCGAGCGCCGCGCAAAAAGTGAAGTCGCGGACCTCGCACGCCATGCAGATGGGAATCGCGCCGGCCGACCGCCGGGACTCATTGCGGGACGGACAGATTGCCGTTTTCGACAGCCTTCGCACGTCCCGCGCCATTCCTCGGTGCCCCTCGCCCGTTATGTTTGTTAACGGCGAGTCTCCAATCAATCCGCCGTTATGGCAAGCTGAAATGCTCGCCGTACGGGTAAGGGAAGGCTTTCGCCCGGTCCTGGGCGCTCAGGCGCTCTGGCGTTGCTGGCCGGCGGCCGCGGCAAGCGCTTTGGCCACCGTGTCGGTCGCGTCCACATCGCCGCGAAGCGTCGCCGCGACGGCGAGGGCGTGCAGGCGCAAGATCTCGAATCGCCGCGGTCCCGGGCGCTCCTCGGTGAGGATCATGGTCATGACGTCACGCATCGAGGTGGCGAGCTTGGCGAGGTGAGGGTTGTCCTCGGGGCCGTCGATCCGGGCGACCCGTTCGACCAGCCGGGCGACGCGGGCGATATCGTCGGAAAGCGCGCGCGCATCCGCGCCCTCGGCGATCCGTTCCTTGATCGTCTCGCAGCGCGTCCCGACCTCGACCGCGAGCCCGTAAAGCCGCTGCACGTTCACAGTTTCAGCCGCGCGCCGAATCGCCGTCGTATCGATCAGCTCGAGCCGTTCGTTGGTCACTTTCTGGCGCAGGCTGTTGGGAACCTCGACCGGGAAGATCTCGTCCCCGGTCTCGATCACGCCTTCGCCGCGTTCGGGCCCGACGTAGTCGGGGGTCGCGATGAACTGCTTGCGGTTGCGAACCAGATAGGTGATCCGCTCGGCCAAGATCCGTGCCGAGACCGGCTTGCGAATGATGTCGTCGGTGCCCGCGGTCAGCGCCGATCGAACCGCCTGCTCCTGGGCCTCGCCGATCATGCCGATGATCACGATGAAGGGGTTGTCGCCGAGGCGCTGATGCCGAATGTCGTTGATCAGGCCGCACACGGCATCGACGTCGACGTCGAAATCGAGAAGCAAGAGATCGGGGTCGGCGGACTTGATCAAGCGCCGGGCCTGGTCGACCGCCCGGCACTCGAGAACGAACTCGAAGCCCAACCCCTGAAGCGCGCTTCTGATCAAATGTCGGCTGTACTGCTCGGCGCCGAGAAGAATGACGTTGACGTAACGGAGGTTCAGAGTGCTCATCCCTCGTCTTGCCCGCAGTGACGCCTTCCCCCCCAACGAGGATCGACGGGCTAAGAACGCCCGCCGCATCAAACCAAGAATGCCGCCAAAGTCCTTTCGCGAACCTTAACCGGTAGAGTAAATTGCCTGTTTGCGGCTCCTTCCGGAGCAGCAGAAAGAAAGCGCCCGAAGCGGCTCAATCGCCGAGGGCGACGCCTTCGCGGCGCGGGTCGGCGCCGCCTTCGAGCCCGTCCTTCGTCGCTACGATCCCATGCAGGCCGCTGGTCATCGGCCGGATGCGGACCGCGTGCCCACGGGCGCGGAGCGCCGGCGCGAGCGCGGCCATCGAAGTTCCCGCCTCGAGCTCGGTGGGGCCGTTTCGATTGACGAAATGGGGCATCGCCACCGCGGTCTGGATGTCGCGTTTCCAGTCGAGAACCGCAATCAGCGTCTCGACCACATAGCCGATGATCCGCGACCCCCCGGGCGAGCCGATCGCCATAAACAGCCGGCCTGCGCGGTCGAACACGAGCGTCGGCGCCATCGACGAGCGCGGCCGCTTGCCGGGGGCGACCCGGTTGGCGACCGGTCGGCCCGCGACCTTCGGTCGGAACGAGAAGTCGGTAAGCTGGTTGTTGAGCAGAAAACCGCGCACCATCAGCCGCGAGCCGAAGGCGGACTCGATGCTGGAGGTCAGCGAGACCGCGTTGCCGTCGGCGTCGATCACGCTGAGATGGGTGGTCGAGACGCCGCCGCTCTCGCCGCCGGGGGCGAAGTCGAAGCCCGCGTTTTCGGGCGGCGCGCCGGGCGCGGCCCGCTCCATCGCGCGCTCAGGATCGATTAGGGCCGCGCGGCGGGCGAGATAGCCGCGGTCGAGCAGGCCGCCGACCGGAACCCTCACGAAAGCGTCGTCGGCGAGGTAGCGCGCGCGGTCGGCGAAGGCGAGCCGGCTCGCCTCGGCGATCAAGTGGACCGCCTCGGCCGTGGGGCCGCCGAAAGCGCCGAGGTCGAACCCTTCGAGGAGCCCCAGGATCTGGAGCGTCGTGACCCCGCCCGACGACGGCGGTCCCATGCCGCAGACCCGCCAAGCGCGATAGGGCGCGCAGACCGGCGTCCGAACTCGCGCCCGGTAGGCGGCGAGATCGGCGCGGGTCATGTCGCCCGGGTTGCGGGCCGCGCCGCGCACCGCAGCCACGATGTCGGCCGCGATCTCGCCGCGATAGAAAGGCTCGCCGCCCGCCTTGGCGATCAGCCGCAAGGTGTCGGCGAAAGCCGGGTTGCGAAGCCGCGCCCCGACCGGAAGCGGCGCGCCGTCGGGGGTGAAGAAGTAGGCCCGCGTGGGCGCAAAGGCGTCGAGCCCCGGCGTCTTGGCGATCAGTGCATGAAGCCGGGGCGAGACCGCGAAGCCCTCCTCGGCGAGCGCGATCGCGGGCGCGAACAGCCGCGCCCAGGGAAGCCGCCCATAGCGCGCGTGGGCCTCTTCGAGCATGGCGAGAAGCCCTGGCGCGCCCACCGAGCGGCCCCCGATCACCGCGTCGAGAAAGGCGAGCGGCTTGCCGTCGCGGTCGAGAAAGCGGTCGGCGCGCGCCGCCGCAGGCGCCGTCTCGCGGCCGTCGAAAGCCAGCGTCTCGCCCCGGGCGGCGTCGAAATAAAGCATGAAGCCGCCGCCGCCGATGCCCGAAGATTGCGGCTCGACGAGGTTGAGCACCATCTGGGCCGCGATCGCCGCATCCACCGCGCCGCCGCCGGCGCGCAGGATTTCGAGCCCGGCGCGCGCGGCCAGCGGGTTGGCCGCGGCGATCATGTAGCGCCCGGCCCGCGCGGGCGCCGCCGCAGCCGTCTGAAAAACCGAAAGCGCCGCGACAAGAGCAAGAACGAGCGCGCCCATCGCCACGCGGGGCTTGCGCGGCGGTCGCCAGGCTCCACGGCTTTGCACGATCACGGTCTCCCACCCTACTCCCGCTTTTCCTGCAGGATGCCACGAACGTAGGAAAGGGCAAGCAAGGCGCGGCCTTCGTCCGCCGCTCAAGTTCGCCGCCGCAGCCTCTTGAGGCGAAAGACGCCGCGACGGTCGAACCCGCAGAGAGCGAGGCGCTCCTCGATCCACGAGGCGTCGAGCGGAAAATCGGCCCGCATCTCCGCACAACGGTGACGACGCGCGATTCGTTCGATTTCGGCGAGCAGCGTATCGACCACCTCGGCGGGCGAAAACAAGGTGCTCGCAACCAAGCAATCGACCACCAACGTGCGCCCTCTCACCAGATCGGGCACGATCCGGTACGAGAACAGGCCCCGGATATAGCCGTTCTCGCAGCGCAATGCGACGATTCCGCCGCCCGGCTTCGGCCGGCGCCGGGCAAGCGCGCGCGCATATCGTCGCCACTGATCGAGCGTGACCTCGGGCGCCGCCTCGCGAATCAGAGGGTAGGCCTGAAGGATCCGGCTTGCCGGCAGGGGCGCCAGCTCGAACGAGCCTCCCATATCGTCCTCGTCTCGAAGCGTCGGGGCCAAGGATCGCAGCCGGATCGTCGGCGATCCTTGACATAGATCATTCACCATGACGCATGAATGGGAATTCGCCGACGTTCTACCAGCCGTTGCAGCGCGGCCAGATGGCGACGATGCTGTCGTCGCCCGCCACCACGTGATAGCGATCGTGGGCGGCTGCGGTCATGCAGGCATGATTGGGGAGCACGCGCACCCGCGCGCCGATCGGCAGAGCGTCGAACGGGACCGGACCGTTCTGTGCGGCGACGATGCCGTGCTCTTGGTTGACGGCTACGACCTTGAGCGCGTCGAGCGGCCGCCCGTCGACGAGTCCGGCGAGCCGGCCATAGCCCTGGTCCTCGGCCTGAGCGGCGGTGCTCCGGTCCTGGGAGAGCGCGAGCGCGCCGGCGTCGATCAGAAGCCGCCCCTCGCGCGGCCGGTGGCCGATCACCGAAGCGAGCACGCTGAGCGCGAGGTCGTCGACCGCGCAACAGCCGAGCCCGAGCTGGAACAGGTCGTAGAACATGTAGACCCCGGGCCGCGCCTCGGTGACGCCTTCGAGGCGGCGGGCGAAGACCGCGGTCGGCGTCGAGCCCACGCTCACCACGGGGCAGTCGTGGCCCGCATCCCGCAGCCGTTGGGCCGCCGCGACCGCCGCCTGGCGCTCGGCCTCGGCCACGGCCTCGATCTCGGCCGTCGTCCGGCAATGGTAAGCATGGCCGGCATGGGTGAGCACCCCGCGCAACTCGACGCCCGGGGCCGACGCGAGGATCTCCGCTATGGCGGAAAGCGCCGGGTCGTCGGGGGCGAGTCCGGCGCGCCCGGCGCCCGAATCGATCTCGATCAGCACGCGGAACGGAGCCGTCGCGCCCGCCGGATGGGCGGCGATCGCGCGGGCGACCGCGACGCTGTCGGTCACCACCGCGAGATGCGCGCCGGTCGCCTGGATCGCGGCGACGTCGGCGAGCTTGGCGGGCGCGATCCCGACGGCATAGATCATGTCCGTGAACCCGGCGCGGGCGAAGGCCGCCGCTTCGCGGATCGTCGAGACGGCGATCGCGCCCGAGTGCCCCGCGGTCGCGCGGCGCGCCACCTCGACCGACTTGGCCGTCTTGAGATGCGGCCTGAGATCGACCCCGAGCGCCCGCATCCGCGCGGACATCGCCGCCAGGTTGCGATCGAGCCGGGCGCGGTCGAGGACAAGAGCGGGGGTCCGGATATCGTCGAGCTTCATGCGCCCTTGTTCCCTTCCTGCCCTTCTTTCACAATCGGGGCGCGAAATGCGCCGGAGCCGTCGCGCCCGATGCTCGGCGTATCGCGAAGCGACGCCCCTGGCGACGAGGTAGACCGACGGCCATGACGCGTGACGACGCCCGCGAACGGCTCTCCGTTTTCCGGAACCGCATCTCCTATCGTATCGTGCCCGGCGGCGCGACGTTTGGCTACTACCTCTTCCGCCCGCAGGCGTCCAAAGAGAACGCCCCTCTTCTGGTCTCGGTTCACGGGATTTCGCGCAACGCGGAAGAGCATATCCGCGCCTTCGCCGCGCTCGCCGAAGCGCGCGCGGTCGCCGTGCTTGCGCCGTTGTTCGATCGACAGAACTTTAGAGGGTTCCAGCGCCTTTGGACGAGCCCTCGAAACGGCGGTCATTCGGCCGAGCCGGCGTTTCTCGCCATGCTCGACGACGTCTCTGCGCGGACCGGGCTCGACGCCGGGCGTCTTTGTTTGTTCGGCCATTCGGGCGGCGCCCAGTTCGTCCACCGTTTCGCGATGGCGCATCCCGATCGGGTGGTCCGCTACGTGGTGAGCGCCGCAGGCTGGTACACGCTTCCCGATCTCGCGCGTCCTTATCCATACGGCATGAAGCCTAGCCGCCGCGTTCCGCCCGAGGCGCGGTTCGACATCGACGCCTTCCTCCGCATTCCCGCCTGCGTCTTCGTCGGCGAGCGCGACACCCAGCGCGACCGGGCGCTCAACACCGCCTCGACAATCGATTCCCACCAGGGGACGAGCCGACGCGAACGCGCCGAGGCTTGGATCGGGGCGATGACCACGGCGGCCCGTTGGCGCGGGCTGGACACCTGCTTTACGCTTCGCGTTCTGCCCGGCTCCGGCCACGATTTCACCGAGATGGTCCAGGCTGGCCTGGCCGAGGCGGCGTTCCGCTTTCTGTTCGACTGATCAAGTCCGGTCGGCAGGCTGTTCTTTTGCTTGATCTGCGTCATGGTAGGGGAGGGGCTGGCCGGTTAACCTCGCCTCGGTCGGCCCCCTGGGTCGGGCGGGCCAGATGGCAGGCGATGCCAAGACCTGCAAAAAGGAGACCAGGAATGGACGCGTTGGTCAGTCTTTCCCCAAGCCGCACGCAAGCGCTCTCCCAAGGTCAGGTGATGCCGCAGCGGCGTCCCCGGGCTGCGATCGAGGATGTGCCCGCCTATCTGCAAGACGTTTACCACTGGGCTTACCTCAACCCGCGCAACGTTCGCCTCCTCGACCGCGAGATCGTCGTCTCGGTGATCCTCTGGGGGAACCACCGCAGGCTTCAGCGCTTGGCCTTCGAGGAGATCGCGCCCGGCCAGCGCGTTCTGCAACCGGCCGCCGTCTACGGCGACTTTTCGCCCAACCTCGCGCGCCACATCGGGCGTTCGGGTCGGCTCGATGTGATCGACGTCGCCAGAATTCAGACCGCGTCCTGCCGGCGCAAGCTGCGCGGGTTTTCCCAGGCCCGGGTCTACCGCGCCGATGCGGCCAAGATCTCACGCGGAAGCTATGACGCCGTGTGCTGCTACTTCCTGCTCCATGAGCTGCCCCTCGACTACAAGCACAGGGTGGTCGATTCGCTCCTGCGCCGGGTCGTGGTCGGCGGCAAGGTGATTTTCGTCGATTATCACCGCCCGCACTGGGCGCACCCGTTGAAACCGATCACGAGCCTCGTCTTCGACACCCTCGAACCCTTCGCCAAGGATCTGTGGCGCCACGAGATCCGGGACTTGGCGGCCAGGGCCGACCGCTTCTCCTGGCGCAAGACGACCATCTTCGGCGGGCTCTTTCAGAAGGTCGTGGCCGAGCGGCGCGCCTGACCGGCAAGACCGGGGCGCGCTTTCCAGCCCGACCGGCGCACGATATCATTCGGGCCCATGAGAGCGTTCGGCGAGACGACGGGACGGCGCGGCGCGCAGCCCAGGCGATGGCGCGGCGCCAAGTGGCTTGCGCTGTTCGCCATCCTCTACCAAGCGGTCGTCCCGATCTACGCGATGGCTGCGCTCGGCGGCCAAAGCGAGCGCATTCCGGTCTGCACGGGAAGCGGGATCGTCTGGATCGCGCTCAAAGACAACGGCGAGCGGGGCTCTCCCTCAACGCCGCCTAAGGTCGCGGTCAAGCTCTGTCCGTTCTGCATCAGCATGACGATGCCGTTCGCGACGCCCGAGCGCGTCGCGCTCCCGCCGCGCGAGCGGCCGGTCCTTTCGGCGCGCCTCGTTCCCGCGGAACCGCTTCTGCGCGCCCTCCTCATCGACCGTCCCCAAAAGACCCGCGCCCCTCCCCTTTCCGCCTGACGGATCGACGCCGCGGGTTCGGATCGCATCCGGGACTGCGGCCCTTCATCGATTGAACTGAACCGCGCGCCGGCGGCCGTAAAGAGCGAACGGTTGTCGTCCTTTGGCCGTCCCGACGGACGCCGCCGACCGCTTTGGGAGACCGGACATGAAACGCGATCTCTTGATCGGCCTCGCGGCCGGGCTCGTCGGGCTCGGCCTCGTCGTCGCCGCGATCGGCTTCGGCGTCTTCCCGATGCCCCGCTTCGGCTCGGGCGGCGACTCGCCCGCCGGGCTCGTCAAAAGCGCCTTCAAGGTCGGCGGACCGTTCACGCTCGTCGACCACACCGGAAAGACGGTGACCGACGCCGATTTCCGCGGCCGATATCTCTTGATCTACTTCGGCTACACCTATTGTCCGGACGTCTGCCCGACGACGCTCCAGACCATGACGCAGGCTCTCGACCTCCTTGGCGAGAAAGCCGAAAGGGTCCAGCCGCTGTTCATCACCGTGGACCCGGAAAGGGATACGGCGGACGTCCTCGCCGACTATGTGACGGCCTTTCACCCCCGGCTCATCGGCCTGACCGGCGCCGCCGATCAGATCGCCCGGGCCGCCAAGGCCTATGGCGTCTACTACGCGAAGGCCGAACCGTCGGAACCGGACGCCCCCTACCTCATGGACCACTCGTCCTTCGTCTACCTGATGGGGCCGGACGGCCGTTACCTGACGGTGTTCCCGCACGGGACCGCGCCCGAGGACATGGCCAAGACGCTCGAGGACGTCATCGACAACCGTTCTGCGCCGTAATCGGCAAGGAGACCGTTATGCATTTTCACTCGTTCGTTTCGCTGAACCGCGCCATCGCGGCCGCCGCCATCGCCTTCCTGATCGGCCTCGCGCCGCCCGCCGCCGCCCACGAGTACGCATTGGGCGCGCTCGAGATCATTCACCCTTGGGCGCGGGCCTCGATCGGAAAGGCGCGCTCGGGCGCGGCTTATCTCGCCATCGCCAACAACGGGGCCACGGCCGACCGCCTGGTGGGCGCGCGAACCCAGATCGCCAAGAAGGCGGGGCTGCACCGAAGCGTCATGGAAAACGGAGTCATGAAGATGCGCCCGGTCGAAGGAATCGAGATCGCCCCCGGCGAGACGGTCGTCCTCGAACCCGGCGGATTTCACGTCATGCTGATGGGGCTGAAGACGCCGCTCGTCGAAGGGACGCGGTTCCCGATGACGCTCATCTTCGAGAAAGCCGGGAGCATCGCGGTCGAGGTCACGGTCCAGAAGGCGGCCGCCATGAAGGCGGAGCATAGCGCGGACTGATCGGCCAAGATCCCGGCTCAGCGCTCGCGCCGGCCGCGCCAGGTCCACCAAGCGAGGCTCGCTCGCACGCCGAGGTCGAGGAAAGGCCGCGGCGGCAGCGTCGCGGGCGTCCCCAGCGCCTCCATATCGGCGATGAGCGGGTTGTCCCGGTGGCTCGCGAGATCGGCCGCGAGAAGGCCCGCAATCGTGCCCTTGGTCGCCCCGACCGCGTTCTGGCAGACCGCGGTGAACACGTTGGCCGCGGGGCGGCCGAAGCCGGGCGCGAAGTTGCGCGACAGGCAGATATGGCCGGCCCAGGTGTGCGCGATCGCCGGGCCGCGCAGCGCGGGGAACCGGGCGGCGAGAAGCGCCTCGTGGCGGGCGCGAACCGCGGCGTAGCGCCCGGGCGCGGCCCGCGTTCCCGGCGCGGCGACGCCGATCGCTTGACGGAACAGAATCCGCCGGTCGGCGGTGAGCCTGAGCGTCGCCCCGGCGAAGGCGTTGGTCGGCACGAGGCCCCAGTCGGTCTCCTCGCCGAGCGCGGCGATCTCGTCATCGGCGAGCGGGCGCGTGAGACTTGCGAACGCGCGGCAGACGAAGACCCGCCCTCGGTAGTGGCCGAAATGGGGCGCGAACCCGTTGACCGCGAGCACCACCGCCGGGGCCTCGACCGCGCCCTTCGGCGTCTCGGCCCGAATGCGCGCGCCGTAACCGATGGCGACCACCGGCGTGTTCTCGCAAAGCGTCACGTTCGCGGGCAGGCTGTCGGCGAGACCGCGGACCAGCGCCGCCGGCTGCATGAGCGCCGTGCCCGGGGTGTGGATCGAGGCCCGATAGTACGCGGTGCCCAACGCCCGCGCCGTCGCCTCGCGATCGAGGCGGCGGAAAGGCTCGCCGAGCGCCTCGAGCTCCGCCGCGTAAGGGTCGAGCGCGGCCTCGCCCGCGGCCGAGACGGCGGCGAGGTACTGCCCCCGCCGGCGCCACTGGCAATCGATCCCGTGGGCGGCGACGGCGGCCTCGAGATAGGCCGCGGCGGCGCGGGCGAGCCGCATGGCGCGCCGCGACGCTTCGAGGTTGGCGAGATCGGCCGCGCCGATGTTGTGGGGAAGGTCGATCACGAAGCCCGAGTTGCGCCCCGACGCGCCGTCGCCGACGGTCTGCGCCTCGAGAAGGACGATCTGCGCATCGGGCCGGTTCTCGGCCAGCCGCCGCGCGGCGGCGAGCCCGGCGAAGCCGGCGCCGATCACGATCCAGTCCGCGCGCATCAGGCCCGAAAGCGCCCGCTTGGGCTCGCGCGGCGGCAGGATCGCGGTCCAGCCGTTGACGTCGTCCTCGCAAGGGAGCGCGCCCACCCGTCGCATCATGCCCCCGCCCTTTTTCCCTCCGCCGCCTCGTAAGCCTAGAACATCTTTCGGCTCTATGGGATCGATTCCGTTGCGCCTTGGACGAGCAAGGCGGCGGCTCTGTCCTCAGAGAACGTCGAGGACTCCCGCAAGCGTCGGGCCCTGGAAGTCGGGCGCATACGCGGGGTCGAGAACGGAATCGCCGGCGCGGTTGGACCAATAGCACCGCACGCCCGCCGCCTTGGCGCCGAGAGCGTCGTTCGCGCTGCCGGCGACGTGCAGATACGGCGCGCCCGCGGTTCCCAGGGCTTCGGCCGGCAGGCGATAGACACGCGGATGGGGCTTATAGAAGCCCGCCGTCTCGGACGAAAAGACGTGGTCGAAGGCGACATCGAACTGCTGCGCAAGCGCCTCGAGCATGGCGCGATCGCCGTTCGAGAGGATGGCGATCGGATAGCCTTTCGCGCGCACGGCCGCAAGCGTCTCATTCGCTTCCGGCCAGGGCCTGAGCGAATCCCAGGCCCGGACCAGGGCGTCGCGCTGGCCCGGCGTTATGGCGAGATCGAAGGCCCTCGCCGCATAGTCGAGCCCGAGTCGCGTGCAGGCGCGAAACGGGGTCCGCCCTTTGCCGAGCGCGTTGCTCAGGGCGGCGCGCTCCATCTGCTTTGCGCGCCAGAGCGTCAGCACCTCGGCGCTGCGCTCGGCAGGCAGACCGAGCACATCCATCAGCACCGGAACCAGGCTGCTCTTCCGGTCGACGAGCGCGGAGTAGGCGTCAAAGGTGACAAGGGCGTAGCGCGGCATGAGCGGCCCCTTCTCCGAACCTAGAGCTGACGCCCCATCATCGCATTGGGCAGCCAAAGCGCGATTTCGGGGAAGATCGACAACAGGATGATCGCCAACACCATGCACAGCATGAAGGGCAGGGCCCCCCATAGGATTTTCGGGAGCGGCACCTCGGGGACGATTCCGTTGATGACATAGAGGTTAAGCCCCACCGGCGGGGTAATCAGGCCGATCTCCATATTGATGGTCAGCACCACCGCGAACCAGATCGGGTCGAACCCCGCCGCCTGAATCACCGGCACCAGGGTCGGCGCGGTCATCAGAATCACCGCCACCGGCGGCAGAAAGAACCCGGCCACCAGCAGGAACAGGTTGACGTAAAGCATCAACACCCAGCGGTTAACTTCCATTTCGCTGACCCAAGCGGCCAGGCTCTGGGTGATGAACAGCGACGACATCATGTAGCTGAACAGCTCGGCGGCGGCGATGATCATCAGGATCATCACCGACTCGCGCATCGCCTCGCGAAGGATGCGCCAGAACGCGGCGGGCTTGTAGACGCGGTAGATGACGGCGACGAGAACCATGCAGAACAAGGCGCCGACGCCGGCCGCCTCCGACGGCGTCGCGACCCCGCCGTAGAGCACCCACAGGATGCCGGCGATGATCAAGAGGAACGGCCCGACCTTGGGCAGCACCGCGAGCCGCTCGCGCAAGGTATAACCGGCCTGCTCCGCCACCGCGCCCAGGCTGTACCCTTTGAGCCGGGCGGCGAACAGACCCCAGGCGACGAACAGCGCCGTCAGCATCAGGCCGGGCAGCAGGCCGGCCATGAACAGCCGTCCGATCGAGGTTTCGGTCGCGATCCCGTAAACGATCATGGTGATCGAGGGCGGGATCAGAATGCCCAACGTGCCGCCGGCGGCGATCGAGCCGGTGGCCACCGAATCGGGATAGCCGCGGCTGCGCATCTCGGGAATCCCCATCTTGCCGATCGCCGCGCAGGTCGCCGGCGACGAGCCCGACAAGGCCGCGAAAATCGCGCAGGCCCCGATGTTGGAGATCATCAGGCCTCCCGGCACCCGATACAACCACCGATCCAGCGCCGCATAGAGATCGGGGCCGGCGCGCGAAGACGCGATCGCGCCGCCCATCAGAATGAACATCGGAATCGACAAAAGCGCGAAGCTGTCGAGCCCCCCGTAGAACACGTTGGGGATGATCGAAAGAGCCGAAGCGCCCTCAAACGCGAGCAGGAACCCGAGAGCGACGATCCCGAGCGAGAAGGCGACGGGAACCCCGGTGAGCAGAACCGCGATCGTCGCCACGGCGACCAGAATGCCGAGCTGCAACTCGCTCATCGCCGAGGCTCCTCGGCCGAAGCGTCGCTGGCCGGCGGGGTCTCAATGATGCCGAACGGCGGCGCCGTGCCCGCAATCAGCTCGATGATATCGGCGATGTACTGAAGCGCCAGAACCCCGATGCCGAGCGGCATGGCGAGGTACGGAATCCAGAGCGGCGGCGACCACACCGTGTCGGCGCGCCAGTTGTTGGTCCACGCCTCGAGCCACCATTGGAAGCCGGTCCAGGCGATGATCGCGCAGAACGCGAGCGAGAGGCCATAAGCGATCAGCGCCAGCGCGCGACGGCCGCGACGGCCGAGGTAAAGCGGGATCAGCTCGACGTTGACGTGGCCCCGGGTCAAAAGAAGGTAAGGGCTGCCCAGAAAGGTCGCGCCGATCAGGCTGAAGGTGACGAACTCGTGCTGCCAAATCGCCGACTGGTTGAGCACATAACGCACAAACACCAGCTCAACCACGACCAGCACGGCGGCAAGCAACAGGATCACTGCCATTACGCCGCCGGCGCGGGAAAGCGCGCGAACGGTTCTGACGAAAACTGCCATCCTTTTGGCTCGAGCTCGATGACGCGGAAGAACGAAGGCCCCCGCCCCGAGCGCCGACCCCGGAGCGAGGGCCTTTGCCTGAGATCTTAGACGGTCGGCATTATTCGACCGCGAGGGCCTTCTCGATCAGCTCTTTGCCGCCCGGAACCTTCTCTGCGAAGATCTTGTAGGACGACTTCTTGGCCAAGTCGATCCAGGCCTTTTGCTGGGCCGCCGTCATGGAGACCACCTTGACGCCGTTCTTCTTGAAGACCTCGACCAGCTTCTTGTCGAGCCCCTTGGCGGCGTTGAAGAAAAATTCTTCGGCCTTCTCGCCGGCCGCCTTGAGCGCCGCGCGTTGGGCGTCGTTGAGCTTGTCCCAGCTCTTCTTCGACATCAGGATCGGCTCGTACATGAACCAGAGCGCGTGCTCGCCGGGCTCGGTCAGGCACTTCACCTGCTCATAGATTCGGTAGGAAACGAAGCTGCCCGAACTCGTGTTGGCGCCGTCGAGAACGCCGGTCTGAAGCGCGTTGTAAATCTCGGAGCTCGGCATCGAGTTGATCGAAGCTCCGGCGGCGGCGAGCATCTGCTCGAACGCGGGCCCCGCGGCCCGCAGCACCTGTCCTTTGGCGTCGGCGGGATCGAGGATGCACTTCTTGCGCGACGCGAAGCCGCCGGCGAGCCAGGCGTCCGACAGAACGATGACGCCGGCGTCGTTGATGATCTTCTTGATGTCGGCCATGAACGGCGAGTCGTTCAGGCGCTTGGCGTGCTCGTGATTCTTGACCAGGCCCGGCATCAGCGTGGCGCTGAACTGGGGATGCTTGCCGCTGGCGTAATCCAACGGGAAGGCCGAGATGTCGAGCTGGCCCTTGACCATCGCCTCCCACTGCTGCTTGGGCTTGAACAGCGACTTGCCGGGATAGACGTTGATCTTCAGGCCGACATTGGCGGCCTCGACCTCGCGCTTGATGATCTGCACCATTTCGTCGCGCACGTCGCCCTTGCCGCCCGGCCACTGATGCGAAGCGCGCAACGTGATCTCCGCGGCCGCGGCGCCGGCGAACGAAACCGCCATCGCCCCTGCGGCGAGCGAAACCGTGAGTCTGGAAATCACACCCATGACGTTGTCTCCCTATCCTCCATCGGGTCGCGGCTGCACCTGTCGGAACGCGCCGCCATTCGACCGTCTCATCGTCGGGGAATGCCTTGATGCATCCATCGGCCCCGAAGCGGTGCGCCCTGTCGCCTGCCGACCCAGATTGTATACAAGATCATGCGTCTTGCATTCTTGCAAGCTTCAAATGCATACAACTATACTCGGGTCCGGGCATGCCGTAGGCCCGAGGAGAGATCCCGTGACCATCGCCAAATCGACTTCGATCAAACGTTCGCGCGACAACAAACGCCGCGCCGAGGACATTCGCCTGCGTCTTGAGAACGAAATTCTTTCCGGGGCTCTGACCCCGGGCGAGCGCCTCGACGAGACCGGGCTCGCGCGGCGCTTCAATGTCTCGCGCACCCCGGTGCGCGAGGCGCTGTTGCAGCTCGCCTCGGTGGGGCTGATCGAAATGCGTCCGCGCCAGAGCGCGGTGGTCGCCAACATCACCGTGCAGCAGCTTTTGCAGATGTTCGAGGCGATGGCCGAGCTCGAGGCGCTGTGCGCCCGCCTGGCGGCCCGGCGCATGAGCCCCGAGGAGCGCGAGGGACTGCGGCGCGCGCACCGGCGCTGCTCGCGGATCGCCCGCGACGGCGACCCGGAAGCCTACTACGCCGCCAACCGCGATTTCCACGAGGCCGTCTATGCGGGCGCGCGCAACAAATACCTCGAGGACATGACCCGGACCCTGCGCAACCGCCTTTCCGGCTATCGCCGGTTTCAGCTTCATCGTCCGGGCCGGGTTGCGCAATCGCTCGACGAGCACGAGGCCGTCGTCGCCGCGATCGCGGCCGGCGACGGCGAGCGCGCCGCCGAGGCCATGCGCGCCCATGTGGCGATCCAGGGCGAGGTCTTCACCGACCTTCTGTCGATGCTGCCGCCCCGATACCTCCAGGCCGAAGCGTCGTGAGCGCGCCGCGGAACACCCCCTCCTCAGCGATGAACGCAAACCTCTACCAAACCCTCAGCGAACGTTTTCCGGCCGATCGCAGCCGCCCTTTCATCGAAACCGAATCGGGGCGGATCTACACTTACGCCGATCTCGAAGAGATCTCGGGCCGTTACGCCCGCCTTCTTGGCGATCTCGGCGTGGCCAAAGGGGACCGGGTCGCGGTTCAGGTCAAGAAATCTCCCGAGGCGGTGTTCCTGTACCTCGCCTGCCTGCGCGCGGGCGCGATCTATGTGCCGCTCAACACCGCGTACACCCAAAGCGAGGTCGCATATTTTTTGCAGGACGCGGAACCGGCGCTTGTCGTATGCCAGCCCGAGACCGAGGCCGCGACGGCCGAGATCGCCGGCCCCGCCGGCGTGCGCCATGTCCTGACCTTGGGCGAGAACGGCGACGGCGCGTTGGCGGATGCGGCCCGGGCGCTCGCGCCGGTCGAGGATTGCGTCGATGCCGCCCCTGACGACGTCGCCGCCATCCTTTATACGAGCGGAACCACCGGGCGCTCCAAGGGCGCGATGCTGACCCACCGCAACCTGGCCTCGAACGCGCTCACCCTGCACGAGGTCTGGGGCTTCCGCCCCGACGACGTGCTGCTTCATGCGCTGCCGATCTTCCACACCCACGGCCTGTTCGTCGCCATTCACTGCGTCCTCCTGAGCGGAGCCTGGATGCTCTTCCTCCCTCGGTTCGACGCCGACGCCGTGATCCGGCTTCTGCCGCGGGCGACGGTGATGATGGGCGTGCCGACCTATTACGTGCGGCTGCTGGCGCACCCCGGGCTCACGCGCGCGGTCTGCCGCAACATGCGGCTGTTCATCTCGGGCTCGGCGCCATTGCTGGACGAGACCTTCCACGCCTTTCGCGCCCGCACCGGCCACACCATCCTCGAGCGCTACGGCATGACCGAGACCGGGATGAACACCTCGAATCCGCTCGACGGGGAGCGCATCGCCGGCACCGTCGGCCTTGCGCTGCCCGGGGTCGAGATCCGCGTCGCCGCCGAGGACGGAACCATCCTGGGGCCGGGCGAGATCGGCGTGCTCGAGGTCCGCGGCCCCAATGTCTTCGCCGGCTACTGGCGGATGCCGGAGAAGACCAAAAGCGAGTTCCGCCCCGACGGGTTCTTGATCACCGGCGACGTAGGCTCGATCGACGCGCGCGGCTACGTCCGCATCTCGGGCCGGGCCAAGGACATGATCATCTCGGGCGGGTTCAACGTCTATCCCAAGGAAATCGAGATGTGCATCGACCGGATCGACGGGGTCGAGGAGTCCGCGGTCATCGGCCTTCCGCATCCGGACTTCGGCGAGGCGGTCGCCGCCGTGGTCAAGCGGAGCCCCGGGCGCGGCGATGTCACCGCCGAGGCGATCATCGCGGCCTGCAAGAAGGCGCTCGCCAACTACAAGACGCCGAAGCGGGTCTTCTTCGTCGACGAAATCCCGCGCAACGCGATGGGCAAGGTGCAGAAGAACGCGCTGCGCGCGCGCTACAAGAACGCCTTCGCAGAAGAAGCTCCCCGCAGCGCCTAGCGCGTTTCATGGTTTGACGGGGCCGGCCCGCACGGACCTTCAGAGGGGAATCCGGGTTAACCGTTTCTTAACCGCCCGCGGGCGGGAATCGTCCGATGCTTTCCGCCATTTACCGTCGGCCCGCTCTTCCCGCTTCGCGCACGCTGCGGAACGCCCCCGCGCGACGGTCAGGCCGCGCTCTTGCCCTTACCCTCGTCCTCGCCGCGCTTATGCTCTCGGGATGCAGCGTGGTGCTGCCCGAAGCGGCGCGCGAGTACAAAGAGCTCAAGGCCAAGGTCTTCAACCGCGGACCCCAGGCGCCCAACGATCAGCGGCTCGCCGATCTCGGCTATAAGGCGATCCTCGAGAACCGCCTCGGCGAGGCCGAGACGCGGCTCAACTCGGCGCTCGCGATCAACCCTCACAATCCTTACGCGCTTCTCAACCTCGGCGTCGTCTACCAGACGACCGGGCGCTACGCCGAGGCCCGAAAGCTCTATCGGAAGGTGATCGCGCTCAACCCCGACGCCCGGGCGATTTCGGCGACGCGCAAGAACCACGTCGGCCTCGGTCTTGCCGAGATCGCGCGCGCCAACCTCGCCCAGATCGCCGCCGAGACCGCGGCCCCGACGCCGCCGCCGCCCGACGCCCAAGCGGTCGAGCGCGCAAGGCTCCAGCGCTTCGCCGCGCTCGCCCGGCTGCGGGCCGAAGGGTTTCTGTCGGACGCCGAGTACCAAGCCCGGCGCAAGGCCAATCTCGGCGCGCTTCTGCCGCTCACCGCGCCGGCGCCATCGCCGCTCGTCAGCCTGCCCGCCCCGCCGGTCGACGACATCGTCGCGCGGCTGCGCGAGATCGCGGGTTTCCGCGAAAAGGGCGCGCTCGCAGAGGCCGACTACGCGATCGAGCGCGCGGCCATCCTCGACGGGCTGATGCCGCTGCGCCCGGGCGAAGGCGCGGAAAATGCGGCCGTTTCGCCCGCGACCTTCCCCGCCGACGGCAAGGCGGCGCTCGCCCGGATCGCGCGCCTGCGCGCCCGGAACTACATCACGGAAGATGAGTATCAGGCCGAGCGCGCCGAGCTCGCCCGCCGGCTCGCCAGGCTCACCGGCGGCCAGAGCCGGCCGGCGCAAAAGGCCGAAAGCGATGCGCCCGCGCCGGTCGTCGACGGCGCTCCTGCGCCCAATCGCAAGCCGCCGCTTCGGCGTCTCGCGCGCGCCGAGGCGGCCGTTCAGACCGACGGAACCGTCGCGCCCGCCGCATCAGCCTCCGCCTCCGCCCCCGCCGCCGCGCCGCCCGCGCGCGCCGCCGCCGTCGCCCCGAACGCGGGCAAAAGCGTCGGCGTGCACGTCGCGTCCTTCCGCACGCCCGAGCGCGCGCGCCGCGGCTGGGAGGAGATCCGGGCCGCCAACGGCGACCTTCTCGCCGCATTGGGGCCGCATATCGCGCGGGTCGACCTCGGCGGCGACAAGGGCGTCTTCTTCCAGCTTCGCATCGGCCCTTTGGCGAGCCGCGCCGACGCCGCCCGGCTCTGCGATCAGCTCAAGCGCCGCAAGCTCTACTGCGCCCCGACGGCGTTCTGATCAGGCCGCGGTCTCGGCGAGCCCGCGGGCGGCGGCGACCAGGGCGTCGACGTCGTCCTCGCGGGTGTTGAAGGCGGTCACCAGGCGCACCGTCGTCGCGTTTTCGCCGCCCCAGCGATGGAAGGCGAAGCCCGCCTCTTCGAGTCCGCGGATTACGGCTTCGGGCAGGGTGGCGAAGACCTCGTTGGCCTGGGTGGGATGGGCGAGCGAGACCCCTGGGATCGCGGCGAGGCCGTCGGCCAGCCTCTGCGCGCAGCGGTTCGCATGGCGCGCGTTGCGGAGCCAGAGGTCGTCGGCGAGATACGCTTCGAGCTGGGCCGAAAGGAACCGCATCTTCGAGAACAGATGCCCGCCCCGCTTGCGCCGAAAGGCGAGCTCGCGGCCGAGCTCGGGCCGGAAAGCGACGATGGCCTCGGCGGCGAGCGCGCCGTTCTTGGTCGCGCCGAAGGACAGCACGTCCACGCCCGCCCGCCAGGTCAGGTCGGCGGGCGCGCATCCCATCGCCGCCGCCGCATTGGCGAAGCGCGCGCCGTCCATGTGGACCGAAAGCCCGTTGTCGTGGGCGATGCGCGCAATTTCCGCGATCTCGTCGATCGCGTAAAGCGTGCCGCACTCGGTCGCCTGGGTGAGGCTGACCGCCGCCGGCTGGACCCGGTGGACGTCGCCTTTGCCGGCGCGGGCGAGCGCGTCCGCGAGCGTCGCGGCGTCGAACTTGCCGTCCGCCCCGTCGAGCGCCACGAGCTTCGCGCCGCCGGTGTAAAGCTCGGGCGCGCCGCACTCGTCGACCTCGATATGGGCCTCGCGGTGGCAGTAGATCGCGCCATAAGGCGGACACAAGGGCGCGAGCGCGATGGCGTTGGCCGCCGTGCCGGTGGCGACCGGAAGAACCGCGACCTCGGTCTCGAACAGCGCGCGGAACGCCTTCTCGACCCGGGCCGTGATCGGATCGTCGCCGTATGACGCGGCCTGGCCCTCGTTCGCCGCGGCGAGCGCGGCCATGATCTCGGGCGAAACGCCGGTCGTGTTGTCGCTGCAAAAGTTCATGGCGCTCCCTTTCCGTTCGCCTTCGCGCGAGATTGCTCGGCGCTCTCGACGGGCGCGAGCGTGAGCGTGCCGAGAACCAGGCCCGTGCGCCGGTCCAGGGTCACGATGCGCTGACGCCCGTCGGCGCCTTCGACGAGAAGCGAAAGCCGATCGCCGTCGCCGGTCATGGCGAGCGCCCGGCCGCCGCCGGGGAGCGCGACCGCGCCCGTGGCGAGCGGCAAGGGGGCCGCAACGGGTGGGGCCGTCGCCCGTTCGACCGTGCGACCGCCGCGCTTGACCAACGCGACCACCAACCCGGTGGCGGCGACCAGGATCGCGATCCCGAGCGCGATGACGACGAGCTTGAGCACGCGCGCGTTTTGGGTCCAGTCTGTGGCCATGTCGTCGTCCCAGGAAGTCCGTCATACGCTGCGCGCCGGGGCCGAAGACGCCGGCCGCCGTCTCGACCGGTTCCTCGCCGCCGCGTTGCCCGCGCTCTCGCGCAACCGCCTCAAGGCGCTGATCCAGGCGGGGCGGCTCGCCTCCGGCGGCGCGACGATAACCGAGCCCTCCTACCGGGTCAAACCCGGCCAGAGCTTCGAGCTTCGCATCCCGCCGCCCGAGCCGGCGACGCCCGCGCCCCAGGCGATCGCGCTGCGCATCGTCTACGAGGACGACGACCTCGTGGTGGTCGACAAGCCGGCGGGACTCGTCGTCCACCCCGCGCCCGGCAACCCGGATGCCACGCTGGTCAACGCCCTGATCGCCCACTGCGGGGCGAGCCTCTCGGGGATCGGCGGCGTCCAGCGTCCGGGCATCGTGCATAGGCTCGACAAGGACACGAGCGGTCTTCTGGTCGCGGCCAAGAACGACGCGGCGCACGCGGGCCTCGCCCGCCAGTTCGCCGACCGCAGCCTCTCGCGCCGCTATTTCGCGGTGGTCTGGGGCCTGCCGCAGCCGACCGAAGGGACGATCGAGGGCCATATCGGCCGTCATCCGACGCATCGCAAGAAGATGGCCGTGCTCCGCGACGGCGGCCGGCCGGCGCTGACCCGCTACCGGGTGATCGAGGCCTTCGCCGGCGGCGCGGCGGCGGCGGTCGAATGCCGGCTCGCGACCGGGCGAACGCACCAGATCCGCGTTCACCTCGCGGCCCGCGGGCATCCTCTGATCGGCGACGCGCTCTATGGGCGCGCGACCCATCGGCGGCGCGCCGCGGCCGCCGTCCGCGACGCCGCGGCTCTCATCGCCCGCCAGGCGTTGCACGCTTGCGCGCTCGCCTTCCGCCATCCCCGAACGGGCGCGCCGATGCG
>CAYYWV010000034.1:0-24626 GCA_964475385.1 uncultured Alphaproteobacteria bacterium | reverse complement strand
CTTGACCGGCTTGGCCTTGCCCTTGCCGGTCTGGTCCTCCATGTCCTCGGCGAACACGTCGTGCTTGAGGTGGCAGGCGCCGCGGTTGCTGGTCGCGTAGCCGAGGCCCATGCCCTGGAGCGCGCGCGAATCGTAGCCCGCGAACTCCTGGCCCTTGACCCCCATGAACAGCTCGGGGTGCCCGTACTTCTCGCACAGGAGCTTGGAGCCGAGCCCGAGCACCTGGCCGAAGCCTTCGTATTTGCCGGTCTTCTCGGCCATGATCGTGAGCGCTTCGGCGTTGCCGAAGTTGAGCGGCACGCCGCCCGTGTCCTTGTCGGTGATCACGCCCATCTCGTAGAGCTCCATCGCCGCGGCGAGGGTCACCCCGAACGAGATCGGGTCCATGCCGTGCTCGTTCATCAAAAAGCCGGCGTAGGTGAGGGCGTCGAGGTCGTCGATCCCGACCACCGGCCCGAAGGCGAAGGCGGTCTCGTACTCGAGCCCGCCCGAGGCGTGCCGGTACTTGGGCTTATTCACGATCGTGAAGTGGTCCTTGTCGATATGCGCGATTCGCCCGCAGGCGATGGTGCAGCCGAAGCACGCCTTGTTGGTGATCAGGTTGCGGTGCCCGTTGGGCTTGGGCGTCATCATCGCCTTGGGGTTGATCTTGTCGACGCCTTCGAACTGGACCTCGCGGAAGTTGCGGGTGGGCAGGCCGCCGAACTCCTGCATCGAATCGATCATCGCGTTGGTGCCGTACTCGGTCAGCCCGCGGCGGCCCTCGCTTTCCCACAGGATTTTCTTGGCCTCGTTGACGGCCTGCATGAATCGCTTGGGATCTTTGACCCGAACGCCCTTGGTTCCGTGGACGGCGATGGCCTTGAGGTTTTTCGAGCCCATGACCGCGCCCACGCCCGAGCGCCCCGCCGCCCGGTGGAGGTCGTTGACGATGCAGGCGAAGCGCACGCCGCGCTCGCCCGCGACCCCGATCGAGGCGACCTTGAGCAGCGGGTTCTGGTGGTGCGCCCGCAGAAATCCTTCGGTCTCCCAGACCGTGCGGCCCCAGATGTCGTCGGCGGGCAGGATCTCGACCGCGTCGTCGACGATGTGAAGGTAGACCGGCTTCTCGGCCCGGCCCTCGATGATGAGAAGGTCGTAGCCCGCGTACTTGAGCTCGGCCCCGAACTTGCCGCCCGAGTTCGAGCACGCGATCGCGCCCGTCAGCGGCCCCTTGGTGACCACCGCGTAGCGCCCGCTGGTCGAGGCCATGGTGCCGGTGAGCGGCCCGGTCGCGAAGATGAGCACGTTGTCGGGCCCCATCGGGTCCGCCTTGGGGTCCATGCTCTCCCACAGGTACTTGGTCGCGAGCCCGCGCTCGCCCAGGTACTGGAAGGCCCAGTCCATGTTGAGGGGCTCGGTCTTCGCGCTGCCCTTGGTGAGATCGACGCGGAGGACTGTTCTCTGCCAACCCATTTTTTCGTCTCCTTCTATACGGGGCCGCAGTCAGGCGTTCGGCTGGGCGTCGGTCCTGGTCGCCCAGGCGCGCATCCGCTCGTAGCCGGTCCAGTCGGCGTCCACGTATTTGATCGCCCCGGTCGGACAGGCGGCGACGCACTGGGGATCGCCGCCGCACAGATCGCACTTGGCCACCTTGCCGGTCGCTTGGACATAGTTGATGGTCCCGAACGGGCAGGCGATGGTGCAGACCTTGCAGCCGACGCAGATCGCCTCGTCGACCTCCATGGCGCCGGTCGCCGGGTTCTTGGTGATCGCCTCGACCGGGCAGGCGTGCATGCACCAGGCCTCGGCGCACTGGGTGCAGGTGTAGGGAATCGCCCGCTTCCCGTGCTCGAACTCGAACACCTTGATGCGCGAATGCGCGGGGTTGAACGCGCCTTCGTGCTCGAACGAACAGGCCATCTCGCACTGGAGGCAGCTCGTACAGAGGTCGGGATCGATCAGGAGCGATTTCTGCATAACGGTCCTCAATGACTGTCGCGAAGCCCGCCGTCCGGCGGCGCGCCGACGGGGCTTCCTCCCTTGGGTTTCGCCGCTCATCTATTGTCGGCGGCGGGCTCACTCTAGCAGTCCGCCAAAGCGCTGTCATGATGCTGCGACGTGCTATGGTTGGTCTTGCGGCCGAGGCGCGGACCGACGACGGGAAGGGCGTCACAGGTGGCGGAAACGGAAGACGCGACCAAAGCGGAGATCAAGGATGCGCGGGCGATGCTCGCGCGGATTCTCGATGCCGTGCCCGATGCGCTTCTGCTGGTCGATCCCGCCCGGCGGGTCGCGCATGCGAACCGGGCCGCGCGCCGGCTGTTCGGCGAGCGCGTCGAGGGCTGCGCGATCGATGCGGTGATCGACCGGCCGGGGTTTCTGGAGACGGTCGCGCACACGCTCGATGAGGCGGCCGAATCCGACATTGCGCTCTCGCTCGACAAGCCGGTGATGCGCGAGTTTCGCGTCCATGTCGCGCCGCTCGGCGGCGAGGGCGCGGTGGTCGTCCTTCACGACGAGACCGAGGTCAAGCGCAGCGAGCAGCTCCGGGTCGACTTCGTGGCCAACGCGAGCCACGAGATCCGCTCGCCGCTCGCCGCCATCGTCGGCCTGCTCGAGACCGTGCGCGGCCCGGCCCGCGAGGACGCCGACGCGCGCGAGCGCTTTCTCGAGGTGATGGCCGCCGAGGCGGCGCGCATGACCCAGCTCGTCGAGGATCTGTTGTCGCTGTCCAAGATCGAGATGCGCGAGCACGCGCAGCCCACCGCTCTGGTCTCGCTCGCCGCGGTGGCCGAAGAGGTGGCGGCGACGCTCGCGCACCGGGCCGAGGCGCGGCGCATGACCATCGCGGTCGAGGCGGAGCCCGACCTGCCGGCGGTCGTCGGCGACGCCGACGAGCTTGCGCTGATGGTCCGCAACCTGGCGCTCAACAGCATCACCTATGGCCGGGAGGGAACCGTCGTGCGGGTTGCGCTTCGCGCCTGCGCCGCCCCGCCCGAGCTGCCTTGGGCCGAGGACGGCGCGGTCGCGATTGCGGTTGCGGACGAAAGCGACGGCATTGCGCCCGAGCACATCGCGCGGCTCACCGAGCGCTTCTACCGGGTCGACAAGGGGCGCTCGCGCAAGGCCGGGGGCACCGGCCTCGGGCTCGCCATCGTCAAGCACGTGGTCAACCGACACCGCGGCCATCTCTCCATCGAAAGCGCGTTGGGGGTGGGCAGCACCTTCACCGTCACCCTGCCGGCCGCCAAAAGATAGGCCGTCCCGTCGAGTCCCCCTCCCTCCTGTCATAAACCGGTCACACAGCGGTCATATGACCGTCACCGCCGCCGCATAGGCTTGGGCCGCATTCGACGGACGAACCTAAGGACTGAGGAGAGAGAAATGTCGAAACGTCGCCTGATCGGCGCTTGCGCCGCGGTGACTTTGGTCGCGAGCGCGTTCGCTCCCGTTCCGGCGGCGGCGCGCGACGTGATCCGGATCGTCGGCTCCTCGACGGTCTTTCCCTTTGCGACCGCCGTGGCCGAACGGTTCGGCCGGACGACGTCGTTCAAGACGCCGATCGTCGAATCGACCGGCTCGGGCGGCGGGCTCAAGCTCTTCTGCGCCGGCGTCGGCGAAGGCCATCCCGACATCGCCAACGCCTCGCGGCGGATCAAGCGCTCCGAGGTCGCGCGCTGCGAGAAGAACGGCGTCGGCGCGATCGCCGAGATCAAGATCGGCTACGATGGGATCGTGATCGCCAACGCGGTGGGCGCGCCCGACTTCAAGCTCACCCGGCGCGCCCTGTACCTCGCGCTCGCCAAAACCGTGCCGGGCGAGACCGAAGGCGCGTTGATCGCCAACCCGTATCAGACCTGGAACGAGATCGACCCCGCGCTGCCGGCGACCAAGATCAAGGTCATCGGCCCGCCGCCGACCTCGGGCACCCGCGACGCCTTCGACGAGCTTGCGCTTGAAGGCGGCTGCAAGACCTTTGCCTGGATCGCGGCGCTCAAGAAGACCGACAAGGCCAAGTTCAAGACGGTCTGCCAGACCATCCGCGAGGACGGCGCCTATGTCGAGGCGGGCGAGAACGATAACCTGATCGTCAAGAAGCTGGCCAACGACCCCGAGGCGCTCGGCGTGTTCGGCTTCAGCTATCTCGACCAGAACGACGACGTCATCAAGGGCAATCCGGTCGACGGCGTGGCGCCGACCTTCGAGAACATCTCGACCGGCGCTTACCCGATCTCGCGGCCGCTGTTCTTCTACGTCAAGAAGGCGCACCTTGGGCTGGTTCCCGGCGTTCCGGCTTATGTCGCCGAGTTCACGAGCGAGCGCGCCTGGGGGCCGGAAGGCTACCTCGCCGACAAAGGGTTGATCCCGATGTCGGACGCCGAACGGGCCGAGTGGCGCGCTCGGGCCAAGGCGCTCGCCCCGCTTTCGATGTAGGGGCGCAAGGAGAGCCGCGCCGCATGGGCGAAAGCGAAGGGTAACGTTCGGCGATGCCGGCCAGCGGCCTTTTCCTTCTGATAGGCCTTCTCGCGGCGCTCGGCTATGCGGCCGGGCGTCGCCGCGCCCACGCTTTCGCGACCCCTGAGCGGGGCGCGCGCCATTCCCTGCCCGGGCATTACGGGCTTTACCTCGCGCTTTGGTGCGCCGTGCCCGCCGGTCTGATCGCCGCCGTCTGGATGCTGGCCGGGCCGCGAGTCGTCGAAGCGCTGGTGGTCGCGGGCCTGCCCGCCGAGGCGCATGCCCTGCCGGCCGACCGACTCGCCCTGGTCTTGGCCAAAGCGCGCAACCTCGCCGCCGGAACCATTCCGGAGGGCGTGGCCGACCCTTTGGTCGTCGGCGCGGCCGAACGGTTCGTCCATATCGACGGGCTCGGCCGGGCGGCGCTTGGGATCGCCGTCGGCGGCGTAGCGCTCGGCGGGCTGCTTTACGCTTGGCGGCGCGCGGCGCCGGGGTTTCGCGCCCGCGCCGCGGTCGAACGCGCGGTCCGGGCAGGCCTGTTCGCCTGCGCTGCGGTCGCGGTGCTGACGACGGCCGGGATCGTGCTCTCCCTCGTGTTCGAGGCTGCGCGTTTCTTCGCCGCGGCGCCGGCGGGCGATTTCCTGTTCGGCCTCGCCTGGAGCCCGCAGACGGCGATCCGCGCCGACCAGGTGGCGTCCTCGGGAAGCTTCGGCGCGGTCCCTTTGTTCGCGGGCACGGCGCTGATCGCGCTGATCGCGATGATGGTGGCGACGCCGATCGGCCTGTTCGCCGCCATCTACATGGTCGAGTACGCGCCCAAGCGTCTGCGCGATATGGCCAAGCCGGCGATCGAGCTTCTCGCCGGCATTCCCACCGTGGTCTACGGGTTCTTCGCCGCGCTGACGGTCGCGCCCGCGCTCCGCGACGCCGGCGCGACGCTCGGCCTCGACGTGTCTTCGGAAAGCGCGCTCGCCGCCGGGCTCGTGATGGGGATCATGATCATCCCCTTCGTCTCCTCGCTCGCCGACGACGCCATCGCCGCGGTGCCTCAGAGCCTGCGCGAGGGCGCGCTTGCGCTCGGCGCGACCCGCGCGGAGACGGTCCGCCAGGTCGTGCTGCCGGCGGCGTTGCCGGGGATCATGGGCGGGGTTCTGCTCGCGATCTCGCGGGCCATCGGCGAGACCATGATCGTGGTCATGGCCGCGGGGTTGACCGCGAACCTTACCGCGAACCCGCTCGAATCGGTGACCACGGTGACGGTTCAGATCGTCGCCCTTCTCACCGGCGATCAGGCCTTCGACAGCCCCAAGACCCTGTCCGCCTTCGCGCTCGCGCTGGCGCTGTTCGGGGTCACGCTCGCGCTCAACCTCGCGGCGATGGCGATCGTCCGCCGATTCAGGGAACGCTATGACTGAAGAAACCTTCGCCGCCCGGCGGCTCGCCCGTCGCCGCGCCGCCGAGCGGCGCTTCCGCGCTTGCGGGATGGTCGCGGTCGCGCTCGCGATCGGGCTCTTGGCGCTGATCCTCGGCGGGATCGCGGCGAAAGGGGTTTCGGCTTTCCGCCAGGCCGAGATCCGCCTGCCCGTGACCTTCGAGGCGGCGGCGCTTGAAAACGGCGATTACGACGTTCTCGTCAAGCGGGCGCTCAAGCGTCTGTTTCCGCAAGTCCGGACGCGCAAGGCGAAGCGGGCGCTCTATCGGTTGGCGAGCGTCGGCGCGGCCGACGAAATCGCTCGGCTTGCGGCCGAAGACCCGACCCTTGCGGACCGGACGCGCGAGGTCTGGCTGCCGGCGGCGGACGAGGTGGACGTCTATGTCAAAGGCGGGCGGAATGCGCGCATCGCCGCCGACCAAGCGGCCTGGATCGAGGCCCTCGACGCCGAGGGGCGGATCGCGCTGCGTTTCAATTGGCGGTTGTTCACCGCGGGCGACAGCCGCGAGCCCGAGCGCGCCGGCCTTCTGGGCGCGGCGGCGGGTTCGCTCTTGATGCTCGCCGTCACCTTCGCAGCCGCCTTTCCGATCGGGGTGGGCGCGGCGGTCTATCTCGAGGAGTTTGCGCCCCGAAACCGCCTGACCGACCTGATCGAGATCACCATCAACAACCTGGCCGCAGTGCCGTCGATCGTGTTCGGGCTGCTTGGGTTGGCGGTCTTTCTCGGCCTTGCCGGGCTGCCGCGCTCGGCCCCGCTCGTCGGCGGCCTCACGCTCGCCCTGATGACCCTGCCGACGATGATCATCGCGGGCCGGGCGGCGCTCGGCGCGGTCCCGGGCGCGATCCGCGAGGCGGCGCTCGGCCTCGGCGCGAGCCCGCTCCGCGCGGTCGTCCACCACGTGCTCCCGCTCGCCATGCCGGGGATGCTGACCGGCGCGATCATCGGCATGGCCCGCGCGCTCGGCGAGACCGCGCCGCTTCTCATGATCGGCATGATCGCCTTCGTCGTCGACATTCCTACCGGGTTCGCGGACGCGGCGACGGCGCTTCCGGCCCAGATCTATCTTTGGGCCGATTCGCCCGAGCCCGCCTTCGTCGCCCGCGCTGCGGCGGCGATTCTGATCCTGATCGCGTTTCTCGCGCTGATGAACCTCGCGGCGGTGGTCTTGCGCCGCCGCTGGGAGCGCCGTTTCTGACTGTCTGGAGAGAAAAGGCCATGGCCGCCATCGAACAGATTTCCGCTCCGCGCGCCGCCGGCGCATCGCCGCCGATCGCGCTCGGCGCCGAGCCCGCGGCTAAGATCGAGACCCGGGGGCTTTCGGTCTTTTACGGAGAGAAACAGGCGCTCGCAGGCGTCGATCTCGCGGTGCCGGCGGGCCGAGTGACCGCGCTGATCGGGCCGTCGGGCTGCGGCAAGACGACTTTTCTGCGCTGCCTCAACCGGATGAACGACGTGGTCGGGGGCTGTCGCGTCGAAGGCGAGGTGCGGATCGACGGCCGCGACATCTACGCTCCCGGCGTCGACGTCGAGCTGTTGCGCGCGCGCATCGGCATGGTGTTTCAAAAGCCCAACCCCTTTCCCAAGTCGATTTACGACAATGTGGCTTACGGGCCGCGCATCCATGGGCTTGCGCGCAGCCGCGCCGATCTCGACGCCCTGGTCGAGGCGAGCCTGAGCCGCGCCGGCCTGTGGGACGAGGTCAAGGACCGGTTGGACGCGCCCGGCACCGGGCTTTCGGGCGGCCAGCAGCAGCGGCTGTGCATCGCGCGGGCGATCGCCGTGGACCCCGAGGTGATTCTGATGGACGAGCCGTGCTCGGCGCTCGATCCGGTCGCGACCCAGCGCATCGAGGCGCTGATCGACGCGCTCCGCGGCGCTTACACCATCGTGATCGTGACCCATAACATGCAGCAGGCGCGGCGCGTCTCGCAGCACGCGGCCTTCTTCCACATGGGGCGGCTGGTCGAGGCCGGCCCGACCGAGGACATTTTCGCGCGCCCGGCGGACGCGCGGACCCGCGATTACGTCGCCGGACGGTTCGGCTGAGCTTGTGGGCCGGCGGCCCGCTCCGGTGTATGCTGGGCCGCCGCCGCGTCCGACCGGCAGAGAGGGAGAGGGATCGGTGAAGCCCAAGGTTCTCGTCGTCGACGACGAGCCGCCGCTCACGATGATGCTGCGCTACAACCTCGAACGGGCGGGCTTCGCCGTGCGCGTCTGCGAGGACGGCGAGGCGGCGCTTGCGGCGGTGGCCGAAGACCCGCCCGACGTGATCCTCTTGGATTGGATGCTGCCCGCGGTCTCCGGGCTCGAGGTCTGCCGGCGCATCCGCCGCGCGCGCGAGACCCGCAGCGTGCCGATCATCATGCTCACCGCCCGCGGCGACGAGGCCGACCGGGTGCGCGGGCTCGACACCGGGGCCGACGACTACATCACCAAGCCGTTCTCGCCGGTCGAGCTGATCGCGCGCCTGCGCGCGCTGATGCGCCGGGCGCGCCCCGATCTCGGCGAGGCCCCGCTCGAGGTTCGCGGCGTGGTGCTCGACCCGACGCGCCGCGAGGCCCGGTTCCAGGGGCGGAAGATCGCGCTTCACCCGCGCTCGTTCGACCTTTTGCGCTTCCTGATGGCGCATCCGGGACGGGTGTTCTCGCGCGAGCGTCTGCTCGACGCGGTCTGGGGCCGCGACTTGGCGGTCGAGCCGCGCGCGGTCGACGCCCAAGTTCGCCGTCTGCGGCGCGCGCTCGCGGACGCCGGCGCGCCCAATCTGGTGCGCACCGCGCGCTCGGCGGGCTACGGTCTCGCCGAGGATGGAGACTAAGGCGCCCCGGGCCGTCTTCAGCGGTAGATCGCTTCGCCGAGCTCGGCCTTCTTCGCGTTCCAGGCCGCATTGTCGAGGACGACGATGCCGTAGGTCTCGATCAGACGGTCGAGCGCGCCGGCGCGCCGCTGATGATACTGGGGAAGCCGACCTTCCGCCATGCGCAGCACGACGTCGGGACCGGGGTCGATGCGCCGCGCGATTGCGCCCGCTCCGGCGGCGGACATAACCGTCAGCAGCACGCCCCAACCATGGGTGATGCCGAGCAGGCCGTAGATCGGGGCGGCGAAATCGGAATCGTCAACCGAACGCATTGTCTTGGCGCGCCACTCCTTTTACTCTCTTGCTCGATTTGGCGCCGTTGCCGTGTCCGAACCAGCGCCGCGGGCACGGTTGCGGCCACAGCATCGGAGCCGAAGGCATGATATCGCAACCGATGACCGTTCGCGTATCGGTCCGGGCGGAGGTGACGCTTCTCGACGGAACGCGCCTTACGGGCTTTCTGTTCGTCGAGCAGGATGCGCGCATCCAGGATCTTCTGAACGACGACCGCCCGTTCTTTCCCTTTGTGACCGAAAGCGACGAGGTCTACATCATCAACAAGCAAACGGTCACGCGGGTGCGGGCTTTCGACTAAAGACGTTTCTACATTTTTCTGAGGGGCGCCGTTCATTGGTTTGGAATCATCCTGATTATCATTTTCATAACAGGAACTTGATCTAACGCAATTAGAAATGCATATTGACCTCGCCCCCTTGACCTAGGTCAAGGATCGTCGTATTTGGCGCAGCCATAATCCCGAGCACCCGGTCGGGCGCGCGACCAACGGCGGCTCGATGCTGGCTTCAATGATCCATCAACCGGGAGGCGAGAGTGACGGAGGTTAATCCGACCGCAGCCGCAAGCGGTCGCGCCGAACCGTATAACGAAGAGGTCGTCCGCCTCTTCGTCATCGCAACGATCTTCTGGGGAATCGTCGGTTTTCTGGTCGGCGTTTTCATCGCGTTCCAGCTCGCCTATCCGGCGCTGAACCTGGGACTCGAATGGACCACCTTCGGGCGGTTGCGCCCGGTGCATACCTCGGCGGTCATCTTCGCCTTCGGCGGTAACGCGTTGCTGGCGACTTCGCTTTATGTCGTCCAGCGGACATGTCGAACGACGCTGTTCGGCGGGCCGGGGCTGGCGAAGTTCTTGTTCTGGGGCTATCAGCTCTTCATCGTGCTCGCCGCGTCGGGCTACGTGATGGGCATCACCCAGAGCCGCGAGTACGCCGAGCCCGAGTGGTACACGGACATCTGGCTCACGATCGTCTGGGTCGTCTATCTGGTGGTCTTCTCGGGCACCCTGATCCGGCGCAAGGAGCCGCACATCTACGTCGCCAATTGGTTCTATCTCGCCTTCATCATCACGATCGCCGTTCTCCACATCGGCAACAACCTGGCGGTGCCGGTCTCGTTCTTCGGGACCAAGAGCTACTCATTGTTCGCAGGCGTGCAGGACGCCCTGATCCAGTGGTGGTACGGGCACAACGCGGTCGGCTTCTTCCTCACCGCCGGCTTTCTCGGCATCATGTACTACTTCATTCCCAAACAGGCCCAGCGGCCGGTCTACTCCTATCGGTTGTCGATCGTTCACTTCTGGGCGCTGATCTTTCTCTACATCTGGGCCGGGCCGCACCACCTCCACTACACCGCGCTTCCCGACTGGGCGCAGACCCTAGGCATGACGTTTTCGGTCATGCTGTGGATGCCGTCCTGGGGCGGCATGATCAACGGAATCATGACGTTGTCGGGGGCCTGGGACAAGCTGCGCACCGACCCGATCCTGCGCTTCCTGGTCACCTCGGTCGCGTTCTACGGGATGAGCACCTTCGAAGGCCCGGTGATGTCGATCAAGCCGGTCAACGCGCTCAGCCACTACACAGACTGGACCATCGGCCACGTCCATTCGGGCGCGCTCGGCTGGGTCGCCTTCGTGTCCTTCGGGGCCATGTACTTCCTGGTGCCTCGGCTGTGGAAGCGCGAGCGCCTGTACTCGACCCGCCTGGTGGCCGTGCACTACTGGATCGCGACCATCGGGATCGTCTTTTACATTACCGCGATGTGGGTTTCGGGGATCATGCAGGGGCTTATGTGGCGGGCCTATGATTCCCTCGGCTTCCTTCAGTTCTCCTTCGTCGAGACCGTCGAGGCCATGCATCCCTTCTATGTGATTCGCGCCTTCGGCGGCGTGCTGTTCCTGATCGGCGCGCTGGTGATGGTCTACAACCTGTGGCGGACGGCGCGCGGCGACGTCTCCGCCGAGGCCGAGGCGGTGGCCGCCGCGGCCAGGGTCGCGGGCTAGGGGAGGCGGGCCATGTTCATCCGTCACGCGACCATCGAGCGCAACTTCCTGCTGCTTGCGGTGCTCATTCTGGTCACGATCTCCATCGGCGGTCTGGTCGAGATCGTGCCGCTGTTCACGATCGAATCGACCATCGAGCGCGTCAAAGGCGTGCGTCCGTACTCGCCGCTCGAGCTCGCCGGCCGCGATATCTACATCCGCGAAGGCTGCTACGTCTGCCACAGCCAGATGATCCGGCCCTTCCGCGACGAGGTCGAACGCTACGGCCATTACAGCCTCGCCGCCGAGAGCATGTACGACCATCCTTTCCAGTGGGGCTCGAAGCGGACCGGTCCCGACCTCGCGCGAGTCGGGCGCAAGTATTCGAACGCCTGGCACGCCGCCCATCTCGCCGACCCGCGCAGCGTGGTGCCCGAGAGCGTGATGCCGCCCTACGCCTTTCTGGCCAAGAAGGATCTCGACTACGCGGACATCGCCGCCCGGCTCGAGGCCAACCGCACCGTCGGCGTTCCTTATTCGGACGAGATGATCGCCAACGCCAAGGCCGATCTCGAGGCCCAGGCCGATCCCGAGGCCGACACCGAAGAGCTGCTCGCCCGCTATCCGGGCGCCGCGGTCGGCGATTTCGACGGCGATCCCACGCGGCTCACCGAGATGGACGCGCTGATCGCCTATCTTCAGGTGCTCGGCACGATGGTCGATTTCTCGGCCTATGAGCTCGAAGACTTGCAGCAGTAGAGGGGCGCGATGACTCTCGAAAGCCTTTCCCATGCAGCCCGCTCGCTGTGGGTCGTGTGGATGATGCTCCTGTTCCTCGGCATCGTGGCTTGGGCGTTCTGGCCTGGCCGCAAGAGCAAGCTCAACGCTTATGGGCGTATCCCGCTCGACGACGAACCGGATTCGGAGGCCTGAGATGCCGACCAAGATCGAAAAGGACGCCATCAGCGGGACCGAAACAACCGGCCACGAGTGGGACGGGATCAAAGAGCTCAACACGCCTTTGCCCAGGTGGTGGGTCTACGTGTTCATAGCCACGATCGTCTGGGCGTTCGGCTACTGGGTGCTGTATCCGGCCTGGCCGTCGCTCACGGGCTACACCAAAGGCCTTCTCGGCTGGTCGATGCGCGCCGAGCTCCAGGACCGTCTCGACGAGGCGCGCGCTGCGAAGAAGGTCTATTACGATCGGATCGAGGCGGCGAGCCTGGACCAGATCCAGGCCGACCCCGATCTTCTCAACTTCGCGCTCGCCGGCGGGCGCGCCGCTTTCGCCGACAACTGCGCGCCCTGCCACGGCGCGGGCGGGGCCGGGGCCAAGGGTTACCCCAACCTCGCCGACGACGACTGGTTGTGGGGCGGCGATCTTGAGACAATTTACACGACTGTTCGGTATGGTGTCCGCGCCGACAACGAGGAAACGCGCGTCTCCGACATGCCGCGTTTCGGCGCCGACGAGATCCTTTCGCCCGAGGAGATCGACGCGGTCGCCGACTATGTGCTCTCGCTGTCGAGCGGCAAGCCGATCGCGCGCGGCGCCGATCTCTTCGCCGAGAACTGCGCCGCTTGCCACGGCGAAAAGGGCGAAGGCGGCCGCGAGGTCGGCGCGCCGCGCCTGAACGATGGGATCTGGCTTTACGGCGGCGATAAGAAGACGGTGGTCGAGACCATTACCAACGCTCGACGCGGCGTGATGCCGGCCTGGGTCAACCGGCTCGACGATACGACCATCAAGATGGTCACCGTCTACGTTCATGGATTAGGCGGCGGCGAATAACGGAGGAGGCGGGATCGCGGACAGGCAATCGCGATGAGCGTGTGACGTGAACCGCATGAACGAGGCGATCCCGGTCGAAGACGCGGTCTCGAGCAAGGCCGGCGGCAAGCGGCCTTTGTATGCGCCTCGGGTTCCGATCTATCCCAAGCGGGTCAGCGGCGTCTTCCGACGCGTCAAGTGGGTCGCGCTCGTCGCGCTGCTCGGGATCTACTATCTCCTGCCCTGGGTTCGCTGGGACCGAGGGGTCGGCGTGCCCGATCAGGCGGTGCTGGTCGACATGCCCAACCGGCGGGCCTATTTCTTCTTCATCGAGATCTGGCCGCAAGAGGTCTACTTCCTGGTCGGCCTTCTAGTTCTCGCCGCGATCGGGTTGTTCTTCGCCACCGCGCTGGTCGGGCGCGTGTGGTGCGGCTACGCCTGTCCGCAGACCGTGTGGACCGACCTCTTCATGTGGGTCGAGCGTCTGATCGAAGGCGACCGCAACGCGCGCATCAAGCTCGACCGCAAGCCGATGAGCCTGGGCAAGGCGGCGCGCAAGACCGCCAAGCACGCGATCTGGCTGGTGATCGCCTTCCTCACCGGCGGCGCTTGGATCATGTACTTCAACGACGCGCCCACGGTGGTGCGCGAGATCTTCACCCTCCAGGCTTCGCAGACCGTCTACTTCTTCGTCGGGCTGTTCACGGCGTCCACCTACCTGCTCGCCGGCTGGGCGCGCGAGCAGGTCTGCATTTACATGTGCCCTTATGCGCGCTTCCAAGGGGCGATGTTCGACGAGGAGACGCTGATCGTCACCTACCAGGCGTGGCGGGGCGAGCCTCGCGGCCCCCACAAGAAAGGGCAATCCTGGGAGGGGCGCGGACACTGCATCGACTGCAACCAGTGCGTGGCGGTCTGCCCGATGGGGATCGACATTCGCGACGGCCAGCAGCTCGAGTGCATCGGTTGCGCGCTTTGCATCGACGCCTGCAACGGGGTGATGGACAAGCTCGGCCTGCCGCGCGGTCTGATCACCTACGACACCGAAGCGAACCAGAAGCTGCGCGCGGAAGGAAAGCCGCCGCGCTACCGCCTGGCGCGGCCGCGCACCATCGTCTATGCGCTTCTTCTGATCATCGCCGCCGGCGCGCTGCTCTGGGGGGTGGCCTTCCGGCCCTCGCTCGAGATCAACGTCCTGCGCGACCGCAGCCCGCTTTTCGTGACTCTCTCCGACGGCAGCATCCGCAACGGCTACACCTTCAAGATCCTCAACATGACCCAGCGCGGCCGCGACTTTACGCTCGCGCTGACAGGGATCGATTCGGCGACCATGAAGGTGATCGGCGTCGAAGGGGCGTCGACCCGGCGGGTCCGGTTCGCGGTCAAGCCCGATACGGTGGCGAGCTATCGCATTTATGTCCGCGTTCCCCGCGCCGATGTGGTCGACGAGCAGATGCCGCTCACCTTCGTGCTGACGGACCACACGACCGGCGAGACCGCGACCTACCAGACCGTTTTCCGGGGGCCGGAGCCATGAGCGCGCCATCACCGCCGGCCCGCCCGCCGCGGTCGTGGATTCCCTGGGCCTTCGTCGGATTCTTCATCGCGGTCTTCGCGGCTAACGGGGCGATGGTGTATCTCGCTTTTTCGAGCTGGACCGGGATCTCGACCGAAGACGCCTATCGCCGGGGCATCGCTTATAATCGAGTGCTCGCCGACGCCAAGGCGCACGAAGCGCTGGGCTGGCGGCTCGAGATCCGGTTCGCTTCGGAGGGAACGTTGCGGGGCCAGTTGCGCGCGACCCTCGTCGATCGTACGGGCGCGCCCCTTTCGGGGGCCGCGCTCACGGCGCGGCTGGTTCGACCCACTCATGAAGGCTACGATCAGACCGTCACGCTTGCGCCAGCCGCCGACGCCGGCCGGTATGAGGCCGAGGTCGCATTCCCGCTCCCCGGTCAGTGGGAGGTGAGAGCGCGCGCCCGCAAGGATGGCGACGACGTGATCGCCGTAACCCGAATCGAAGTTCCGCAATGACCACGCCTGCCGAGGCGGTGACCGACGTCGAGCCCTTCGTCAAGCACGGCGAGGATGGCGTCGCCACCCTGCATCTGATGGTCGACGGCGTTCATTGCGGCAACTGCATCAAGCGAATCGAGAGCGCGCTCGGGCGCATTCCCGGCGTGGTCTCGGCGCGCCTCAACTTCACCACCCGCCGTCTGGTCGTGACCTGGCGCGAGAGCGAGACCGACGCCGCGACGCTGATGACCACGCTGACCGGCCTCGGTTACGGCGCCCGGCCTTACGATCCCGATCGACTCGGCGCCGATACCGTGCGGCGCGAACGCGAGCTCCTGCGCGCCATGGCGGTCGCCGGCTTCGCCGCCGCTAATGTGATGCTGCTCTCGATCTCGGTCTGGGCCGGGGAAAGCCAGGGCATGGGAGCGGCGACCCGCGACCTGATGCACTGGATCTCGGCCTTGATCGCGCTGCCGGCGGTGGCTTACGCGGGACGCCCCTTCTTCCGCTCGGCGCTCGCGGCGCTCGCGGCGCGGCGCGCCAACATGGACGTGCCGATCTCGCTCGCGGTCCTGCTCGCCGCCGGCGCAAGCCTGGCGCAGACCATCAACGGGGCGACCGACGCCTACTTCGATTCGGCGATCACCCTTCTGTTCTTCCTGCTCATCGGGCGTTATCTGGACAGCCGCGCTCGGGGACGGGCGCGTTCGGCGGCCGAGCATATGCTCGCCCTCGGCGCGAGCACGGTGACGGTGGTCGGCTCTGATGGGAAAACGCAGGCGCGCCGGCCCGATTCGGTCGTTCCCGGCGAGATCGTCCTCGTCGCCGCCGGCGAGCGGGTAGGCGTCGACGGCCGGGTGATCGAGGGCGAGACCGAGATCGACGCCAGCCTGATCACCGGGGAGAGCCTGCCCCAGGCCGTCGCCCCCGGGAAGACCGTGTTCGCAGGCGCCCTGAACCTCGCCGCCCCGGTGCGCATCGAGGTCACCGCCTCGGGCGAGGACACCCTGCTCGCCGAGATCGTGCGCCTTATGGAGGCCGCCGAGCAGGGCCGCGCCAAGCAGGTGCTGCTCGCCGAGAAGATCACGCGCATCTACGTGCCGGCGGTCCACGGCCTCGCCGCGGCCACCTTCCTCGGCTGGCTCCTGATCATGGGGGCGGGCTGGCAGACGGCGTTGATGAACGCCATCGCGGTTCTCATCATCACCTGCCCTTGCGCGCTTGCGCTCGCGGTGCCGGTCGTTCAGGTGATCGCGAGCGGGCGGCTGATGCGGCGCGGCATCCTGGTCAAGTCGGCGACCGCGCTCGAACGGATCGCGGGCGTCGACACCGTCGTCTTCGACAAGACCGGAACCTTGACCGAAGGCCGCCCCGAACTTGCGGGCGGCGATTACACCGACGACGATTTGCGACTCGCCGCTTCGCTCGCCGCCGCTTCGACTCATCCGCTCGCCCGGGCGCTCGTTCGCGCCGCGCCCGATGTCGCGCCCGCCGTCGGGGTTCACGAGATTCCGGGCTCGGGCCTCAGCCTCGATGGCGAGGCGGGCGAGATCCGGCTCGGCAGTCGACGGTGGATCGGAATCGACCGCGAGGACCATGCCACCGAGCCCGAGCTCTGGCTGCGCAGGCCGGGGCGCGCGCCGGTCCGCTTCGCGTTCCGCGACCGGCTGCGCGCCGATGCGGCCGAGGTCGTCGCCGCGCTCAAGCGCTTTGGCTACAGGCTCGCATTGATCTCGGGCGACCGCGCGCCTGCGGTCGCGGCTGCGGCTGCGGCTGTCGGGATCGACTGTTGGACGGCCGAAGAGACCCCGGCCGGAAAATGCGCCCGCCTTGCCGCGCTCGCCGACGAGGGGCGCAAGGTGCTGATGGTCGGCGACGGGCTCAACGACGCTCCCGCGCTCGCCGCCGCTCAGGCCTCGATGTCGCCGGCGAGCGCCGCCGACGTAAGCCGGACGGCCGCCGACGTCGTCTTTCAAGGAGATCGCCTGCGCCCGGTGCTCGAAGCCCTGGCCGTCGCCCGCCGCGCCGACCGGCTGGTTCGGCAGAACTTCGGGCTCGCTTTCGCGTATAATGCGATCACCGTGCCGCTTGCGGTGCTCGGCGTGGTGACCCCGCTGATCGCTGCGGTCTCCATGTCGGCGTCGTCGCTGGTGGTGACGCTGAATGCGCTTAGACTCGGTCGGGAGGGAAGGCGATGAGCGTGCTCCTCTATCTCATTCCCATCGCCCTGTTCCTCGGGCTCCTCGGGCTCGTCGGCTTCCTGTGGGCGTTGCGGTCGGGGCAGTTCGACGATCTCGACGGCGCCGCCTATCGGATTCTGTTCGACGACGAGGACTGAGCGCAGGCATCTGAACGACTCACCGCCCGCGAAGCAGGGCGCGGCGGCCGGTAAAGACGGCCGACAGACAACGAAAACAAAAGACAACGAAAACAACGGAAACGACAACTCGGGTAGGCGAAGGGAGTACGAACATGCATGCCGAAGCGAATCGGGCCGAGCGCAGCGGCCTTGCGCTCGCGGTGCGCGAAATCGCGCTCGACGCGCCCTGGGACTGGCTCGCCGCCGGTTGGCAAGACCTGTGGCGCGCGCCCCACGTCAGCCTGGTCTTGGGCGTTGCCTTTTCAATCGTGAGCCTTGCGATCACCGCCGGGCTCGTCGCGGTCGGCGCGGCGGCGCTGGTGCTGCCGCTTGCGGCGGGGTTCATGTTGGTCGGACCGCTGTTCGCGGTCGGCCTCTACGAGGTGAGCCGGCGGCTCGAGGCGGGCGAGCCGGTCGCGCTGATCCCCACGCTTCTCGCTTGGCGGCGCGCCCCCACCCAGCTCGCTCTGATGGGGGTGGTGTTGATGCTGTTTTTTCTCGCCTGGGTGAGGATCGCGACCTTGATCTTCGCAATCTTCTTCGGGCTGGAAACCACGCCGCCGCCGGCCGATCTGATCGACCTGATCGCCTTCACCGCCGACGGGCTCATCTTTCTCTTCGTCGGCACCCTGATCGGGGCGGTGCTCGCCTGGATCGTGTTCATGATCTCGGCGGTCGCGATCCCGTTGATCCTCGACCGCGACGTCTTCGTGCTTTCGGCGATCGCCACAAGCGTTGCGGCGACCACGCGAAACCCGGCTCCGATGCTGTTGTGGGCCGTTCTGATCGCTCTGTTCACCGGAGCCGGGATCGTCACCGCCTATCTCGGGATGATCGTCTTCTTTCCGCTTATCGGGCACGCCACTTGGCACGCCTATCGCGCGGCGGTCATCAGAGAGGGCGGGTGATCAAGCGCCCTTGCCGTCCGCCTCGGCGAGGCGCCGGCGAAGATAGCCGCCGACGCACTCGGTGAACCGGTCGAGATGGTCGATGAAGAAGTGGTTCGCGCCCTCGATCACTTGATAGTCGATGGTGATCCCGCGTTGCTGCGAGAGCTTTTCGGCGAGCTTGGCGACCGTGGGCTCGGGAACCAGCTCGTCGCGGCTGCCGTGAACGATAAGCCCGGATGACGGACACGGCGCGAGGAAGGTGAAGTCGTACATATTGGCCGGCGGCGCGACCGTGATGAAGCCGTTGATCTCGGGTCGGCGCATCAGCACCTGCATGGCGATCCAGGCCCCGAACGAGAACCCGCCGATCCAGCAGGAACGCGCGTTCTGGTTGAAGTTCTGTAGCCAGTCGAGCGCGGCGGCGGCGTCGCTGAGCTCGCCGATGCCGTTGTCGAAGCTCCCCTGGCTGCGGCCGACGCCGCGGAAGTTGAACCGCAGGACCGAGAACCCATAGGCCGCAAAGATCTGATAAAGGGTGTAGACGACCCGGTTGTTCATGGTCCCCCCGTGCTGAGGATGGGGGTGCAGGATCAGCGCGATCGGCGCGTCGGGCGTCCGGCCGTGGCGGTAACGCGCCTCTATGCGCCCTTCCGGGCCGTTGACGAGAACCTCAGGCATCGACTCTCATGAAAGTGGACCGTCCGGGTATACTTATTTGTTGGCCCCGCATGCGCTTCGCAAGAGTGGCATCGCGTGCGAAACGGCCGAGGCGGGGCCCAGATTCTTGTGACGTCATCGAGAGGATTTCTCGCCCTAAACTTGACCGACCAGGTCGGGAAATATATATCAAGACGCACAACCCCTCGCGGCGCGAAATGGGGGCCGCCGCGATTCGGGGCGCCATACTAGCGGGCGGGCGGGAAGATGTTCAAGAGACTTCGCGAAGAGATCGACGTCGTATTCGAGCGCGATCCGGCCGTACGGTCGCGTATCGAGGTGGTGCTTTGCTACCCCGGTTTCCACGCCGTTCACATCTATCGGCTCGCGCATTGGTTTTGGGAGCATCGGCTCCGGCTTGTGGGGCGTTTTCTCTCGCATCTCGGGCGGATCTTCACGGGGATCGAGATCCACCCCGGCGCCCGGATCGGCGAGCGCTTTTTCATCGACCACGGCATGGGCGTGGTGATCGGCGAGACCGCCGAGATCGGGGACGACGTCACCCTTTACCACGACGTCACGCTCGGCGGCATCGCGCCTTCGGTCGATGCCGAATCGCAGGTCAACCAGAAGCGGCACCCAACGCTTTGCGACGGCGTAATCGTCGGCTCGGGCGCGCAGATTCTGGGGCCGATCACGGTCGGTCCCGGGGCGCGCGTCGGCGCCAATGCGGTGGTGGTGAAGGACGTTCCCGCCGGCGTGACCGTGGTCGGCATTCCGGCCCGCGTCGTCGGCGGACGCGAGGCGCCTGCGCGCCGGCGGTTTGCGGCTTACGGCACGCCGACGCCCGACCTTCCCGACCCGGTCGCGAAGTCGATCGACGGGTTGCTCGACCACGTCGGCACGCTGACCGCGCGCATTGAGGAACTCGAGCGCCGGATCGAACGGATGACGGCCGTCGCGCCCGAACCGATCGAGGAAGATGACGAACCCGGCCGCAAGAAGCCGCCCGCCTGCTAAAAGGGCCGGCGTTCCGACTCGTCGCCGTCGCGGCGCGACCGACCGCGCGGGTGAACGCAACTTTGATCCGGGAGGCATGTCGTGAAGCTCAGCACCAAGGGACGCTACGCCGTCATGGCCATGGCCGATCTGTCGCTCGCTAGCGACGGGCGGCCGGTATCGCTCGCCGCCATCGCGCGACGGCAAGAGATCTCGCTTTCCTATCTCGAACAGCTTTTTGGGAAGCTGCGGCGCAACGGGCTGGTCAAAAGCGTTCGCGGGCCCGGCGGCGGTTATCTCCTCGCCCGGCCGCCCAAGGACATTCGCGTCGCCGACATCATCCTCGCCGTCGACGAGCCGATCGAGACCACCCGCTGCAAGCCGGGCTCGCCGCAAGGGTGCAAGGCGAACAAGAGCCGCTGCCTGACCCACGATCTGTGGGAGGAGCTCGGCCACCACATCTACCGTTTCCTGAGCGTGATCTCGCTCGAGGATGTGTGCGATCAGCGCGTCATCGCCGTCGCGGGCCGCCTGTTCTCCGCCCAGACGCCGGCCGGCGACAAGGGCGATGAGACGGACCTGCGGGTTGTTCGGTGACGCGAGCGGTTGCGTATCTGGATTACAACGCCGGCGCGCCGATAAGACCCGCGGTCGCCGAGGCCGTGGCCGCGCATCTTCGCCGGCCCGGCAACCCGTCGTCGGTGCACGCCTTCGGTCGGGCCGCCCGCCGCGCAATCGAAGACGCGCGCGAAGCGGTGGCGGCGCTGGTCGGCGCCGCCCCCGAACGGGTGGTGTTCACGAGCGGCGGCACCGAGGCCAACAACCTCGCCCTTTCCGGGATGGGGCGGCGCGCGTTTCTGGTCTCGGCGGTCGAGCACGATTCGGTCCTTCGCGCCGCGCCCGAGGCGCGTATCCTCTCGGTTGACAGTGAAGGACGGGTCGCGCTTGACGCGCTCGATGCGGCGCTCGACGAGCTTGATGAGGTCGGCTCGCCCGCTCTTGTCTCGGTGATGCTCGCCAACAACGAGACCGGCGTCATTCAGCCGGTGGCCGAGGTCGCGGCCCGCGCGCGCGCCCACGGGGCGCTGGTCCACTGCGACGCCGTTCAGGGCGCGGGGCGAATTGAAATCGACATGGCGGCGCTCGGCGTCGATCTCCTTACCCTTTCCGCCCACAAGATCGGCGGGCCGCAGGGCGTGGGCGCGCTCGTTCTCGGGCCAGACGTCGAGATCGCGCCGCTGATCGTCGGCGGCGGCCAGGAGCGCGGCCGCCGCGCGGGCACCGAGAACGTGGCCGCGATCGCCGGTTTCGGCGTCGCCGCCCGCGAAGCGGCGGCCGAGATCGCCGCGCAGCCTCGCATCCAGGCCCTGCGCGACGATCTCGAACGGCGGCTCAAGGAGATCGCGCCCGAAGCGGCGGTCTTTGGCGCGGGCGCGCCCCGGCTCGCCAACACGAGCTGCATCGCTATGCCGGGGGTGTCGAGCGAGACCCAGGTTATGGCGCTCGATCTCGAAGGAATCGCGGTCAGCGCCGGCGCGGCGTGCTCGTCGGGTAAGGTCGGGCCGTCCCATGTGCTGCGCGCCATGGGCGTGGCCCCCGAGCGCGCGCGGACGGCGATTCGCGTGAGCCTCGGCGTCGAAACCTGTGCGGACGAGATCGACCGCTTGGTTGCGGCCTGGCGCGCGCTTTATCATCGCGCCCGTGGGAAAGCGTCTCAGACGGACGCCGAGCCCGTTCGCCTGCGCCGTCTGGGGTAAAAGCCGGGAGACGACCAGTGGGTGGCGCTCTGCGCGAGAACCACGGGGCCGATATTCGCCGGCCCGTCTATCTGGACTATCAGGCGACGACGCCGACCGACCCCCGCGTGGTCGAGGCGATGCTGCCTTATTTCACCGAGAAGTTCGGCAACCCCCACTCGACGGGCCACGCATACGGGGCCGAGGCGGCCGAGGCGGTCGAAGCGGCGCGGGCCGAGGTCGCGGCCCTGATCGGCGCGGACGCGCGCGAGATCGTCTTCACCTCGGGCGCAACAGAAGCGAACAACCTTGCGCTCAAGGGCGCAGTCTGGTTCGAGCGCGCTTATCACGGCGGCCGCCGCAACCGCATCGTCACCCTTGCGAGCGAGCACAAATGCGTGCTGGAAACCTGTCGCCGGCTCGAATCGGAAGGCGTTTCGGTGACCTTCCTGCCGCTTCCGCCGAGCGGCCTCGTCGCCCTCGACCGGCTCGCGGACGCGCTCGACGAGCGCACGCTTCTCGTCTCGGCGATGGCGGCGCACAACGAGATCGGCGTGATCCAGCCGCTCGCCGAGATCGGCGCGCTTTGCCGGTCGCGCGGGGTTCTGTTTCACAGCGACTGCGCCCAGGCGGCGGGCAAGATCGCAATCGACGTCGAGGCCATGAACCTCGATCTCGCCAGCCTCTCGGGCCACAAGATCTACGGGCCTAAGGGCATTGGCGCGCTTTACGTGCGGCGGCGGCCGCGGGTGCGGCTTTTGCCGCTGATCGACGGCGGCGGGCAGGAGAGGGGGATGCGCTCGGGCACCCTGCCGACGCCGCTTTGCGTCGGTCTCGGCGCGGCGGCGGCGATCGCCGGCCGCGAGATGGCGGACGAAGCGCGCCGGCTTCGCGCGCTTCGCGACCGGCTGTATGAGGGGCTCGCCCGCGCGATCCCCGATCTCGCTCTCAACGGCGACAGGGACGCGCGTCTTTCCGGCAACCTCAACCTCGTGTTCCCGGGGCTGCGCGGCGAGGCGCTGCTTGCGGCGCTGCGCGGCGATGTGGCGGCTTCGACCGGCTCGGCCTGCACCTCGGCGGCGGTCGAGCCGTCCTATGCGCTGCGCGCCATCGGGCTCGACGAGACGCGGGCCGATTCGTCGGTCCGGTTCGGGATCGGTCGGTTTACGACCGAAGCCGAGATCGACTTCGCCATCGCGGCGATCGCCGATGCGGTTGAACGGTTGCGGGGCCAATCGCGCGTCTCCGCATAGGCCGCCTCGGCTCGTTCCGAAGCGGGGGGATGGACTCCGGCCTGGATCCGCTATATGTCAAGCGCGATCACCCGACCGTGATTGGCGGGCTGTGTGGTTTTGTGTTTGTTTTTCAGCGTCTTCGGCCTTGTTTTCTGACGCGATCGTCACGACGGCCCAAGAGGGGCGGGAGAATGCGCGCGGAACTGGCCGACGACGGGATCGCTTCAGTGACTGAGCGGGCTTGGTGTTTCTTTGGGATTGGAGTTTCGCGGCATGCCCAAGATGACGTTCATCGATCGCGACGGAACGCGCCACGAGGTCGACGCCCCGGTCGGCCTGTCGGTGCTCGAGATCGCGCACCGCAACAACATCGACATCGAGGGCGCGTGCGAGGGCTCGCTCGCCTGCTCGACCTGCCACGTCATCGTCGCGCGCGAGGACTACGAGCGCCTGCCCGAGGCCGCGGAGGAGGAGGAGGACATGCTCGACCTCGCCTTCGGCCTGACCGAGACCTCGCGGCTCGGTTGCCAGATCGTGATGACCGAGGAGCTCGACGGCCTTACGGTCCGGCTTCCCGATGAGACCCGAAACCTTCTTCTCGACTGACGGCGCGCGCTTGGGATCTGCGCGGCGCGCCCTCTGTTCCGTTTTGTTTCGGCCTATGAACGCGCCATGACCGTGACCGACTTCGAGGGACCGCCGCCGGGCGCGCGCGTCGTCGTCGCCATGTCGGGCGGCGTCGATTCGTCGGTCGTTGCGGCGCTTCTCGCCGAACGCGGCTATGACGTGGTCGGGGTCACCCTTCAGCTTTACGACCACGGCGCAGCCGTCGGCCGGCCGGGAAGCTGTTGCGCGGGCGCCGACATTCTGGACGCTCGCCGGGTCGCCGACCGGCTTGGCATCCCCCATTACGTGCTCGACTACGAGCGGCGGTTCCGGACCTCGGTCATCGACGACTTCGCCGAGAGCTACCTGCGCGGCGAGACGCCGATCCCCTGCGTGCGCTGCAATCAGCGGGTGAAGTTCAGCGATCTCCTCGCGACCGCGACCGATCTCGGGGCCGAAGCGCTCGCCACCGGCCATTATGTGCGCCGAGCCTGCGGCCCGACGGGGCCGGTGCTGCTTAGGGCCGTCGATCGGCGGCGGGACCAAAGCTATTTCCTGTTCGCGACCACCCGCGAGCAGCTCGCGCGGCTATGGTTTCCGCTCGGCGGGATGGCCAAGGACGAGACCCGAAGGCTCGCCCGCCGCTTTGGGCTCGCCGTCGCGGAGAAGCCCGACAGCCAGGATATCTGCTTCGTTCCCGACGGCGATTACGCGCGCGTGATCGCGCAGCTTCGGCCCGAAGCGCTCGCGCCCGGCGAGATCGTCGATCTCGAAGGCCGCGTTCTCGGCCGGCACGAAGGCATCGCGCGGTTCACGGTGGGACAGCGCCGCGGCCTCGGCATCGCCGCCGCCGAGCCGCTTTACGTGGTGCGGATCGAGCCCCGGGCGCGCCGAGTGGTGGTCGGGCCGCGCGCCGCGCTCGCCGGCCGCAGGCTTACGATCCGCGAGCTCAACTGGCTTGGCGACGAGGCGCTCGGGAGCGAAGCGCAGCCGGTCGAGGTCAAGCTGCGCGCGACCCAGCCGGCGGCGCCGGCGCGGCTCAGGGGGCTTGGCGACGGGCGCGCCGAGGTGGCGCTCGAACGGCCGCAAGAGGCGATCGCGCCCGGACAGGCCTGTGTCGTCTACCAGGGCGCGCGCGTCCTCGGCGGCGGTTGGATCGAGCGTCCCGAGGCCGCGCAAGCGGCCTGAGGGAACGGCCGCGCGCGAACATAGGCGCGCTTGACAGTCTCCGCGCCTGATCCTATACCCCTCGCGTCCAGCGCGCGGCGGAGTAGCTCAGCTGGTAGAGCAGCGGAATCATAATCCGTGGGTCGGGGGTTCGAATCCCTCCTCCGCTACCATTTCGCACTT
>CAYYWV010000033.1:0-25091 GCA_964475385.1 uncultured Alphaproteobacteria bacterium | reverse complement strand
CGTTGTGCACGATGGCGACGTCGGCGAAGCCCGTGGCCCAGAAGGGGTGCGAGGCGACCGGGGAGACGTTGGACTCGGTCGCGAGCCGCACGTGCCCGATGCCGTGGGAGCCGTCGAAATCGTTGACGTGATAGCGCGCGTCCACGTCGTGAGCGCCGCCCACGTCCTTGACGATATCGAGGCTGGCGCCGATCGAGATCACCTTGGCGACGTGCTCCATGTCGTATGAGAAGCGTTGGATGTCGCCGTCGAACGCGACGATTAACCGGTAGGTGCTCGCGGCCCGCTCCTCCTCGACGATGCGGGCCTGGTGCTCGGCGAGCTTGTCCTTGATCCGCGCGACGGTCTCGTCGGCCTCCGCGCCTTCGCCGACGAAGAAGCGGAGCCTGAGCCGCCCCGGCGCCGCCTCGCGGTAGAGCGCGAAGCCGGTCGAATCGGGGCCGCGGTGCTGGCAACCGTCGAGCATGTCGAGAAGGGCGAGGCCGACCGGCGTCCGGACCTTCTGGCCTTTGTAAAGAATACCTGCGATTCCGCACATGACAGCGCCCCCGGCGATCTGCTTTCTTGAGGACTGCGACGCGGCACTCTAGCGGAGCCGCCGCATCGAATCAATGAATGGAAAAAGTCTTGACTGGCAGGAACACCACGGCCCGGCGGCCGAGCCGAACTTCCCTTAATCGGCAAGGTCTTAGCGCAATGCGCCATGGATGATTTGGGCGCAGTCTAGAATAATTATAATCTGCTGCCAAACCTTTGTTGGCCCAAGGCAAACGTCATTCAGCATCGTCTTCAAATCCCTTGTCAGAACAAGGGCGAAGCGATAGGTTCCGATGTTGCCGCAAAGAACCGAGAACGCCGTGACCGTTGCCCGGCCGGCAGGGGGGATCGTGAACCATCAACCGCAACCGAGCCTTCGGGCGAATGCATCCCAGACGAACGTCCGGCCTATGACCGGGAACGAGGCCATCGCCCGCGGCGCGTGGGAGGCGGGCGTGCGCGTCGGCGCGGCCTATCCGGGCACGCCCTCGACCGAGATCATGGAGAGCCTTTCGCGCTATCCGGCCGAGGACGTATGCGCCCAATGGGCGACCAACGAGAAGGTCGCTTGCGACGTGGCCTTCGGGGCTTCTTTCGCCGGCGTGCGCGCGATCGCCGCGATGAAGCACGTCGGGCTCAACGTCGCCTCGGACGCGCTCATGAGCGAGACCTACATCGGCGTGAACGGCGGCTTCGTGATCGTGGTCTGCGACGATCCCGGTATCCACTCGTCGCAGAACGAGCAGGACACGCGCCTGTTCGCGCGCTTCGCCATGGTGCCCTGTCTCGAGCCGTCGGACGCTCAAGAGGCGCTCGACTTCACGCGCCGCGCCTTCGAGCTTTCGGAGACGTTCGACACCCCGGTGATCCTGCGCTCGACGACGCGATTGTCGCATACCCGCTGTCTTGTCGAGGTCGGCGAACGGGCGGCGCCTTCGCCCCGCGGCTTCGTCGAAGACCCGAACAAGAACGTGATGATCCCGTCGAATGCGCGCGCGCGGCATCCGCTTCTTCTTGAGCGCGAGGCGCGGCTGCGCGAGTACTTCGAGACTTCGGACTTCACCCGCTGGGAGAAAGGCGCGAAGGAGGTCGGCGTCATCACGCTGGCGACGCCTTACGCCTATGTGAAGGAGGTGCTGCCCGAGGCGAGCGTGCTCAAGCTCGGCTCGTCCTACCCGTTGCCCGAGAAGACGATTCGCGAGTTCTGCCGCTCGGTCAAGCGGGTCTTCGTCGTCGAGGAGCTCGAGCCGGTGATCGAGAACGAGATCCGCGCGATGGGGATCGAGATCGAGGGCAAGGCCTTCTTCCCGCGCGTGGGCGAGTTCTCGCCCGAGCTGGTCCGCGAAGGCTTCGTCAAGGCCGGCGTGCTCGCGCCCCGAAACACGGGCCACGACGTTGCGGTGACGTTGACCCCGCGGCCGCCGGTCTTGTGCGCGGGCTGCCCGCATATTTCGAGCTACATGGCGCTGCGCGCGTTGGACGCTCGGGTGATGGGCGACATCGGCTGCTACACGCTGGCCGCGGTCGAGCCCTTGCAGTCGATCGACACCTGCGTCGCCATGGGCTCGAGCATCGCCAACGCGGTCGGCGTGGCCAAGGCCGGGACCGAGACCAAGCCGATCGTCGCCACCATCGGCGATTCGACCTTTCTGCACTCGGGCATCCCGCCGTTGATCGACGCCGTCCACAACAAGGTCGATATTACGGTGATCCTGCTCGACAACCACGTCACCGCAATGACCGGCGGCCAGGACCACCCGGGGACCGGCCGGACGCTCCGCGGCGAGGAGACCCATCGCGTCGATTTCGAGGCGCTGATCCGCGCCACCGGGGTCGAATGGGTCCGCACGGTCGATTCCTACGACGTCGCCGCCATGTATCAGACCTTCCGCGAGGCGGTCGCGTTCAAGGGCGTCTCGGTGGTCATCTCGGACCGCCCCTGCGTGCTCGACCCGGTCAAGATCAAGGGGCCGGCGCTCACCGTGAAGGCCGAGAGCTGCATCGCCTGCCAGGCCTGCATGAACCTGGGCTGCCCGGCGCTGATCTGGAGCGACGAGTGGTACGACGGCCACCACAAGGTGAAGATCGACGCCGCGAGCTGCATCGGCTGCGCGCTTTGCGCCCAGGTCTGCCCGACCGACAGCATCCAGCCGGTCGAAACCTGAGCCGCGGTTCCGGTGACCAGGAAGGACAAACCGCGGGGGTCGAGGCCGACGATGGATGCGCGAAACGGAGAAGGGCGGACCACCAACGTCCTCGTCGTCGGCGTCGGCGGGCAGGGCGTCATCATGGTCTCGAAGGTGCTGGCGCGGCTGTGCCAGCTTCAAGGCCATCCGGTCAAGCAAAGCGAAGTCCACGGCATGGCCAAGCGCGGCGGCGCGGTGTTCAGCCACGTGCGCTTCGGCGGCCGGATCTGGTCGCCGACCATCCCCAAAGGCGAGGCCGATATCCTGCTCGCGCTCGAATGGGCCGAGGGCCTGCGTTGGCTCAATCACCTGAAGGCCGACGGCGGCGTCTTCATCGCCGACACCCAGCACATCGTTCCCCCCTTCGCCTGCCTCGACCGCAGGCGCGGCGCGGCGAGCGCCTACGCCAAGGAGACCCCGGCCGAGGTGTTGGAGAAGGTCGGCAGCGGTTTCGCCTTCGATGCGAGCGCGATCGCGACCGAACTCGGGAATGCGCGGGCGGCGAACACGGTCCTTCTCGGCGCGCTGTCCACCGCGCTCGATTTCCCCGAAGAGGACTGGCTCTCCGTGATCGCGGAGTTCGTCCCGCCCAAGACCCGCGAGGTCAACAGCCGCGCCTTTCTTGCAGGCCGGGCGTGGATGCGCGAGGCGAAAGCGAAGCCGGAGACGGCCCGCGCGCCGTCTCGGGTCGCGCCGTCCCCGCCGCCGCCCGAAGGGGCGCCCACGGCCGACGAGACGACGCTTCGGATCACGCCCGCCTGGTGCAAGGGCTGCGACATCTGCGTCAAGATGTGTCCCGAGCGCTGCCTCGTCCTCAACGCCGAGCAGGTGGTCGCGCTCAAGGCGCCCGAACGTTGCACGGGGTGCCGCATCTGCGAGTGGTTGTGTCCCGACTTCGCCATCGAGGTCGTCAGGGTCGCCGCGCCCGCGGCGGTGGAGGCGTGAGATGAGGGCGATGGGCCAGCTCAGGAACCTTCAAGGCAACCACGCCTGCGCGCTCGCGGCCATCGCCGCCGGTTGCCGGTTCTACGCCGGCTATCCGATCACGCCGTCGTCGGAGATCGCCGAACGCATGGCGGCCGAGCTGCCGCGGGTCGGCGGAATCTTTCTCCAGATGGAGGACGAAATCGCCTCGATGGGCGCGGTGCTCGGCGCGTCCATGGGCGGGACCAAGGCGATGACCGCGACCAGCGGCCCGGGCTTCTCGCTCAAGCAGGAAAACCTGGGCTACGCCGCGGGCGCCGAGATCCCTTGCGTGGTGATCAACGTCATGCGCGGGGGGCCTTCGACCGGGATGCCGACCCGGCCCGCGCAGGGCGACATCATGCAGGCCCGCTGGGGCACCCACGGCGACCACGCGATCGTCGTTCTGGCGCCGGCCTCGGTGCGCGAGATCTACGACGAGACGATCCGCGCTTTTGCGCTCTCAGAGCGTCTTCGCGTGCCCGTGGTCGTGCTCTACGACGAGGTGATCGGGCATTTGGTCGAGACCGTCGAGCTTCCCGATCCGGCGGGCGCGTCCGTGGTTCGCCGCCCATGGGCCTCCGGTCCCCCCGAGGACTATCAACCTTACGCCGCGGGCGAGGACATGGTGCCGGCGATGGCGCGCCCCGGCGACGGTTATCGGACGCACACCACCGGGCTCACCCACGCCGAGGACGGCTTTCCCACCCAAGACCCGGAGACGGTCGCGCGGGTTACGAACCGTATCCTCGGCAAGCTCGAACGCCACGCCGCGGAGATCGAGTCCTTCGAGACCCAAGAGACCGAGGACGCCGAGATCCTTCTGGTCGCCATCGGGATCGCGGCCCGCGCCGCCGGCCGCGCGGTCGCGCTCGCCCGGGCCAAGGGGATCAAGGCCGGTCTGTTCCGGCCCATCACCTTGTGGCCGTTTCCCGAGGCCGCGCTGCGCGAAGCGGCGGCCAAGGCGCGCCAAGTGCTGGTGCCCGAGATGAACGCGGGCCAGCTCGTTCTCGAGGTCGAGCGGATTCTCGGCGCGGCGGCGCGGGTCGCCGGCGTTCACCGGATCGACGGCGAGCCGATCGATCCCGCCGATCTGCTCGCCCGGATCGAGGAGGCCGCGTGAAATGACCGCGCAAACCGAACGCAGCGTCGAGACGTTCAACATCCGCAGCTACCTGCGCGAGCGCCTGTTCCCGCATTTCCTCTGTCCGGGCTGCGGCCACGGGATCGCGCTGCGCGCGCTCCTTTGGGCGGTTCACGAGCTCGGCATCGACAAGGACAAGCTCGCCATCGTCTCAGGGATCGGCTGCTCGGGCCGGATCGGCGCTTATGTCGACGCCAACACCTTCCACGTCACCCACGGCCGGCCGCTCGCGTTTGCGACCGGACTCGCGATCACCCGGCCCGACCTTACGGTGGTGGTGATCACCGGCGACGGCGACTGCCTCGCCATCGGCGGCAACCATCTGATCCACGCCTGCCGGCGCAATCTCAACATGACCTGCCTGATGCTCAACAACGAGGTCTACGGCATGACCGGCGGCCAAGCCTCGCCGACGACCAGCCAAAGCCGTTATACGACGACCACGCCGGCCGGCAGCATCGAGCCCGTGTTCGACGCTTGCGCGCTTGCGATCGCGGCCGGCGCCGGGCTTGTCGGGCGCGAGGTGACGCTTCAGACGCCGTCGCTCAAGACCCTGATCCGCGAGGCGATCGCCCATCCCGGCTTCGCTTTCGTCGAGGTGATCTCGGACTGCACCGAGATTTTCGGGCGCAAGAACGACCTCGGCGAATCGCCCGAGATGATGTTGAGCCAGAAGGCGGCCATGCGTCCCGAGGCCTACGGCAACGCGGTCGATCGGCCTTTCCGGCCCAACAGCTTGAAGACGGGCGTTCTCGCGCGCAACGACCGGCCCGAGTACGGCCGCCTTTACCGCGAGCGCGTCGAACGCCTGCGCGCCAAGACGCGCTGATTCGAGACGGCGATGGCGAGCCTGGAGATTCGTTTCAGCGGCGCCGGCGGCCAGGGGCTTCAGCTCTCGGCGAGAATCCTCGCCGAGGCCCTCAACCTCGAAGGCCAGTGGGTCGCCCGCTCGCAGAGCTACGAGCCGACCTCGCGCGGCGGGGTCAGCCGCTCGGACCTGGTGGTCAGCGACGGGCCGATCGCATACCCGCTGGTCACGGCGCTCGACTACCTGGTCGTTCTCGATCAGAGCGCGGTTTCGGTCTCGCTCGGCCTTCTGGGCGCGAAGACCGTGATCGTCGCCGATTCGCGCCGCGTGCCCGAGCCGCCCGAAGGGGGCCGCAAGGTCCACGCGCTTCCTCTCGTCAAGACCGCGCTCCGCCTGGGCAACGAGCGCGTCGCCAACATCGTCGCGCTCGGGGCGTTGATCGGGCTCGGCGGGATCTGCGGCTTCGAAGCGCTGCGCGAGGCGGTGCGCGCCGGGGCGCCGGCCAAGTTCCTCGATCTCAATCTCGAAGCCTGCGAGGCCGGCTACGCCATGACCGCGTCGAAGGATGCGCCGCGGGCCGCGACCGGCGTCTGAGGGGCGAGAAAGCGCATTCCGAACTTTAACTTAAGAAGAACAACACGGATTTGGGAGGCATCGGATGAACGCTGAGGCACCGGACAAGGCTCTTCTCGACCCGATCGAGACGGCGAGCCGCGACGAGATCGAAGCTCTCCAGCTCGAGCGGCTCAAGTGGACGCTTTCGCACGCCTACGAGAACGTTCCCCACTACCGCAAAAAGTTTGATGCCGCCGGCGTCCACCCGAGCGATCTGCGCGCGCTTTCCGACCTCGCCGCGTTTCCCTTTACGGTGAAGGACGACCTGCGCCGCAACTATCCTTTCGGCCTGTTCGCCGTGCCGCGCGAGCGGGTGGTCCGCGTTCACGCCTCCAGCGGAACCACCGGCAAGCCGATCGTCGTCGGCTACACGAAAAAGGACATCGACAACTGGGCGGCCCTGATGGCGCGCTGCACCGTCGCCGCGGGCGGGCGGCCGGGCGATATCGTCCATGTCGCTTATGGCTACGGCCTGTTCACCGGCGGCCTCGGCGTCCATTACGGGGCCGAGCGGCTGGGCTGCATGGTGGTGCCGGTCTCGGGCGGGCAGACCGAGCGCCAGGTCCAGCTCATTCAGGACTTCCGCCCCGACATCATCATGGTCACGCCGTCCTATCTTCTGGCCATCGCCGACGAGTTCGAACGCCAGGGCCTGGACCCGCGCGAGACCTCGCTCAGGATCGGGCTGCACGGGGCCGAGCCCTGGACCGAATCGATGCGCCGCGAGATCGAGACCCGGTTCGACATGCACGCGATCGACCTTTACGGTCTTTCCGAGGTCATCGGCCCCGGGGTCGCCTGCGAGTGCATCGAGGCCAAGGACGGCCTGCACATCTGGGAGGACCACTTCTACCCCGAGGTGGTCGACCCCGAGACCGGCGCGGTGCTGCCCGAGGGCGAGAAGGGCGAGCTCGTGTTCACCTCGCTGACCAAGGAGGCCTTTCCGGTCATCCGCTACCGGACCCGCGACCTCACTCGGCTTATGCCCGGAACCGCGCGCTCCATGCGCCGGATGGAGCGGGTGACCGGGCGCACCGACGACATGCTCATCATCCGCGGGGTGAACGTGTTCCCCTCGCAGATCGAAGAGCAGATCCTCAAGGACGCCCGGCTTTCGCCCCATTACGTCCTCGAGGTGCGCCGCGAGGGCCAGCTCGACACCCTCGACGTGGTGGTCGAGATCAAACCCGAACACGCTTACGCCCTGGACGAGATCGGCGACGATTGCGCGCGCGAGCTCGCCCACCACATCAAGTCCCTGATCGGGGTGAGCGCGGGCGTGCGCGTGGCGCCGGTGGGCAGCGTCGAACGCTCGATGGGCAAGGCCAAGCGGGTGCGGGATTTGCGCAACCTGGGCTGAGCGTGAGTGCGGAGGCGGTTCAGAGGCCGAGGTAAGCCTCCTTCACCTTTTCGTTGTCCATCAGCGCCCGCCCCGGGCCGGACAGCGTGATGCGTCCGGCTTCGAGCACATAAGCGCGGTCGGCGATTCCAAGCGCCATGAAGGCGTTCTGCTCGACGAGCAGGATGGTGGCGCCGGCCTCGCGCAGCCGGACGATGGTCTCGAAGGTCTCGTCGATCAGACGCGGCGAAAGGCCCATGCTGGGCTCGTCCATCAGAAGAATCCGCGGCCGCGCCATCAGCGCCCGGGCGATGGCCAGCATCTGTTGCTGGCCGCCCGAAAGCGTATCCGCGCTCTCGCGGCGCTTCTCCTTCAGGGCCGGGAACATGGCGTACATCTCCTCGATCGTCCGCGCGGCCTCGGCCGCGGGCCGCGTGAACGCGCCGAGGCGCAGGTTGTCCTCGACCGTCATGGGGCCGAAAACCTGCCGGCCCTCGGGCACCTGGGTGATGCCGAGCCGCACCCGCGCGCTCGCCGACAGCCGGGTGATGTCGGCCCCGTCCAGGCGCACGGTCCCGCCGCTGGCCGGCAGGATGCCCGAGAGCGTGCGCAAGAGCGTCGTCTTGCCCGCGCCGTTGGCGCCGACGAGGGCGACGAGCTCGCCGCGTTCGACCGCGATGTCGATATCGGCGAGCGCCTGGATGCGCCCGTAGTGGCAGGAGAGCCCCTCGATCTCGAGCAGCATCAGCGGTCCCTTCCAGCGTGGCCGAGATAAGCCTCGACCACCTCGGGGTTGTGGCGGATCTCGTAAGCTCCGCCCTCGGCCAGCTTGCGCCCGCCTTCGAGCACCAGAATGTGGTCCGAGACCCCCATCACGAGGCGCATATCGTGCTCGACCAGCATCACCGTGGCGCCGGTCTCGGCGATCGCCTGGATGAGATCGTCGATGGCCTGGGTTTCGACCGGGTTGAGGCCGGCGGCCGGTTCGTCGAGCAGCATCAGCCGGGGGTTGCTGGCGAGCGCCCGGGCGATCTCGAGCCGCTTGAGCGCGCCGTAGGGCATGGAACCGGGGTCCGCGTCGATGTAGTCGCCGATGCCGACGAAGCGCATGATTTCGGCGGCCGCCTCGCGGGCCTCGGCGTCGCCGCGGGCGATCGAGCGCGCGCCGAACAGAGCGGGCAGAAAGCGGCGGTCGCACAGAAGGTGCCGCCCGACCATCACGTTCTCGATCGCGCTCATGTTGAAGAAGATCTGGAGATTCTGGAAGGTGCGCGAAATCCCGTGCGCCGCAAGCGCATAGGGCGGCAGGCCGGTCACGTCCTTGTCCCCGAGCAGAATGCGCCCTGTGCTTGGCATGTAAAGCCCGGAGATCAGGTTGAACAGCGTCGTCTTTCCGGCGCCGTTCGGCCCGATGATCGAATGGATCGCGCCGGGCGCGATCGTGAAGCTGAGATCGCGCACCGCCCAGAAGGCGCCGAACGCCTTGCCCAGCCCCTCGATGCGCAAAAGCGTCACGCCGCCCGCCTCCGACGCAGGATCTCGACGACGCTCGGCACCAGCCCCTTGCGCATGAAGATCATAGTGCCGATCAAAACCGCGCCGAAGACCAGCATCTCGTAATCGTGAAGCGCGGCGAGAAGCTGCGGCAGCGTGGTCAGGATCGCTGCCCCCACCACCGCGCCGAAGACCGACGCCATGCCGCCGAGCACCACCATGGTGATGAACTCGATCGAACGGATGAAGCCGGCTTCGGACGGCGTGATGAAGCCCGCGTAATGAGCGAACAGGCTGCCGGCGACGCTTGCGAACACGGTCGAGACCACGAACACCAGAATCTTGTAATGGGCGACATCGACGCCGGCGACCGCGGCCGCCGCCTCGGAGCCGTGAACCGCGCGCAGGGCGCGCCCGACCGGCGAGTGGATAAGGTTGAGCGCAAGCCAAACCGAGACCAGCAACAGACCGCCGACGATCCAGTACCAGGCGATCTCGTCCGTCGGCTCCCAGCCCAGGATCGTGAAGGGTTCGACCGGCATGCCGTCGGGGCCTCCGGTCAGATCAACCTCTTGGTTAAGGACGATTGCGATCACGATCCCCATGCCGAGGGTTCCCATGGCGAGATAGTGGCCCTTAAGCTTCATGATCGGCCGGGCGATCGCGAAGGCGAGGATCGCAACCCCAATCGCGCCCGCAAGGAGCGCCGCGAGCGGCGGCCAGCCATACTCGCCAACCAGAATGGTCGATGTGTAGGCTCCGAGCCCGAAGAATCCGGCGTGACCCAGGCTGATTTGGCCGGCATAGCCGACCAGGAGATTAAGGCCGACGCAGACGATCGCGTTGATCCCAACCAGGATCGCGACGTCGAGGAAAAAGGCGTTGGAGAGCACCGCCGGCAGCGCGGCGATCACCAACGCAAGCGCAAGCAGGCCGCCGGTTTGGGGCCGGGCGAGGCGTTTCATACCCGTTCCGTCTCCCGGGCGCCGAACAGCCCGTTCGGCATGAAGAACAGAACCGCGAGGATGATGATAAAGGCGACGGCGTCTTTGTAGGCCGACGACAGATAGCCCGCCGTCATCACCTCGCTGACGCCGAGGATCAGCCCGCCCGCGATCGCGCCCATCGGCTTGCCGAGCCCGCCGAGCACGGCGGCGCTGAAACCCTTGAGGCCGAGCATGACGCCGACGCCGGTGTAGGTCAGCGAGATCGGCGCGATCAGAATCCCGGCCGCCGCGCCGAGCATCGCCGAAAGTCCGAAGCTGAGCGAAAGGACGAAGCGCGTGTTGATGCCGACGAGCCTGGCGGCGAGCGGGTTGTGGGCGGTCGCGATCATCGCTTTGCCAGCGCGCGTGTGGTTGAAAAACCACTGAAGCCCGGCGACGATGGCCGCCCCGCCGCCGATGACCCACAGGCTCTGGGGCAGGATGGAGGCCCCGCCGATCGTGATCGGCTCGTTCCCTGAGAACGGCGGTAGGCTTTGGAAGTTTTGCCCCCAGATCACCTGCGCCGCGCCGCGCAGGAAGATCGAGGCGCCGATGGTGATGATGATCAGCGTCACCACGGACGCGTTGCGCGCGGGCTCGATGGCGAGCTTTTCGAACAGAAGGCCTACGCCCACCGTAATCGCGATCGCGATCGCGATCGCCGCCCACAGCGGAAGTCCGAAGCCGAGCAGCGAGACCGTCGCCATGCCGCCGATCATCACGAACTCGCCCTGGGCGAAGTTGATCACCTGGCTTGCGTTGTAGATGATCGCGAAGCCGAGCCCGACCAGCGCATAGATCGCGCCGACCGTGATTCCCGAGAACAGAAACTGAAGAAATTCTGCTGACACGGTTCGCCGTCGCTTTGGTGAAAACCAACTCCCCCGCCGCATGGGCGGGGGAGGGAATCACGCGGTCCTCCGCATGGGGCCTACTGGAGAAGCTTCCATGCGCCGTTTCGGACCTCGACCATCACGAAAGAGTCTTCGTCCAACCCGAGATGGTCGGTCGGCGACATGGTGAAGATCCCGTCGACGCCGACCAGGTGGTCGGTCTTCTCGATCTCGGCGCGGACCTTCTCCTTGTCGGCGGAGCCTGCGCGCTTGATCGCCTGGGTGGCGATCAGGAGGCCGTCGTAGGCGTGGCCACCGAAGGTCGAGATCGGCTCCTTGTAGCGGGCCTCATAGGCCGTCTTGTACGCCATGCCGACCGCCTTCTGGGGATGCGAATCGGGAAGCTGATCGACCACAAGAAGGGCCGCCGCCGGCAGACGCACGCCCTCGGCCGCCCCGGCCGCGCCTTCGATGAACTTCATCGAGGCCGAGCCATGGGTCTGATAATGGGGGATCGTCATTCCGAGCTGCTTGTAGTTCTTGGCGACGATGCTGGTCGGCGCGCCGAACCCGCAGTAGAGAAACGCCTGGATTCCCGGCGTGTTCTTGATCTTGGTGAGCTGCGGCGTCATGTCGGTGTCGCCCTTGCCGTGGACCTCGTCGGCGACGATGGAGAGGCCGAACCGGGCGGCGAGCGCATGGGCGTTCTTGCGGCACGACTTGTCGAATCCGCCGCTGCCGGAAAGGAGTCCGACCTTGGCGAGGCCGCGCGCCTTCATGTCCTGAAAGATCTTGGAGACCGCGACCTTGTCGGTGTGCGGGGTTTTGAAGACCCACTTCTTGACCGGGTCGATGATGACGCTGGCGCCGGCGAGCGAGATGAACGGCATCCCCGCCTTCTGGATCAGCTTGATCACCGCCATGGTGTTGCCGGTGGTCGAGCCGCCGATGATAAGGTCGACCTTGTCCTGGTTGATCAAGCGCTTGACGTAGGTGATGGCGTTCTTGGCGTTGGTCTGATCGTCATAGTGGATGAGCGCGAGCTTGTGACCCAAGATGCCGCCTTTGGCGTTGATGTCCTCGATGACCATTTGCATGGTCTTGAGCTCGGGAGCGCCGAGGAAGGAAGCCCCGCCGGAAACCGAGAGAAAGCTGCCGATTTTGATCGGCTCGGCAGCGAAGACGCGGCCCGCCCCCAGGCTCGAGAAGGCGGTTGCGGCGAATACGGCAAGTGCGGCCAACACGTGGAGACCGCCGCGCTTTGAAAGCTGTCTCATTGTTGTTCGTCCCCCCTGCATGGTTCGGCTCTGCATATCGCCCGGCGCTCTATGTGGACTTCGACGCCGGCGCGCGCCATAGGGAATCCCACATGGGAAGTCGGGTCAAGGAAAAGCCTTACTGTCAACCACCCTATAGGAGGACCGATGGGCGGCGGTTGATCGAGATCAAAACCTTTCGCGCCCGAGAGCTAAATCGGCGATCACGATGCGCAAGGGCTGATGGTCGGAGACCGCGGTCTCGAGGTCGACTTCGATACGGTCGATCCGGCGGGCGAGATCGGGGGTGACGAAGGCGAAATCGCGGCAATGGGGGCCCTCGGGCCACTGGCGACGGTCGTAAACGCCGCAGGTGGGCGGGTGCGGGGCGTCGCCATGGACTGCGCGCCAGGCATCGAGAAGCGGCGGGGTTTCGTCGTCGAACGGGGCTGTGACGCAGGCGTAGACCGCATCGCCCGGCAGCGCGTTGAAGTCGCCGCAAAGCACGCAGCGCGCCGGCCGGGGAACGGCGGCGTAGGCGCCGCTCTCGGGCCGGGGAACGGGCGTGGCCGCGTTGGCGGCGGCCTCACGGTGGAGCGCGCGCAGGCGCGCGGCCTGGGCGAGTCTCTGGGTCTCGGAGTGGAACTCGAGATGGGTGGTGACGATCCGCAAAGGGCCATCGCGGGCCGCGACCGTCACCTCGGTCGCTTGGCGCGGCATGAACCTGACGCCGGGCTCGGCCGGTTGCGGCAGCATGTGGCGCGCGATCGCAAGGACCGGAAGGCGCGAAAGCACCAGGTTGCCGTACTGGGCGTGGCGGCCCGTCACGCCGCCCGCTCGCTCGACCGCCGGGCCGTAGACCGGCTCGAAGCCCGGGAAAAGCCCGCCGAGAACCGCGACTTGATCGGCGCCCGCGCCGTCGTCGAGCTCGGGCATGAAACGAATCACCTCTTGAAGGCAGATCACGTCGGCCCCGCCGATCTCTCCGATCGCGCGCGCGACGCGGCCGAGGTCGAGCCGTCCGTCCACGCCGCGGCCGCTTTGGACGTTCCAGGTGACGATCGCGGTCATTTGATCCCGGCGTGCATGAACGACTGCACGAACTGGCGTTGGAAAAGAAGAAAGGCGACCAGCAGCGGCGCGACCGCAAGCAGCGTGCCGGCGGTGATGATCGACCAGTCGACGCCCGATTCGGGCGCGCCGAAGATCGCGAGACCGACGGTGAGCGGCCGGGTCTCGACCGAGTTGGTGATGACCAGCGGCCACAGGAAGTTGTTCCAGTGGTAGCTTACCGAGACCAGCCCGTAGGCGATGTAGGTCGGCCGGGCGAGCGGCACGTAGACCTTCCACAGGATCTGGAGCATCGAGCAGCCCTCGACCCGCGCCGCTTCCTCGAGCTCCTTGGGCACGGTCTTGAAGGTCTGGCGCAGAAGGAAGATGCCGAACGCGCTCGCCATATAGGGCAGCCCGATGCCGAGGATGGTGTCGACCAGGCCGAGCCGGCTCATGATCCGATAGTTCTCGACGATCAGCACCTCGGGCATGATCATGAGCTGGACGAGAACCAGCGCGAAGGCGACGCCGCGGCCGCGAAACTCGAATCGCGCGAAGGCGAAGCCGGCGAGCGTGCAGAGCGCGAACTGCGCCGCCAGGATCATGGTCACCAGAATGAAGGTGTTGAGGAAGTAGCGCGCGAACGGGGCTTGCGACCAGGCTTCGCGGAAGTTGTCGAGGGTGAGCGGCGCGAACAGCGCGAAACGGGTTGCGTACTCGGGCGGGTGAAAAGCGCTCCAGAAGGCGTAGATCAGCGGCGACAGCCAGAGAATCGCAAGGAGCCAGGCCGCGCCGGCCTCGATTCCCGCCAGAAGGTCGCGCTTACGCGGTCCGTTCATCGGTAATGAATCCGCTTATCCAGGATCACGAACTGGCCGATCGAGATCACCGCGAGCGCCGCGAGCAGCACCACCGTGAGCGTCGACGCATAGGCTTGGTCGAAGAAGCTGAACGCGACCTCGTAGATGTAGTAGAGGAGCAGCGAGCTCGCGTTGTCGGGACCGCCCTTGGTCAGAATGAAGAGCTGATCGACCAGCTTGAACGAGTTGATCACCGCGTTGATGAGCACGAACAGACTGGTCGGCATCAGGAGCGGGAAGGTGACCCGCCGGAAGTAGTACCAACGGCTCGCGCCTTCGAGGCGGCCGGCCTCTTCGAGCTCGGGCGGCAGCGACTGAAGGGCGGCGAGGTAGAAGATCATGAAGAAGCCCGCTTCCTTCCAGATCGCCATCACCACGATCGCCCAAAGCACCGTGTTCGGATCGCCCAACCAGTTGTGCGAAGGAATCCCGAAGATCGCGGCGATCTTGTCGACGAGCCCGATCTCGGGCGTGTAGAAGAACAGCCAGATGTTGGCGACCGCGATCATCGGCAGAATGGTCGGCGTGAAGTAGCTCATCCGCACGAGCCCGCGGAGCGGCAGCTTGCGGTTAACCCAGAGCGCCATCGCGAGCGCGATGGCGATGCTCGCCGGAATGGTGCCGACGGCGAACAGAAGGTTGTTGCGAACCACCTGCCAGAACACCTCGTCGTCGAGCATCATCCGGTAGTTGTCGAGGCCGACGAAGACCGAGGGCCGGATGGCGGTTCCCGACGAAAAGAAGCTCTGCCAGAGCGTCGCGAGCGCCGGGTAGTGGGTGAACGCGATCAGAAGGATCGCCGCCGGCGTCAGCAGAAGCCAGCCGTAGACCTGGTTCAGAATCGCGCGTCGCGAGGTCATGCCGCTATTTTCGAGGCTGCTTGGGCGTGGATCGGCAATGGCCGGGCGGACGCCCGGAAGCCCCGCACGGGCGAGCTTCCGGGCGTCTCCCGGTTGGCGCTTGCGCGCGGCCCGGGATCAGCGATACCGCTTGAGCAGCCGGTCCGCCTGCTTCTGCGCCGCCTTGAGCGCCTCGGCCGGGGTTTTGGAGCCGACCAGAGCGGCCTGAATCGCGTCGTCGAGCAGCTTGCGCACGCGGCCGGTCTGATAGGTCGAAAGCTCGGCCGTGGCGTATTTGAGCTGGTCGCGGGCGACCGCGGCGGGCGGGAACTCGGCCACGTACTTCTTAAGCGCCGGCGTCTCGTAGGCCGCCGGGCTGGTGCCGATGTAGCCGGTCTTGATGCTCCACTCGGCGGCGCGCTCGGGCGCGGTCATGAAGCGGATCAGCCGCATGGCCGCCTGCTTCTCCTCGGGCGTGCTCTTCTTGAAGATGTAGAAGTTGCCGCCGCCCGTGGGCGTGCCGCGGCGCTTCTTGGCCGGCAGCATGGCGACGCCGAAGTCGAACTTGGCCTTCTTCTTGACCACGGTCAGGTTGCCGGTCGAGTGCCACATGATCGCGGTCTTTCCTTCGAGGAAGTTCTGGCGCAGCGTGCCCCACTCGATGGTGCCCGACGGCATTACCCCGTATTTGCGGCCGAGGTCGACCCAGAACTGGAGCGCCTCGACGGTGGCCGGGGCGTCGAAGAAGGTCTTGTTGCCGTCGCCGTTCATCAGCACCTGGCCGTTCTGCATGGCGAGCGCGCCGAACATCCAGTAGGGATAGCCGGTGGACGGGATCATCAGGCCCCAGCGCTTGACTTGGCCGTTCTCGACCTTGGTCAGCTTCTTGCCCATCGCGACCAGCTCGTCCCAGGTCGCCGGCGGCTTCTCGGGGTCGAGCCCGGCTTCGCGGAAGGCGTCCTTGTTGTAGTACATGACGATGGTGGAGCGCTGGAACGGAACGCCCCAGGTCTTGCCCAGGGTGCGGCCGTTCTCCATCAGCGCCGGGTAGAAGCTGTTGAGCCAGGCGCGCTCCTCGTCGGTCGAGACCAGGTCGTCGAAGGGAACGATCGCGTCCTGCTCGATCAGCTCGTAGATGTCGATCGCGAACATCACCGAAAGCTGGGCGGGCTTGCCGCTCTTGAGCGCGGCGAGCGCCTTGATGCGAGCGTCGTTATAGTTGCCGGCGTAGATCGCGTTGACCTTGATGTCGGGGTTTTCCTTTTCGAAGTCGGCGACCAGGCCGTCGACGATCTTGGTCAACGGTCCGCCGACGGCGACCGGGTAGTACATGGTCAGCTCGACTCCGGCCTTCGCGGTCGCGGAGAGCCCCGCGGCCAAGACCGCCGCGAGCGCGGCGAGCGCGGTTTTCTTCAGCAGTCTCGTAAACATGGTGTCACCTCTGTGTCCATTCCCTGCACTGCACTGAACTGAACCCCCGCGGCGGCGGTCGTTGCTGCGACGGCGCCGCCGCGACCCGAAACGCCGCTCACGCGGCGATGCTTCGAACCCTGTACCCGCTCATGCGCCGGCCCGTCGCCTGGTCGAAAACGTGGACGTCGCCGGGCGACCAGCGCAGGCGAACGGTTTCGCCCGGCTGGGCGACGAAGCGGCCCGGCACGCGCACCGAAAGCGTCTGCTCGCCGATGCGCGCGGTCACGATGGTGTCGGCCCCGAGATAGTCCGACGCGCAAAGCGCGGCCGGCACGCCGTCGCGTTCGTCGATGACGACATGCTCGGGCCGAACGCCGAAGAGCCGTCCGCGCCCCGCGCCATCGAGCACAGGCACGTCCGAGCCCGTCAGCACCGCGCCCTGGGGGCCGTCGGAGAGCGCGAGCAAGTTCATCGGCGGCGTGCCGATGAAGCTCGCGGCGAAGACGGTCTCGGGGCGGTCGTAAAGATCGTCGGGCGCGCCTTCCTGCTCGATTCGACCCTCGCGGAGCAGGACGATCTTGTCGGCCATGCTCATGGCCTCGGTCTGGTCGTGGGTGACATAGACCACGGTCATGCCGAGGCGTTGTTGGAGGGCGCGGATCTCGACCCGCATCTCATGGCGCAGCTTGGCGTCGAGGTTCGACAGCGGCTCGTCCATCAGACAGATCGGATTCTCGGCGATGATCGCCCGCGCAAGCGCGACCCGCTGGCGCTGGCCGCCCGAAAGCTGGGCCGGCTTGCGGTCGAGAAGCCCGGCGAGGCCGACGAGATCGGCGACGCGGGCGAGGCGCTCGCGGCGCTCGGCTGCGGATACTTTGCGCACCTTGAGGCCGAAGACGATGTTCTCGGCCACGTTGAGGTGGGGGAACAAGGCGTAAGACTGGAAGACCATCGACACCCGGCGCCGGGAGGGCGGCTCTTCCGTCATGTCGCGCTCCGCGATCACGATCCGGCCGGCGCTCGTTTCCTCGAGGCCGGCGATCATGCGAAGCGTGGTCGATTTTCCGCAGCCCGACGGGCCAAGAAGAACGACGAAGCTGCCCTCATCGACCCGGAACGAGACGTCGTCGACCGCGACCGTCGGTCCCCAGCGCTTGGTCACGTGGATCAGCTCGATCGCGGACATGAACGCTCGCATCCTCCCTTTGCCGCGTTCTTCCCGGTCCATTCGGTCACGACCTGGACTGTGGCGTCCAGACCGCGTCCGGCGACCGTCCGGTTGCGGCGCGCCGGCGTCCCCTGCGCGTGCTGGGCTCAGCTTACGCGCATTATTGTGTCCGTTTTGTTACAAAAATTATGTTGGAAATCTCACGAACCTGTCAAGTTTCACGCAGTTTCCGAAAGCCGCGTTGGAGACGGGCTTTGCTCTCCGGCATTCGTGGCCTCCGGATCGGTCTGCGAATCGTCGCTCGCGACGACGAGCTTGACGCCGTGGGAGGCGAGCTGCTCGGCGATCGCCGGCGGCGGCGGAGCGTCGGTGAACAAGGCGTCGATCTCCGAGACGTGGGCGAGCCGGATCATGGCGTCGCCGAAAAACTTGCTCGAATCGGCGACCACGAAGCGGTGGCGCGAAATCTCGATCGCGGCGCGCGAGACGCGGGTGTCGCGGTAATCGTAGTCGAGCATCTGCCCTTCGTGGTCGATGGCCCCGATTCCGAAAATGCCGAACCGCACCCGGAACTCGCGCAGGAACTCGGCGGCCGCCTCGCCGGTGACCGCTCGGTCGGGGTTGCGAACCATGCCGCCGGTCAGAATGATCTCGAAATCGGTGTTCTCGCAGAACGTCGAAACGACCGCTATATGATTGGTGATAATGCGTAAACCTTTATGATTCAGAAGCGCTTCGGCGACCGCTTCGGTGGTCGTGCCGATGTCGATGAACAGCGAGGCGCCGTTCGGGATCTCGCGCGCGAGCGCGGCGGCGATGCGGCGCTTCTCGGCCGCGAAGCGGACCCGGCGGTTCGAGTAGGCGAGCCGGTCGCGGCCCGTCGGCAGACCCGCGCCCCCGTGATAGCGCTGCACGAGGTTGCGCCGGCTAAGCTCGATCACGTCGCGGCGGATGGTCTGGGCCGAGACGTCGAAGGCCTGGGCCATGCTTTCGATCGAGGCGTAGCCCTTCTCGCGCACGATGCGAACGATCGCATCCTGCCGTTCGCTCGACCCTAGTCTTCTTCCGCTCGTCGCGGCGATCAACCTGCCCTCGTCGCTGTCGGAGCCCGCAGGGCGGGCAAGAGAGTTAAAATGTAAGATATCTTACATATTCTGACAATAGGGCTTTTCGCCGACCGCCGCCGCGGCGGCGTCAGCGCGGGCTGCGCAGCAGGCTGCGGGCGATGATGTTGCGCTGGATCTCGGACGAGCCCTCGAAGATCCGCATGATGCGGGCGTCGCGGACCAGGCGTTCGAGCGGCATCGCCCGGGTGTACCCATAGCCGCCGTGGATCTGGAGCGCGCGGTCGGTCACCCGATGGACCATCTCGGAGGCGAACAGCTTGGCCATCGAGGCCTCGGCGGTGAAGCGCTGGCCTTCGGCCCTGAGCCACGCCGCCTTGAGCCCGAGCAGCCGCGCCGCTTCGAGCTCGGTCGCCATGTCGGCGAGCATCCATTGCAAACCCTGGAAGTCGCCGATGGGCGCGCCGCCGACCCGACGTTCGCCGGCCCAGGCGAGGGCCGCGTCGAGCGCGGCCTGGGCGATGCCGACGCACTGCGCCGCGACCTCGACCCGGCCGTTGTCCAGCACCCGCATCGCGGTCTTGAACCCCGAACCCTCGGGGCCGATCCGGCTCTCGGCCGGCACCCGGCAGTCGAGGCGGATCTCGAACACATGGCCGCCGCGCAAGCCCATGGTCGGCTCGCGCGCGCCGACGGCCACGCCCGGGGCGTCGCGCTCGACCACGAAGGCGCTGATCCCGCGGCGCCCGGCCGCGGGGTCGGTGATCGCATAGACCACCAGGAAGTCGGCCGCGCCCGCGTTCGAGATGAAGTGCTTGACGCCTTCGATGCGATAACCGTCGCCGTCCCGATAGGCGCGCGTCGCCATGTCGGCGGGGTTCGAGCCCGCGCCCGGCTCGGTGAGCGCGAAAGCGCCGAGCCGCCTGCCGGCGGCCGCGTCGGGCAGAAAGCGCGCCTGCAACGCCTCGTCGCCCCCGAGCAGGATCGAATCGGTCGCGAGGTAGTGCGCCGTCACCATCGAGCCGGTCGAGGCGCAAGCGCCCGCGATGGCCTCGACCGCCCGGAACAAGGCGAGCGGCGAGACCCCCGCGCCGCCGACGCGTTCGGGCAGGTTCATGCCCATGACGCCGAGCGCGCCGAGCCCCGGCAGATGGACGGTGGCGAAGGTCTCGGTCTCGTCGATCTCGGCCGCCCGGGGCGCGAGCTCGGCCTCGGCGAAACGGCGCACCGCCTCGAAGACGGCTTCGTCCTCCTCGCTCAGACGGAAATCCATCGTCGTCCTTCCTTTGTCAGCGAACCGCGCCGACCGCGCGCAAGGCGCGGATCTCGTCGTCGTCGAGCCCGAGCACCGCGCGCAAGACCTCGTCCGAGTGCTCGCCGAGCGTGGGCGCGGCCGTCGCCTCGCCGCGCGGCGCGTCCGCGAACCGAACCGGTTGCTCGGGAACCGGGATCGGACCGAGGCGCTTGTGGCGGGCGGTGGCGAGAAGGCCGCGGGCCGTGACCTGGGGCGAACGCGCGGCCTCGGCGATCTCCCAGATCGGGGCGGCGGGAACGCCGGCCGCGGAGAGCGCCGCCACCGCCTCCTCGACGGGCCGCGCGGCGGTCCAGGCCTCGATCTCGGCGCGCAGCGCCGATTCGTGGGCGCACCGGTCCTCGTCGCTCGCGAACCGCGGGTCGTCGGCGATCTCGGGCCGACCGATGGCCTCGGCGAGCGCCGCGAACTGGCGTTCGGTCAGCGCCGCGATCACCACATGGCCGTCGCTCGCGCGGAAGACGCCGAAAGGGGCCGAGACCTGGTGGCGGTTGCCGACGCGCTTCGGCGCGCGCCCGGCGTAGAGCACCTGGCAGAGCGATGTCGGCAAAAGCGCGAACAGGGAATCGAACAGCGCCACATCGAGATAACGGCCGCGCCCCGTGCGCTCGCGGGCGAGAAGGGCGGCGAGAATGCCATAAGCGGCGAACATCGCGGCCGCGAGATCGCCGATCGATTCGCCGACCATCGTAGGCGGACCGTCCGCTTCGCCGGTCATCGCCATCAGGCCGGTCAGCGCCTGGGCGACGATGTCATAGGCCGGAAGATCGCCCATCGGGCTCGTCTGCCCGAAGCCCGAGATGCTCGCGTAGACGAGCCCGGGGTTTTCCGCGCTCAGGCTCTCGTAGTCGATGCCGAGCCGCGCGGCGACGCCGGGGCGGAAGTTCTCGACCACCACGTCAGCCTTGGCGGCGAGCGCGCGGGCGAGCTCTACGCCCTTTTCGGTCTTGAGGTCGAGGACGATCCCGCGCTTGCGCCGGTTGACGAGAAGGAACAGCGCGCTCTCGCCGTTCTTGAACGGCCCCACATGGCGGTAGTCGTCGCCGCCCGGGGGCTCGACCTTGATGACCTCGGCGCCGAGGTCGGCGAGAAGCGCGGTGCAGTACGGCCCCGCCATCACGCGGGTGAAGTCGAGAATGCGAATGCCGTCGAGAAGCCGTTCGCGCGCGCTCGTCATCTTCGCTATCTCCGTGGGGTGGCGGCAATGGGCCGGCGGTGGCAGCCTACGCCATCTTCCGCGGGCGAAGAAAGAGAGCGGTTATACGCGCAGACAGAGGAGGCGGCGGGCTCGCGCGCGTTCAGCGTCCCATGACGAGCCGAACCACGCCCAGGGTGATCGCGGCGGTGAAAACGGTGATGGCGAAGATTGCGAGACCGAGCGCAACGGTCCGGTTGCGGCCGGCCTGCGCGCGAACCACTTGGGCCGCCGTCAAGGGAAGCGCGCCGTCGGCGCCGCGTGCGGCGAGACGGGTCTCGACGCGGGTTTCGTGGCGTCCCCACATATGAATGACGATCAGGATCGCGATCAGGCCCATCATGCTGCTCGGTATCCAGATGACGATGCCGCCTACTTGCTCGTCGGTGAGCGGCGGATAGTCGAACAGCCTTCCGGTCACATCGTAAGCGCCGTAAAGGACCGTGCTTTTCAGCGTCGTATACGCGCCGAGGACGATGTTGGAGAGAATGACCAGCCACAGCATCATAAGCCGAACGCCATAGCGCAGGCCTTGCGGAGCCGACCGTCGCTCGAACACGCGCCACCAAAACACCAGCCCGGCGGCCAGCATGCTTGCGTGCATGAAGTAGTGGATCGGCTCGTTGAGGAGGGCGAGATTGTGATAGCGCGGGATTTCCCAGAAATAGAGCGCGCCGATGAAGAACGCCGTCGCTGAAACAGGATGGGCGAGCGCGCTGAAAGCCTTGCGCATCGTCTTGCTCGCGACCACCGGCCTCAACAGGGTCTTCCGCAACAGGGCCGGCATGCCGGCGATTAAGAGCCCGGAAGGCCAAGCCAGCGCAATGAGCATCGGTCCCACCGTCCGCAACAAAAGGTGTTGGACTTGGTGGACGGAGAACAACCGCGCGGCGAGGGCGTCTATGGGCGACTGAAGGGCCAGAAACACTGCCGCGAGGCCGGCGAAGAACGCCGCATGTCGCCAGCCGCGGGTCTGCTCGCCCAGCCAGCACCGGCGCAGCCCCGCGCTGTATACGAGGCCGGCGATCAACGTGCCGGCGACGATCTCGGGCGATAGAGTCCACGCGGACCAGAGGTTTTCAACGGCCGAAGCGGCTTCGTGCGCGTAAGCTGCGCCAGCGCTTGAGAACGTCGCGAGCGCCGCCGCCGCGGCGGCTTTCGCCAGCCGTTTCGAGGTGATCATCCGTTGGCGGACGCCGGTCGCGGTGAAGGCTGAATTTCAGGAATGTCGGCGCGAAGCAGGCGAAGCGCGTTGGCGACCACCAGGAGCGAAGCGCCGACATCGGCCGCGATCGCGCCCCAAAGCGTGGCGATCCCGGCGAAGGTGAGAACCACGAAGACGGCCTTCACCCCGAGCGCGAAGACGATGTTCTCGCGAATAATGCGGATTGTGCGCCGGGAGTGCGCGATCAGCCAGGGCAGTTTTTCGAGATCGTCGGTCATAAGCGCGATGTCCGCGGTCTCGATCGCGGCGTCGCTCCCCATCGCGCCCATGGCGATGCCGAAGCTCGCCCGCGCCATGGCGGGGGCGTCGTTGACCCCGTCGCCGACCATGGCGACCGTACCGTGCGCAGCCGTCAGCCGTTCGATCGCGGCGACCTTATCCTCGGGCAACAGCTCGGCCTCGACCGCATCGACCCCGGCTTCGCGCCCGATCGCTTCGGCGGTCGCCCGGTTATCGCCGGTGAGCATGACGAGGCGTTGCACGCCTGCGCGACGCAATGCGGCGAGCACGGCGGGAACCTCGGGGCGGAGGCCGTCGGCGACGGCGATCAGGCCGCAGACGTGACGGGCGTTGCCGATCACGATCACGGTCCGGCCCGCGCGCTCTAAGGCTTCGGTCTGAGCGGCGAGCGCGTCCGAGCCCTGGCCGCGCTCGACGAGATAGCGGTGCGAGCCGAGCCAGAACTCCTCGCCGTCGAAGCGTCCGGCGACGCCCTTGCCTTGAAGGAGGCGGGCGTTCTCGGCCGGGGGCGGCGCGATTCCGCGGGCGCTTGCGTATGCGACGATGGCGCGGGCGAGCGGGTGCATGCTGCGCGCTTCGAGCGCGGCGGCGCGTTCGAGAAGCTCCTCCTCGGTGTGGCCGTCGAAGGGCACGACCGCGACCACCTCGGGCGCGCCGCGGGTGAGCGTGCCGGTTTTGTCGAAGGCGATCGCTTCAAGCCGCGCGGGCTGCTCGATGTAGGTTCCCCCCTTGACCAATACGCCGCGACGCGCCGCCGAAGCGAGCGCGGCGACGACCCCCACCGGCGTCGAGATCACGAGCGCGCAAGGGCAGGCGATGACGAGCAGGACGAGCGCGCGGTAGAACCACACATCCCACGCCCCGCCGAAAGCGAGCGGGGGGACCAGGAACACCGCAATCGCAAGCAGGATCACAAGCGGCGTGTAGACGCGGGCGAAGGACTCGACCCACTGCTCGGCCCGAGCGCGGCGGGCGTGCGCCTCCTCGATCAGGCGAATGATGCGGGCGAGCGTGGTGTCGGAGGCGGGTTTGGTGCTTTCGACCTCGATCGCGCCGTCGCCGTTGATGGTGCCGGCGAAGACCGTATCCCCCGGCGCCTTGGGAACCGGCAGGCTTTCGCCCGTGATCGGGGCCTGGTTGACCGCGCTTTCGCCGGCGACCACGCGGCCGTCGAGGGCGATGCGCTCGCCCGGCCGGACGACGAAGCGGCTGCCCGGCGCGACCGATGCGACCGGGGTTTCGATCTCTTCGCCGGTTGCGGTCCGAACGCGCACGCTGGGCGGCGCGAGGTCGAGAAGGGCCGCGATGGCGCGCCGCGCGCGGCCTACGCTCCAGCTTTCCAGCACCAGCGAAAGCGCGAACAGAAAGGTCACCGTTGCGGCCTCGAACCACTCGCCGATAACGACCGCGCCGGAGACCGCGATGACCATCAAAAGATTGATATCGGGCCTAAGCGCGCGCGCCGCGTACCATGCCTTGACGACCACGAATCGTCCGCCGAAGACGATGGCGAGCGCGTAAGCCCCGATCTCGGTCGCCGGCATGGGCTCGCCGCCGTGGCCGGCGAAGAGAGCGATCGCCCGCTCGACGCCGCCCGCGAACAGGATGTGAAGCACGACCCCGGTGAGAACCGAAAGCCCGGACAGCGCCATCAACCAGACCTGAATTCGGTGACGCTTTTCGGCGGCGCGCGTTGCTGCGTCGCCCTCGTCGTCGCGGATGAGGCGCGCGTTCATCCCGGTCTTGCGGACGGCCTCGCGGATCGCATCCGCCGAAACGGCTTGCGCTCCTTCGAGGACCATCATGCGCCCGTTGACGACGTCGAAGGCGAGATGCGCCTCGCCGCCGACGAGCGGGCCGATTGCGCGTTTGAGCGCCGCCACCTCTTCGGCGCAATCGAGCCCTTCGACCGCGAAAGCCATGCGCCATGCGGAGGGGGGAGCGAGATCCGGGGCGGTCTCGCAGGCATCGCAGGCAGCGGCCGGCGCGCTCTCTGTGTTTTTACCGCGGGGGTGACGCCCGTGATCAGGATCGTGCGTCGGCCGGGGCGGGACTGAACGTTGGAGCATGGCTTTCGTTGGCGTTGGGGCAGGTCTTCCTCGACGAGCGAGGCGTTCCCTGGCAAGATAGGAGCTACAGCGACTGTAGGTTCAAGGGAAAATCATGCCTCCGCACGCGCTCACCATCGGCCAGCTCGCCCGCGAGACCGGCTGCAAGGTGCAGACCATCCGCTACTACGAATCGATCGGCCTGATGCCCGAGCCCGTGCGCACCGCGGGCAACCAGCGGCGCTACGACCGCCGCCATCTCGAACGCCTGGCCTTCATCCGACACGGACGCGAGCTCGGCTTCTCGCTCGACGCGATCCGCGAGCTGATGAGCCTCGCCGACGATCCCGACCGCCCCTGCGCGGCCGCCGATCGCATCGCGAGCGCCCAGCTCGCCCGGGTCGAGAGCCGAATCCGGCGTCTCGAGGCGCTCAGGCGCGAGCTCGAGCGCATGATCGAGCAATGCCGGCGCGGGCGGATCGCGGACTGCCGGGTGATCGAGGTGCTCGCCGA
>CAYYWV010000032.1:2934-25199 GCA_964475385.1 uncultured Alphaproteobacteria bacterium | reverse complement strand
GCGATCATGGCGTCGCAGAACCGGTCGAGCTCGCGCTTGGCCTCGCTCTCGGTCGGCTCGATCATCAGGGTGTCGGGCACCGGGAACGACATGGTGGGCGCGTGGAAGCCGTAGTCGATCAGCCGCTTGGCGACGTCGTCGACGGTCACCCCCGACGACGCCTTGAGCGGGCGCAGGTCGATGATGCACTCGTGGGCCACCATCCCGTTCTTGCCCGTGTAGAGGACGGGGTAGTAGGGCGCGAGCCTGTGGGCGATGTAGTTCGCGTTGAGGATCGCGATCTCGCTCGCCCGCCTGAGCCCGCGCGCGCCCATCATGGCGATGTAGGCCCAGCTTATGGGCAGGATGCCGGCCGAGCCCCAAGGCGCGGCCGCGATCGCGCCGATGGTGCCGTCGCCGCCGGCGGCGGCCGGGTTCACGCCCTCGACCACCGGGTGGTCGGGAAGATAGGGCGCGAGATGCTTGCGCACGCCGATCGGTCCCACCCCGGGGCCGCCGCCGCCGTGGGGGATGGCGAAGGTCTTGTGCAGGTTCATGTGCGAGACGTCGGCGCCGATCTCGGCCGGCCGCGCAATCCCGACCAGCGCGTTGAGATTGGCGCCGTCGAAATAGACCTGCCCGCCGTGGTCGTGGACGATCTGACAGATGTCGCGAATCGCCTCCTCGAACACGCCGTGGGTCGAGGGATAGGTGATCATCAACGCGGCGAGCCGGTCCGCGTGCTCCTCGGCCTTGGCCTTGAGGTCGTCGACGTCGACGTTGCCGTGGTCGTCGCAGGCGACCGTGACCACGCGCAAACCCGCCATCGCCGCGCTCGCCGGGTTGGTGCCGTGGGCCGAGGCCGGAATCAGGCAGACGTCGCGCCCGCCTTCGCCGCGCGCCTCGTGGTAGCGGCGGATCGTCAGAAGCCCGGCGTACTCGCCCTGCGATCCCGCGTTGGGCTGGAGCGAAACCGCATCGAACCCGGTGATCTCGCAGAGCATGTCCTCAAGCTCCTCGAAGAGCTGCTGGTAACCCTGGGCCTGGTCGAGCGGCGCGAAGGGATGCATGGCGCGGAACTCGCGCCAGGTGATGGGGATCAGCTCGGTGGTCGCGTTGAGCTTCATGGTGCAGGAGCCGAGCGGGATCATCGAGCGGTCGAGCGCGAGATCCTTGGCCGCGAGCCAGCGCAGGTACCGCAGCATCTCGGTCTCGCCGTGGTAGAGGTGGAAGACCGGATGGGTGAGGAAGTCGCTTCTCCGCTGCAAGGGCCTGGGGATGCACTCGGCGACCTCCTCGTCGAGCCGGTCGATGTCGAGCCGGCGGTCGGCGCCGGTCGAGAACACGCGCCACAGCGCCCGCAGATTGGCTCGCGTCGTGGTCTCGTCGAACGCGATGCCGAGGTGGTCGGCGTCGATCACGCGCAGGTTGATGCGCGATTCGCGCGCCTTGGCGGCGATCCGCGCGGCCTGGCCGGGAACCCGCACGGTCAGGGTGTCGAAGAACGCTTCGTTGACCACCTCGAAGCCCAGGCGCTTAAGCCCTTCGGCGAGGATCTGGGTCATCCGGTGGACCCGCCCGGCGATGCGCTTGAGCCCGTCTGGGCCGTGATAGACCGCGTAGAACGCCGCGATGATCGCGAGCAGGACCTGGGCGGTGCAGATGTTCGAGGTCGCTTTCTCGCGCCGGATGTGTTGCTCGCGCGTCTGCATGGCCATGCGCAGCGCGGGCCGGCCTTGGGCGTCGATCGACACCCCGATGACCCGGCCCGGCATCTGCCGGCGAAACTTGTCGCGGGTCGCGAGATAAGCGGCGTGCGGCCCGCCGTAGGCCATGGGCACGCCGAAACGCTGGGTCGAGCCGACCACGATATCGGCGTCCATCTCGCCCGGCGGGGTGAGCAGAACGAGCCCCAGAATATCGGCCGCCACCGTGACCAGCGCGTCCTGGGCGTGGGCCTTTTCGATCACCGGCCTGAGATCGCGCAGCGTCCCGCCGGTGCCCGGGTACTGGACCAGAACGCCGAACAGGTCGTGCGCATCGAGATCGGCTTCGGGGTCGCCGACCACGACCTTGAAACCAAGCGCGCGGGCGCGGGTTTCGACCACCGCGATGGTCTGCGGATGACAGTCGGCGGCGATGAAATAAGTGTCCGAACCCTTCTTCGAGATCCGGTGGGTCATGGTCATCGCCTCGGCCGCCGCGGTCGCCTCGTCGAGGAGCGAAGCGTTTGCGATCTCCATCCCGGTGAGGTCGACGATCATTTGCTGGAAAACGAGCAGCGCCTCGAGCCGGCCCTGGCTGATCTCGGCCTGATAGGGGGTGTAGGCGGTGTACCAGGCCGGATTTTCGAGCACGTTGCGCAGAATGACCGACGGCAGCACCGTGCCGTAGTAGCCCATGCCGATCATGGACACGAACACCTTGTTGCGCCCCGCCATCCGTCGCAGGTAGGAAATCGCGCGACGCTCGCTCAAGGGCGCAGGAAGGTCGAGCGGCTTCTTCGAGACGATCGCCGCCGGCACCGTCTTTTCGATCAGCTCGTCGAGCGACGAGAGCCCGAGGGTTTCCAGCATCGCGGCGATCTGGTCGTCGCCGGGGCCGATATGCCGGCGCACGAAGTCGCCGCGCATCTCCAGTTCGACTAGGGGGAGGCGTGCGTCAGACATGGGGTCGATCTCCTTGGCGGGCGCAAAAGGCCGTCTCAGGGCGCGTCAGTCGAGGCTTTCGAGGTAGGCCTTATAGGCGGCCTCGTCCATCAGGTTGTCGAACTCCGAGGGATCGGAAAGCTCAAGCTTGAAAAACCAGCCTTCGCCCAAAGGGTCCGCGTTCACGGTCTCGGGCGCGTCGGCGAGCGCGTCGTTGATCTCGACCACCTTCCCGCTGAGCGGCGCGTAGACCTCGCTTGCGGCCTTGACCGATTCGACGACCGCGGCTTCGTCGTTCTGCTTCACTGTCTTGCCGACGTCGGGGAGCTCGACGAACACCACGTCGCCGAGCTGCTCTTGCGCGTAGTCGGTGATGCCGACGGTGGCGACGCCGTCCTCGACGCGCGCCCACTCGTGGTCCTTGGAGAAGCGGATCTCACTCATCGCTGGGTTCCTCTCATTCTTTCGCGTGTGGTTCGCTCTGTCGGCGGGCGTTGGTCCGTTTCGAAAGACGCGTGTTCAGGGTTTATGATAGCGGGTGGGGACGAAGGGAAGCCCGACCACCCGGGCCGGCAACGGTCGGCCGCGCACCACCAGCGCCACCGCGCGGCCCTCATCGGCGTAAGCGCGCGCGACATAGCCCATGGCGATAGGACCGCCGACCGTGGGACCGAAGCCCCCGCTCGTGACCCGGCCGATGGAGGCGCCGTCGGGGTCTGTGATCTCGGCGCCTTCGCGGGCGGGGGCGCGGCCTTCGGGACGCAGGCCGACCCGCAGCCGGTCCGTCCCTTCGGAAAGCTGGCGCAGAATGACCTCGGCGCCGGGGAAGCCGCCCTCGGCGCGTCGGCGCTTGGAGACCGCCCAGGCGAGCCCGGCCTCGATCGGCGTGGTGGTGGCGTCGATATCGTGGCCGTAGAGGCAGAGCCCGGCCTCGAGCCTGAGGCTGTCGCGCGCGCCGAGGCCGACCGGCGCGACCTCGGGCTCGGCGAGCAGCAGCCGCGCGAGCGCGACGGCGTCTTCGTTCGCGACCGAGATCTCGAAGCCGTCCTCGCCGGTGTAGCCCGAGCGGCTGACGAAGGCGTCGATGCCGTCGATCCGCATCAAGGCGGCGCGCATGAAGCGAAGCTCCTGGCACGCGGGCGCGTGGCGGGCGAGCGCCGCGGCCGCCGCCGGCCCCTGGAGCGCGAGCAGCGCGCGGCCGTCGTCCATCGCGACCTCGTGGTCGGCGAGCCCGGCCTTGAGATGGGCGAGATCGGCGTTCTTGCAGGCGGCGTTGACGACCAGGAAGAAGTGATCGCCCGCATTGGTGACCATCAGGTCGTCGAGAATCCCGCCCGCCTCGTTGGTGAACAGGGTGTAGCGGATCGCGCCTTCGGCGAGGCCCTGGATGTCGCCCGTGACCAGCGATTCGAGCGCGGCGGCCGGGCGCGGACCGCGGATGCGGACCTGGCCCATGTGCGAGACGTCGAACAGCCCGGCCTTCTCGCGGGTGTGGCGATGCTCGGCGAGAATGCCGGTCGGATACTGCACCGGCATCGCGTAGCCGGCGAACGGCACCATCTTGGCGCCGAGCTCGACGTGAAGATCGTAGAGCGGTGTGCGTTTTACCGAACTATCCTGGGCGTCGCTCACGAGGTCCTCCAACGGTCGCGGGTTCGCGCCGCCGGCCGGCGTCGGCCTGGCGGCAGCCCCCTCTGTCGTCGGACCTGAGAGATTCGCCCAGCGCGCGGGCTTACCCCTTCGGTGAGACACGCGCCCGAAGCCGCGCGCCTGCTTTCCAGAGGTTCATCCCCCTGCGGTCCCTTTGCCTGAGAGTTTCCGGGGCGGTTGCTCCTTCGGCGCCGGACCGCTCCCTTTCGTGACTGTCACGGGCGCGGCCGGTCTCTCCCGCAGGGTTCGTTTGTATGTCCCCCAACGCCGGACGGCGACGCCCGGCGAGGCCGATGATAGTCCGATCGCCGCCGAGGTCAACCGAAGACGGACGGGTGAGCGGTTACGGGCGTTGGCGGCGCTTTTCCTCGAGCTGGGCGCGGGTGAGTTGAAAGCCGACGAAGATGCGGAAGGCGCTCGCGTCCGCGGCCGGCTTGTAGCGGATCTCTTGGGTGAGCTGTTCGACCACGCCGATGCGCATGATTCCGGTGGGGAACTCGGGCGCCACGGTGAACACGCGCTTGGCGATCACCCGGTCCTTGGGGTCGGCGATGGCGACGAAGTAGGGGAATTCGCCGACATTTTTGTCCGCCGCCGGACCGCGCGAGAAGGCGAGCCGCACGTCGAGGTCCACCGTCACCACGCCCTCTTCGAGATCGTACTCGCAGACCGGCGACAGACCGGTAATCGCGCCTTCGTAGCGAACGTCGGTCAGATCGCGTCCCGGGCCTTCGCGGTAAAGGGTCACCGTTCGGGCCTCGTCCACCATCGCCACCCGCGGACAGGGGGGCTGGGGCGCGGTTCCGAACAGGCTGCATCCGGACACCACGAGCGCGATTAAAGGCGTCCACGGGACGCGTGGGCGCGGAAAGCGGCGGATTTTCACCTCCCCCGCTCCGTCACAGGCTCTTGTGGGTGCCGTCGCACAGGGGCTTGCGCTTGCTATGCTTGCAGCCGCAGAAATAGACCTTCTCTGACTTCTTGGCTTCGAAAACGATCGGCGAAAATCCCGTTCCCTTGTGGCTGCCGTCGCAAAAGGGCTGTTTGGCGCTGCGCCCGCAGGCGCACCAGAAGTACTTCTTATGAGCCTCAACCTCGACGACCAAAGGGCCTTTTTGGGCGATTTTGGGCTCGGTGGCGGGATCCGGCATGGAGACGTTCCTAAAGGTTTCGTTATCGGCTGACGTGTACTATAGAGTGAGCCGCGTCGATTGCGTCGCGGGCCGCCGGCGCCTCGCCGGACCGGCGGGACGGGCGGAACTTTAGTCGGCTGCGCCAACCTCGGCAAGCGCGCCCTTGGGCGCGGCGCTGGGGGGGCGGGCGCCGGGCCGGGTTGCGGGGGTCATGATCAGACAGTCTTTGTTGGTTCTTCTTGCCAGGCCGCGCGGATTCTGCGCCGGCGTCGAGCGGGCGATTCAGATCGTCGAGGCGGCGCGCGCGCGTTATGGCGCTCCGGTCTACGTTCGTCACGAGATCGTCCACAACCGCCACGTGGTCGAGCGTCTTCAGGCGCGCGGGGCCGTGTTCGTCGACGACCTCGACGAGGTGCCCGACGGCGCGCCGGTGGTGTTCTCGGCCCATGGAGTCGCGAAAAGCGTCGTCGCCGAGGCCAAAGCGCGCCGCCTTCCCTATATCGACGCGACCTGTCCGCTGGTCAGCAAGGTCCACCGCGAGGCCGAACGCCATCACCGCGCGGGCCGACAGATCGTGCTCATCGGCCACGCCGGACATCCCGAGGTCGTCGGCACCATGGGCCAGCTTCCGCCCGGCGCCGTGCTTCTCGTCGAGACGGTCGCCGACGCCGAGGCTCTCGCTCCGGCCGATCCAGACAATCTCGCCTTCATCACCCAGACGACCCTTTCGGTCGACGACTGCGCCGAGATCATCGCCGTTCTCCGGCGGCGGTTCCCGCTGATCCGGGGGCCTCACCGCGAAGATATCTGTTACGCCACCTCGAACCGCCAAGCGACCGTGAAGGCGATCGCGCCCGAATGCGACGCGATGCTCGTGGTCGGCGCGCCGAACTCGTCGAACTCGGTGCGCCTGGTCGAGGTCGCCCAGCGCGCGGGCTGCCCGGCGGCCTTTCTCGTTCAGCACGCGGGCGAGATCGACTGGGATGCGCTCGGCGCCGTCCGCCGGCTCGGGCTGACCGCCGGCGCTTCGGCGCCAGAGGTTCTGGTCCAGGGCGTGCTGGAGGCGCTTAAGCGCCGCTTCGATCTCACCGTGCGCGAGGTCGACGGCCCTGATGAGGCCCTGCATTTCAACCTGCCGCGCGCGCTCATCGCTTGAGCGGCGGGACGGGCGCGGCGGGGCCGGACGGGTCTGATGGCGGTCTACACCGACGTTTCCGACGACGACCTTCGCGCGTTTCTCGCCGAGTACGACATCGGCGCGTTGATCTCGTTTAAGGGCATCGCCGAAGGGGTCGAGAACAGCAACTATCTTCTTCTCACTGACCGGGCGGCGTTCATCCTCACCCTTTACGAGAAACGCGTGCGCCGCGAGGATCTGCCGTTCTTTCTCGGCCTCATGGAGCACCTTGCGGCCCGGGGCGTCCCATGCCCGACGCCGATCCGCGGCCGCGACGGCGAAGCGTTGCGCGAGCTCTGCGGACGGCCGGCGGCGATCGTGAGCTTTCTCACCGGAGTCTGGCCGCGGCGCATCCAACCCGAGCACTGCGCGGCCCTTGGGACCGCGCTCGCCGAGATGCACCGCGCCGGGGCGGACTTCGCGCTCAGGCGCGCGAATGCACTTTCGGTCGCTGGCTGGCGGCCTTTGTTCGAGGCCTGCCAGGCGCGCGCCGACGCGGTGTGCGAGGGGCTGGCGAAGACTCTCGCGGCCGAGCTTTCGGCGCTCGAGACGGCCTGGCCCGATGACCTTCCCGTGGGCGTGATCCACGCCGACCTGTTCCCCGACAACGTGTTCTTCGAGGACTTCCGACTGACCGGGTTGATCGACTTCTACTTCGCCTGCAACGACTTCTTCGCTTACGATCTGGCGGTCTGCATGAACGCCTGGTGTTTCGAACGCGCGGGCGAGTTCAACGTGACCAAGGCCCGCCGGTTGCTTTCGGCCTATCAGGCGGCGCGCGGGCTCTCGCCGGTCGAGATCGAGGCCCTGCCGGTGCTCGCCCGCGGGGCGGCGCTGCGCTTCCTGCTCACCCGGCTCTATGACTGGCTCAACCAGGTCGAGGGCGCGCTGGTCAGGCCCAAAGACCCGCTCGAGTACCTTCACAAGCTCCGCTTCCATCAGCGGGTCCACGGTCCTGGGGCCTACGGGCTTTCATGAGCCGGGCGGGCGGAAAGGGGGACGCCGAGACGGTCGACGTCTATACCGACGGAGCATGTTCGGGCAACCCGGGGCCGGGAGGCTGGGGCGCGGTGCTGTCCTGGCGCGGGCGCACGCGCGAGATCAAGGGCGGCGAGGCCGAGACCACCAACAACCGCATGGAGCTGATGGCCGCGATCCAGGCGCTCGAGGCGCTCAAGCGGCCGGTCGCCGTGCGCGTTCATACCGACAGCGTGTACCTGCGCGACGGCATCACCCGTTGGATTCGCCGCTGGAAGACCAACGGCTGGAAGACGGCGGCCAAGAAGCCGGTCAAGAACGCCGATCTGTGGCGGCGGCTCGACGCCGCTCTCGCCCGGCATCGGGTCGAATGGCGCTGGGTCAAGGGGCACGCGGGCGACCCGGGGAACGAGCGCGCCGACGCGCTCGCCCGCGCCGGCATGGCCCCCTACCTGGACTCCGAAGGGCCGGGCGCCAAGCGCGGCGGAAAAGCGCGCGGCCGCGGCGGCCGCACGCCCTGAGCCGCGCCGTCCGCCCGGCCTCGCTTTCAGAGATCGCCGAGCAGGGTCTCGGCGTCGCTGGTCTCGAGCGCGCCGCTCTCGTCGATATGGAGCGCCTTGACGACGCCGTCCTCGACCAGCATCGAGTAGCGCTTCGAGCGCACCCCGAGGCCGCGCGCCGAGAGATCGAACTCGAGCCCGAGGGCGCGAGCGAAATCGCCGCTTCCGTCGGCGAGCATGAGCACCGTATCGCCCACCTTCTGATCGCGGCCCCAGGCGTCCATGACGAAGACGTCGTTGACCGAGACGCAAGCGATGGCGTCCACCCCCTTTTCTCGGAAGCGATCGGCCGCGGCGACGAAGCCCGGCAGGTGCTGGGCCGAGCAGGTCGGCGTGAAGGCGCCAGGCAGCCCGAACAAGGCCACCCGCTTGCCCTTGAACAGCTCCTCGGTGGTCACGGGCTGGGGCCCGTCGTCGGACATGCGGAAAAGAGTTGCCGATGGAATGCGGTCTCCGACTTTGATCGTCATGATTTGGTCTCGTCCTCCCGGTCATAAGGGGGCGCGGTCCGCCCCGTATTCCGAATTCGACCGGATAGATTAAAGCGCTCGCCCGCCCAAAGCCAGCGTCGGTGCGATGCGGTTTTAGGGGCCCTGACCGGGGCCGGGCGGCCAAAAGAAGTTGCGCCCCGGAGTTTCTTGCTGAGGGCAAGGTGCTTATATGAGATAATCGAGACCACCACAGAGGCGGGAGCGCCCGCCGCGTTTACAAGATGAGCAGAATAGAACGTATGGCGAACAGACAAGCGGGGTATTTCGAGGGGCAGATGCTCGTCGCGATGCCCCAGATGTCCGATCCGCGCTTCGCCAAGTCCGTGATCTACCTGTGCGCCCACAGCGCCGAAGGCGCGATGGGGCTGGTCGTCAACAAGCTCGTCGAATCGATTACCTTCCCCGATCTCTTGCGCCAGCTCAACATCGAGCCCAGCCCGGCGAGCGAGGCGATCCAGGTGCATTTCGGCGGACCGGTGGAATCGGGGCGCGGCTTTGTGCTGCATTCGGACGATTACGTGCAGGAATCGACGCTGGTGATCAACGACGGCATTGCGCTGTCGGCGACCATCGACGTGCTCAAGGCCATCGCGCGCGGCGAGGGGCCGCGGCGCAGCCTGCTCGCGCTCGGCTACGCGGGCTGGGCGCCGGGTCAGCTCGACGCCGAGATCCAGGCCAACGGCTGGCTGCACGTGCCGCCCGACGAGGATCTGATCTTCGGTCCCGATCTCGAGGCCAAGTGGCACAAGGCGATCCACAAGCTGGGCATCGATCCCTCGCTTCTTTCGGCCACCGCGGGCCGGGCCTGAAGGCCCTTGCCGGGGCCGTTCACGCCCGCCGATCAGACCTTGCGAACGACCCCCAGGCGGGGTTTTGCGCGGGCGCGGTAGTCCTCGGCGAGAAGCGCGAACAGAAGGTGGTCGCGCCAACGGCCGTTGATGCGCAGGTAAGCGCGGGCGTAGCCTTCCTTCTGGAAGCCGAGCTTGAGAAGCAGCCCCTGGCTCGGCCGATTGTCGGGCAGGCAAGCGGCCTCTAGGCGGTGAAGGCCGAGGTGGTCGAAGACGAAGGGAAGCAGCCGGCCGAGCGCTTCGGTCATCAGGCCCTGGCGCGCATAGGGCGCGCCGATCCAATAGCCCACGCTGCACGACTGGGCGATGCCGCGCTGGACGTTGCTCAGCGTGATGCCGCCGAGAAGCGCATCGTCGCCGATGCGGAACAGGAAGAAGCCATAGCCGGTTCCGCTTCGCATCTCGCGGGCCTGGCGCTGGAGCCGTTGGCGGAAGGCGGCGCGGCTCAGCGCGTCGCGGGGCCAGGTCGGCTCCCAGGGCTCGAGGAAGCTGCGCGATAGGGTGCGAAGCTCGGACCACGCTTGCCAGTCGCTCGCGCGCGGAGGACGGAGATAAAGCCGCTCGGCCCGCAGCGCCTCGGCGGCGGGCGACTGAGCAGGCGATCGCAGAAAGCCGAGCATGGCCTCAGGCGAAACGCGCGGCGATCCGGTCATAGGGAGCGACGCCTGCGATCGGTCCCAGCGTCGTGAGCGTCGGCCGCGCGCCCCCGATCAGCCGCCGCGCCGTGCGCGCGAGCGCCGCCGCATCGACCCGGTCGACCTTCTCGATGATCTCGGCCGGCGGAATCGGGCGGCCGAAGACGAGCATCTGGCGGCCGATCTGCTCGCAGCGCGCCGACGGGCTTTCGAGCGACATCAAGAGCGAGGCCTTGATTTGCGCCCGCGCCCGGTCGAGCTCGGTCTCGGTGACGGTGTCGGCGATCTTGACCACCTCGTCGCAGATCACCGGGATCAGATCGCTCACCTGGCGGCGGCCGGCGCCGGCGTAGATGCCGAACAGCCCGGTATCCGTGTAGGACGAGGCGAAGGCGAACACCGAGTAGGCGAGCCCGCGCTTCTCGCGCACTTCCTGGAACAGCCGCGACGACATGCCGCCCCCGAGCGCGGTGGCCAGCACCTGCTGGGCGTAGAAGTCGGGATCGTCATAGGCGATGCCCTTGAACCCCAGCACCAGATGGACCTGTTCGAGCGCCTGCTCTTGGCGCGTATCTCCGCCCGCGTAAACGGCCGGCGGGACCGCCTCGGCCGGGCGGTCGTCGAGGTCGGCGAAGGCGCGCGCGACCTGCTCGACCAGCGCCTCGTGATCGACGTTGCCGGCGGCGACCACGACCATGCGCCCGGCGCTGTAGTGGCGGTTCATGTAATCGACCAGCATCTCGCGGGTCATGCGGCTTACGGTCTCCTCCGTGCCCAGGATCGACCGGCCCAAAGGTTGGTCGGGGAAGGCGGTCTCCTGGAACAGGTCGAAGACCAGGTCGTCGGGGGTGTCGTGGACCTGCGCGATCTCTTGAATGACGACCTCGCGCTCCCGTTCGAGCTCGTCCTCGGGCATTGTCGCGTGCTGGAGGATGTCGGCCAGAATCTCGATCGCGAGCGGCACGTGCTCCTTCAGCACCCGCGCCACATAGGCGGTGCACTCGCGCGAGGTGTAGGCGTTGAGATGGCCGCCCACCTGCTCGATCTCCTCGGCGATGGCGAGCGCGTCGCGCGTCGTCGTGCCTTTGAAAGCCATGTGCTCGAGGAGATGGGCGATCCCGTTGGTCTCGGCGTCCTCGCAGCGCGCGCCGGCGTTCACCCAAACGCTGACCGCCGCGGTCTCCAGCCCCGGCATGCGCGCGCTGACCACGCGCAGCCCGTTGTCCAGCGCCGTGACCGCCGGCGCGGTCATGCCGCGCCTTTCCTCTCGCCGCCTGCGCCCGCGGTCTTCATGATGAAAGCCTGCACCGCGGCGAGATCGTTTGGCAAGACCGTGACCCGTTCGGGCCGCTCCAGAAGGTCGGAGAGTCGGGCGGGAAGAGCCGGTCGCACGCCGGTCGCGCGCGCGACCGCGTCGGCGAACTTGGCCGGGTGCGCGGTCGCGAGCGCGATCATGGGCGTGCGCGGATCGTCCCGCTTCGCGCGGCCGGCGGCGATGCCGATCGCGGTGTGGGGGTCGACCAGGACGCCGCAGTCGCGGTGGACCTCGGCGATCGTCGCAAGAGTGCCCGCATCGTCGAGCCGGAAGGCCGCGAAGGCCTCGCGCAGACGCGCCGCCGCCTCAGCGTCGAGCGCGAACGCGCCCTCGGCGCCGAGCGCCGCCATCAGCGCGCGGACGCGCGCGCCATCGCGCCCGTAAAGCTCGAACAGAAGGCGCTCGAAGTTGCTCGACACCTGGATGTCCATGCTCGGGCTCAGGGTCGCGCGCACCGCGCCGCGGGCGTAGCGCCCGCTCTCCACCGTGCGGAAAAGAATGTCGTTCGCGTTGGTGGCGATGACGAGGCGCGCGATCGGCAGCCCCATCCGGCGCGCGACATAGCCCGCGAACACGTCGCCGAAGTTCCCTGTCGGCACCGCGAACGAGACCGCGCGCGCCGGCGCGCCGAGCGCGAGCGCCGCGGTCACGTAGTAGACCGTCTGCGCCATCACCCGCGCCCAGTTGATCGAGTTGACCGCCGAAAGCCGGAGCCGGTCGCGGAAATCGGCGTCGGCGAACATCGCCTTCACCATCGCCTGGCAGTCGTCGAAGCTGCCCTCGACGGCGATGTTGTGGACGTTGGCGGCCGCGACCGTGGTCATCTGGCGGCGTTGGACCTCCGAGACCCGGCCCTTGGGATGGAGAATGAAAACCGTGACGTTGACCCGGTCGCGAAGCGCCTCGATCGCCGCCGATCCGGTGTCGCCCGAGGTCGCGCCGACGACCGTCACCCGCGCGCCGCGGCGCTCGAGCACGTGGTCGAACAGGCGCCCGACGAGCTGGAGCGCGTAGTCCTTGAAGGCCAGCGTCGGGCCGTGGAACAGCTCGAGCAGCCAGTCGTTGTCGCCGATCTGGCGCAAAGGGGCGACCGCCGCGTGGTCGAAGCCCGCGTAGGCCTCGTCCACCATCCGGGCGAAGGCGTCGCGCGCGATCGCGTCGCCGACGAAGGGCGCCATCACCCGCGTCGCCACCTCGGCGTAAGAGCGCCCGCGCAAGCCGTCGAGGTCGAGCCGGGGCCAAGTCTCGGGGACATAGAGCCCCCCGTCGCGGGCCAGTCCCGCAAGCAGCACGTCGTCGAAACCGAGAACCGGGGCCTCGCCCCGGGTGCTGACGTAGTTCAAAACCTCTCCTTTCCGCCGTAGCCGAGCGGCGGGTCATCAGAGTACCGGCCCGGTCCGGAAGGGACAAGGGGCGGACGCCCGCCTGCCGGGGGCTCGGGCTCAGTCGAGATAGCGCGCCTCAAGATGCGCCTTGAACGCGCGGGCGTCCAGCGGCCGCCCGGTGGCCTGCTCCACGATCTCGGCCGCCGTGCGCGACGCGCCCAGCCCGTGGACATGCGCGCGCAGCCAAGAGAACAAAGGCGCAAAGTCGCCGCGTCCGATGCCGTCCGCAATCGCCGGGTCGGCCCGCCGCGCGGCGGCGAAGAGCTGGGCCGCGGTCATCGCGCCGAGCGTATAGGTCGGGAAGTAGCCGAACAGGCCGGCCGGCCAGTGCACGTCCTGCAAGCAGCCGTCGCGGTCGTCGGGCGGGGTCAGGCCGAGAAGCTCGGCCATGCCCTCGCGCCAGGCCCCGGGCAAGTCGCGGACCGCGAGCGCGCCCGCGATCATCGCTTTCTCCAGCCGATAGCGCAAAAGCACATGGGCCGGATAGGTCGCCTCGTCGGCTTCCACGCGGATCGGGCCGGGTTCGATGCGGGTCGCGAGGCGATAGAGGTTCTCGGGCTCCCACGCCGGGCCTTCGCCGCCGAACGCCGCGGCGAGCCGCGGCGCGGCGAAGGCGAAGAAAGGGCGGCTCCGGCAGGCCTGCATCTCGATCAAGAGCGATTGGCTTTCGTGCAGGCTCATGCTTGCGGCCTGGCCCACGGGCTGGTCGCGCCACTGGAGCGGCAGGCCGCGTTCGTACATCGCGTGCCCGGTCTCGTGAAGGACCGCGAACAGCGCCGACAGAACGTCGTCCTCGCGGTAGCGGGTGGTGATCCGCACGTCGTCGGGCGTGCCGCCGCAGAACGGATGGTCGCTCTCGTCGAGCCGGCCGTGGTCGAAGTCGAAGCCGAGCGCCGCCATCATCTCGCGCGCAAGGCGGCGCTGGGCCGGGATCGCGAAGGGGCCTTCGGGCGCGACCGGGGCGGGGCGGCGGGCCTGATGCGCCTGCGCCCGGGCGATGAAGTCGGGCAGGAAAGCGGCGAGATCGGCGAACAGGCGGTCGATCGCCTCGGTCCGGGCGCCGGGCTCGTAGGCGTCGAGCAGCGCCTCGTAAGGCGTGCAGCCGAGCGCGTCCGCAAGCGCTTCGCCCGCCTCGCGGGTGCGGGCGAGCACGGTCTCGAGAAGCGGCGCGAGCCCGGCGAAGTCGTTCGCCCGCCGCGCGCGCCGCCAGGCGACCTCGCAGGCCGAAGCCGCTTCCGAACGCGCCTCCACCAGGTCGGCGGGCAGGGCCGCGGCGTGCAGCCAGCGGTGGCGCATGCGGGCGAGGTTGGCGCGCTCCCAAGGGCCGAGAGCATCCCGCTCGTCGCTCTCGGCGCGGTCGAGAAGGTCGCCGAGCGCAGGATCGGTCAGGCGCTCGTGAATGACGAGCGCGAGCGCCGCCTGTTGGCGCGCCCGCGCCTCGGCCCCGCCCGGCGGCATCTGGGTCTGGCTGTCCCAGTCGAGGATCGCGGCCGCGCCTTCGAGCGCCCAAAGCCGGGCGAACCGCTGGGCGAGCGCGGTATAGGCCGGGGCGTCGGTCACGGCCGGCCCGTTGCCTCATCGTCGTCGTCGGCTTGCTGACGACGCCAGACGTAGAACACCACCGCAAGTCCAATCGCCAGAAGGTACCATGTGATCGCATAGCCGAGGTGGTTGTTGGGAAGGTCGACCGTCGGCCTGCGGCCCTTGGGCCAGCCGCCCGGGTTGGGGGCGGGGCCGGCTTCGAGCAGGACCGGCGGCGCATTCACCTCCGCGGTCTCGGCCATGGCGGCAAGATCGCGCCAGAACCAGTAGTTGCGCACAGGGTCGTTGTCGGGAACGAGCCAGCGTTTGCGCCCGCTTTGGCGCAAAACGCCTTCGACCGTCACCGGACCGGGAATCTGGCCCTCGGCCCGCTTCGCCGGATCGCGGAGCGCCGCCGGCACCCAACCGCGGTCGACCAGAAGCGCGCCCCCGTCCGTAAGCCGCAAGGGGGTGATCACGTCGAAGCCTACCTTGCTCGCGCGGGTCGCGGCGAGATAGATCTCGCGGTCGTGGAGGAAGACCCCCCGGACGCGGGCGCGCCGCCACGCGAGGTCGGCGGCGGGGTCGATGTCCTGGACGTTGGCGATCTCGATCGGCGGCAGGGCGAGCTGGGCTTCGCGCGCAGCGATCAGCGCGGTCTTCCATTGCAAGCGGTAGACCTGCCAGGTGCCGAGCCCGATCAGCGTGATGAAGGCGAGCGCAAAAGCGACCCAGGCGCCGGGGGTTCTCCGGCGCTGTCGTCGTCCGGCATGCCGTTCAGCCGGCGTCGTCGTCACTCTCGAACTGAACCCGGTGCTTGTACTGAAGCGCGATCAGCGTCGCCTTGAACGGACGCAGAAGCCCGACCGACCCGCCCAGGATCAATGGAAACCAGAGCGCGATGTGCACCCACATCGGCGGCGAGAATTTGACCTCGACCAGGAACGCGAGGCCGACCACGACGAAGCCGAGAAACAGAATGATGAACACCGCCGGGCCGTCGCCGCTGTTCTGCTGGCTGAGGTCGAGGCCGCAGACATCGCAACGCTCGGCGATGTCGAGAAAGCCGCGGAACAGCCGCCCCCGCCCGCAGCGGGGGCAGCGTGCGGTCAGCCCGGCCCGAAACGGTGAGACTTGGTCGTAGTAGGTTTCGCTCAAGCGGGCGCCTCCTTTCCGGTCGTACGCCGACTCAGCGGCCGCCCCACCAGTACACGAACGAAAACAGGAACAACCATACCACGTCGACGAAGTGCCAGTACCACGCCGCCGCCTCAAAGCCGAAATGGTGGTTGGGCGTGAAGTGGCCCTTGTACAGACGGACCAGGCAGACCGAAAGGAAGATCGTGCCGATGATGACGTGGAAGCCGTGGAACCCGGTCGCCATGTAGAAGGTCGAGCCGTAGATCCCGCTGGTGAAGCCGAACGGCGCGTTGATGTACTCGTAGGCCTGAAGCGCGGTGAAGCTCGCCCCCAAGAGCACGGTCAGCCACAGCGCCTGGATCGCGCGGGCGCGGTTGTCGGCGCGGATCTCGTGATGCGCCCAGGTCACCGTGACGCCCGAGGTGAGCAGGATCAAGGTGTTCAGAAACGGAATGTGGAAAGGCTCGAAGGTCTCGATCCCTTGCGGAGGCCAGGTTCCGCCGGTGTACTCGGCGCGCCCGATCAGCTCGGCGCTGTTCGGCCCGCCCGGGAACAGGCTGGCGTCGAAAAAGGCCCAGAAGAAGGCGGCGAAGAACATCACCTCGGAGGCGATGAACAACGCCATGCCGTAACGCAGACCGATCTGCACCACGGGCGTGTGGCGCTTTTCGACCTCGGCCTCGTGGATCACGTCGCGCCACCACCCCACCATGGTGAACAGCATCATGAGCACGCCGACGGCGAACACCCAGGGCGTCATGTCGTGCATGAGCATGATGCCGCCGCCCGCGAGCACCAGCGCGGAAGCCGCGCCGACCGCCGGCCAGGGGCTCGGGTCGACGAGATGGTAATCGTGTTTCTGGACGTGCGTTTCGGCCATGACCTCTAACCCTCGACAATAAGCAGCAACCTGCGTTTGTTCATTCTCTTGCGCGCGTTTTCGCCCGAAGACGGGGACACGGGCTTACCCCCTTTTCGCTGCGGTGGCGGCGAGCTTCGCCGGCGCGCGGTCGTCTTTGGCCCGGAAGAACGTGTAGGAGAGCGTAATCGTCTTCACCTCCTGCACGTTGGGATCGTCGATCATCTCGGGGTCGACGAAAAAGGTGACCGGCATCTCGGCGCGCTCTCCGGGTCCGAGCGTCTGCTCGTCGAAGCAGAAGCACTGGATCTTCGAGAAGTACAGCCCGACCTTGAACGGCGTAACGTTGAACACGGCGTTGCCGGTGATCGGTCGATCCGAGAGGTTCTCGGCGGCGAAGCGCACCAATACCGTCTCGCCGAGCCGCACCCGCACCTCGCGCTGCAAGGGCACGAATCGCCACGGAAGGTCGGGCGCGACGTCGGAGTTGAAGCGCACGGTCACAAAGCGGTCGGCCACCGGCGCGCTCGGCGCGGTCGCAACCTGCGTGGTCCCGCCGAAGCCGGTCACCTGACAGAACAGGCGATAGAGCGGCACCGCGGCGAAGCTCAAGCCCACCATACCGGCCGCGACGCCGACCAGCACCACGGCGACCGTGCCGTTGCGCCGTCTGCCGGGAGCGTTCTGCGCCGACGCGCTCATGAACTCAGCTTGACGATGGTGATGGCGAAGAACAGGGCGCAGAGCGCGAACAGAACGCCTGCGAGCGCGAAATTGCGCGCCTTGCGCCGTCGATGAAGGGCCGTCACCGCCATTTCAGAGCCCCGCTCCCGAAAGCCCCCGATCGACGATCAGAAGCGCGAAGATCGCGAACAGATAAAGGATCGAAAAGCCGAACATCTGCTTTGCGGCGCGCATGCCGGTCTCGCGCATCACGCGGATCGCGCAGACGGTGAACAGCGCGCCGAGCCCCGCCGCTCCCACGCCATAAGCGAGGCCGGCTTCTCCGATCGCCGCCGGCGCGAGCGTGACCGGGACCAGCGCGAGCGTGTAGGCCAGGATCTGGCGTCGGGTCGCCGCATCGCCCGCGACCACCGGCAGCATGGGCACGCCGGCGCGCGCATAGTCGTCGGCGCGATAAAGCGCGAGCGCCCAGAAGTGCGGCGGCGTCCACAGGAAGATGATCGCGAACAGCACCAGCGCCTCGATCCCGACGTCGCCGGTCACCGCGGCCCAACCGATCAGCGGCGGAAAGGCCCCCGCCGCGCCGCCGATCACGATGTTCTGGGGCGTCCGCCGCTTGAGCCCCATGGTGTAGACGAAGACGTAGAACGCGATCGAGACGGCGAGAAGCGCGCCCGCGAGAAGGTTGGCCGCAAGCCCCATGATCAGGACCGAAGCAACCGCGAGCGAGACTCCGAAACCGAGCGCAGCGCCCGGCGCGATTCGCCCGGCGGGCACCGGCCGGTCGCAGGTGCGCGCCATGCGGGCGTCGATATCGCGGTCGTACCACATGTTGATCGCGCCCGCGGCGCCGGCGCCGATTGCGATGCACAGGACCGCGGTCAGCGCGAGCACCGGGTGGAGCGCGCCGGGGGCGACGAAGAGCCCGGCGAAGCCGGTGAAGACCACGAGCGACATCACCCGCGGCTTCAAGAGCGCGATGAAGTCGCCGAGCTCGGCGCGGTCGGCGGCCGCGGCCGGTGCGGGCGCGGCCAAGGTGATGGAGCGGTCGGTCACCGGCGTCTCCCTTCAGGGTCGCCCCGGGTCACGAGACCCGGGGGATCTCCTCGAAGCTGTGGAACGCCGGCGGCGACGAGACCGTCCACTCGAGCGTCGTCGCGCCCTCGCCCCAGGGGTTGTCGGGGCAGCGCTCGCCTGCGCGCAAGGTCCGCCACAGGATGTAGAGGAACAGGAGCGCGCCTGCGAACGAGATGTAAGACCCGATCGAGGCGACCATGTTCCAGCCCGCATAGGCGTCCGGGTAATCCGGAATCCGCCGCGGCATCCCGGCCGCGCCCAGGAAGTGCATCGGGAAGAAGGTGAGGTTGACCCCGATGAAGGTGATCCAGAAGTGCAGCTTGCCGAGCCGCTCGGGGTACTGCCGCCCGCTCATCTTGCCGATCCAGTAGTAAAAGGCCCCGAAGATCAGGAACAGCGCGCCCATCGACATGGTGTAGTGGAAGTGCCCGACCACGTAGTAGGTGTCGTGCAGCGCCGTGTCGACGCCCGCGTTGGCCAACACGACGCCGGTCACGCCGCCGATGGTGAACAGGACGATGAAGCCGATCGCCCACAGCATCGGGGTCTTGAACTCGATCGAGCCGCCCCACATGGTCGCGATCCAGCTAAAGATCTTGATGCCCGTAGGCACCGCGATGACCATCGTCGCGGCCACGAAGTAGGCGCGCGTGTCGACGTCGAGGCCGACCGTGTACATGTGGTGCGCCCAGACGACGAAGCCGATCACCCCGATCGCGACCATGGCGTAGACCATGCCGAGATAGCCGAAGATCGGCTTGCGCGAAAACGTCGAGATGATATGGCTCGCAACCCCGAAGCCGGGCAGGATCAGGATGTAGACCTCGGGGTGGCCGAAGAACCAGAACAGGTGCTGGTAGAGCACCGGATCGCCGCCGCCGGCCGGGTCGAAGAAGCTGGTCCCGAAGTTGCGGTCGGTGAGCAGCATGGTGATCGCGCCGGCGAGCACCGGCAGCGACAGCAGCAGCAGGAACGCCGTCACCAACACCGACCAGACGAACAAGGGCATCTTGTGCAGCGTCATGCCCGGCGCGCGCATGTTGAAAATCGTGGTGATGAAGTTGATCGCCCCCAGGATCGACGACGCGCCCGCGAGATGCAGGCCGAGGATGATCATGTCGACCGCCGGCCCCGGGTGCCCCGAGGTGCTGAGCGGCGCATACGCCGTCCAGCCGATGCCCGGCCCTTCGCCTACGAACAACGAGCCGATCCAGAGAATCGCCGCCGGGATCAGAAGCCAGAACGAGACGTTGTTCATCCGCGGGAAGGCCATGTCCGGCGCGCCGATCATCAACGGCACGAACCAGTTTCCGAACCCGCCGATAAACGCCGGCATGACCATGAAGAAGACCATGATCAGGCCGTGGGCGCTGATGAGAACGTTGAAGAGCTGATAGTCGCCGCCAAGGATCTGATCGCCCGGGGCCGCAAGCTCCATCCGGAAGATCAGCGAAAGCAAGCCGCCCACGATCCCCGCGCAGATCGCGAAGATCAGGTACATCGTGCCGATATCCTTGTGGTTGGTGGAGAACAACCACCGCCGCCAACCCGTGGGATGATGGCCGTGCTCGGCGTGGGCTTCGGTCGTGACGGGTGCGTCGCTCATCTCGTTTGTCCCCCTCTTAACGCTGGGTTTCGGGCTCGGCCTGCGCCACGGCGGTCGGGGCCGGCGCATCGGCTTGCGCGAATTCCTGTTTGGCCTTTTCGACCCAGGCGGCGAAAGCCTCTTTCGAGACCGCCTTGACCATAATCGGCATGAAACCGTGGTTCACGCCGCAAAGCTCGGAGCACTGGCCGTAGTAAGTGCCCTCGCGCTCGATCCGGAACCAAGTCTCGTTGAGCCGGCCCGGCACGGCGTCGATCTTGACGCCGAAGGCCGGCATGGCCCAGGAGTGGATCACGTCGGAGGAGGTGGTCTGAATGCGGACCGTGGTGTTGACCGGCACGACAACCGGGTTGTCGGTCGTCAGCAGACGAAGCTGACCAGGTTCGAGCTCGTCGTCAGAGAGCATCAGAGCGTCGAACGTGAAGTTGCCGTTGTCGGGGTACTCGTAGGACCAGTACCACTGATGCCCGATCGCCTTGATGGTGAGCTCGGCGTTTTCGGCCCGGTCCATGTAGTAGAGGAGCTTGAACGACGGGATCGCGATCACCACTAGGATCATGATCGGGACCGCAGTCCACAGCACTTCGAGAAGCGTGTTGTGGGTCGTCTTCGACGGCTCGGGGTTGCGCTTGGCGCTGAACCGCCACAGCACATAAAGAAGGAGCGCGAGAACGAACAAAAAGATCGCGACGATGATGGTGAACAGCATGTCGTTGAAACCGACGATCCTTTCCATCACCGGCGTCGCGGGGGCTTGAAAGCCCGTTTGCCAAGGATGGGCGGCCTCGGACGACGCCAGCGCCGGGCTCGCGCCAAACAGAATCGCCCCGGCGCCCGCGCCGAGTGCACGCAGAATGTTGCTGAGCGACATGAAAAGACCTCGCCTCACTTACCCGGATCGGTGCCCGACCCCCGTCACGGCCCGCCCGGTTTTTTTCGGCGGGCTTTCGCGGCCGGAACGCTCTCGCCAAAACGCTTCCGGCCCGGGACTCGCGACCTTATTGTCGTCCGGAACCTACAACAGGGTTCCCCAAATCACAAGGCCGTGAAAACGCGTCAAAAGAGCGTCCGAAATCCCATACTATAATCAAGGATTTAGGCCGGGGCCGTTATCCGCCGTCGTTTTCGCGACGGGCGACGACCGAGCGCAAACGCCGGATTCCAAGCCAGACCGCAAGCGCAACCGGCAGGATCGCAACGCCTTGGGCGAGGTTGGGATCGACCGGCAGCCCGCTCTTAGCGAGGGCCTTGGCGGCATAGCCGATAAGCCCCACCGCATAGTAGCTGATCGCGACCACCGACAGGCCTTCGACCGTTTCCTGAAGCCGGATCTGAAGGCGCGCGCGCCGGTTCATCGAGGCGAGCAGATCGCGGTTCTGGCGCTCGAGGGTGACGTTGATGCGGGTGCGCAACAGGCCGGTCGCTCGGGCCAGGCGTTGCGACAGCGCTTCTTGACGCCGGGCGAGGGACTCGCAGGTCCGGATCGCCGGCGCGAGCCGACGCTCGAGGAAAGGCCGCCAGGGCTGGCTTCCCTCGATGCGGACCTCGCGCAGCTCTTCGAGCCGCCGCGCGACCAGGCCGTAGTAAGCGCTCGCCGCGCCGAACCGGTAGCTGTTGGCGGCGAGAATCGCTTCGAGCCGCGCCGAAAGCCGGGTCAGCTCGTCGAGAAGCCGGCTTTCGTCCTCGGCGTCGGTCGCCTCGCGCATGCGGTCCATGGCGACGGTCAACGCGCGGTCGATCTCGCTCGCAAGCGGCCCGTCGCGGCGCGCCATCGGCAGGGCGAGCAGCGCCATCATGCGGTAGGTCTCGATTTCGAGCACGCGCTGCAAAAGCCGTCCGGCCTGGTCCTTCTTGAGCCTCAGATCGTGGAGGAGAACGCGCCCGAACCCGTCGCCGTGCAGCCGAAAGTCGCTCCAGCCGCGCGCGCCGCCGCCCAGCATGCCGCCGCCGGCCACCGGGTTGCCGTGGAACAGGCGGGCGAGCTGCGCGTCGTCGGGCGGCGGGCTCTCGCGGCCGTAGAAAGCGACATGGGTGGCGACCAGGCGCTCGCCGGGAAGGGCCGCCAACCAGTCGGCCGGCGCCCGCGCGATGGGCGGCGCGTCGGCCGCGCCGCCTTCGTCGCCGAAAGGATCGGCGAACGGCCCGGCGACCAGAAACGTGTAGGTCGAGAACTCGGTATGGCGCTCCCACAAGAGGCTGAAGTCGCCGAAGTCGTGGGCGAAGTGGGTGGCGTCGGATGGCGGGATCGGTGCGCCGAGGCGCGCGCAAAGCGTCGCGATGTGGTCGCGCTCGACTGCGGCCGCATCTTCGCCCGAGACCAAGGCGAGATGCGAGGCGCGGACCGGCGGCTCGATCGCGGGATAGGGCCGGGCGTGAATCTCGCCGGTCAATACCGCCCGCAGCGGGTGGTCGCGCGGGCCCGGCGGCGATGCCGCGGACCGATCGTTGAGGGCTGCGCTGGACGGGGGCTTGCGAACTACCATATGAGGAAAAGACGAAGCATCGGAACCGGCTCGATGGATCGGGTCGAAGACATGCGCGTTCAATGGTAGCTTAGAGCTCGCCCTTCGGCCACCGAC
>CAYYWV010000032.1:0-2834 GCA_964475385.1 uncultured Alphaproteobacteria bacterium | reverse complement strand
CCGACCGAAAAGCAAGAGGCGCGATGACCCGCACAGCACCCGATACCGACGATCTGTTCTTCACCCGCGCCGGCCTCGACCGGGATCGCGTCGCTCGCCTGGTGGGCGATGCGCTTGTCGGCTGTGACGACGGCGAGCTCTTTCTCGAGTATCGTCAGTCCGAGAGCCTGGTCTTCGACGACGGCCGGGTGAAGAGCGCGAGCTTCGATACCGCCCAGGGATTCGGCCTGCGCGCGGTCTGCGGCGAGGCGACGGGCTATGCGCACGCGACCGAGCTCAGCGAGGCGGCGATTGCGCGCGCGGCCGAGACGGTGCGCGCGGTGCGCGCCGGCTACGCCGGCCGGCCCGACGCGCCGCCTGCGCGGACCAATCAGCGCCTTTACGACGATATCAACCCGCTGGGCGAGGTCGATTTCGCGGCCAAGCTCGCGCTTCTCGCCGAGATCGACGCCTATGCGCGCGCCCGCGATCCCAAGGTCCGCCAGGTTTCGGTCTCGCTTTCGGGCGAATGGCAGGCGGTCGAGATTCTGCGCGCCGACGGCGAAGCGGTGCGCGATATCCGCCCGCTGGTCCGGCTCAACGTCGCGGTGGTGGTCGAGAAGGACGGCCGGATGGAAGCCGGGGGCCACGGCGTCGGCGGGCGTTGCGGCTACGACGCTTACATCGCCCCCGAACGCTGGCGCGCTCAGGTCGACGAGGCCTTGCGCCAGGCGCTGGTCAATCTCGAATCCGTGCCCGCGCCGGCCGGCGAGATGCCGGTGGTGCTCGGCCCCGGATGGCCGGGAATCCTGCTGCATGAAGCCATCGGCCACGGTCTTGAAGGCGACTTCAACCGCAAGGGAACCTCGGCCTTCGCCGGGCTGATGGGCGAGCGCGTCGCCGCCCCCGGCGTGACCGTGGTCGACGACGGCGCGATCGACGGCCGTCGCGGCTCGCTCACCGTCGACGACGAGGGCACGCCCACCCAGCGCACGGTGCTGATCGAGGACGGGATTCTCGTCGGCTACCTCCACGATCGCCAGAACGCGCGCCTCATGGGCATGAAGCCGACCGGCAACGGGCGGCGCGAGAGCTTCGCCCACAGCCCCATGCCGCGCATGACCAACACGCTCATGGAGGCGGGCGCGCACGACCCGGCCGAGATCATCGCCTCGGTCAAGAAGGGGCTTTACGCCGTCAACTTCGGCGGCGGCCAGGTCGACATCACCTCGGGCAAGTTCGTGTTCTCGGCCTCGGAAGCCTATCTGATCGAGAACGGCCGAATCGGCGCGCCGGTCAAGGGCGCTTCGCTCATCGGCAATGGCCCCGACGTGCTGACCCGGGTCGCCATGGTGGGCAACGACCTCGCGCTCGACCCCGGGGTCGGCACCTGCGGCAAGAACGGCCAAGGGGTGCCCGTGGGCGTGGGCCAGCCGACGCTTCTGATCGACGGCCTGACGGTGGGCGGCACCGCCGCCTGAGCGCGGCCGCCCGAACTGGACGCGAAACGGGCCGGCGCGAAGCCGGCCCGTTCCATTGGCGTTGAGGCTTCGGTCAGAACAGGCCGACGATCTTGCCGTCCGAATCGACCGTGATGCGATTCGCCGCGGGAACGCGCGGCAGGCCCGGCATGGTCATGATGTCGCCGCAGATCGCGACCAAGAACTCGGCCCCGGCCGAAATCCGAACCTCGCGGACCGGGACCGTGAAACCCGAGGGCGCGCCCTTGAGATTGGCGTCGGCGCTGAGGCTGTACTGGGTCTTGGCCATGCAGACCGGGAAATGGCCGAAGCCTTCCTCCTCGAGGCGCGCGATCTGGTCGCGCACCTTCTTGTCGGCGACCGCGTCGTCGGCGCCATAGATCTCGCGCGCGATGGTGCGGATCTTCTCCCACAGCGGCATGTCGTCCGGGTAGAGGAGGCGGAAGTCGGCCTTGCCCGAATCGAGAACCCGGAGCACCGCTTCGGCGAGCGGAACCGCGCCCGCGCCGCCCTCGGCCCAATGGTCGGCGCGGACCGCTTCGACTCCTTGGGCGCGGCAGCGCTCGATCACCATGTTGACCTCGGCTTCGGTGTCGGCGCTGAAGGCGTTGACGGCCACCACCGCCGGCAGGCCGAAGCGGGCGATGTTGGCGATATGGCGGTCGAGGTTGGCGAGCCCTTTCTCGAGCGCCGCGAGGTTCTCGGTCCCGAGGTCTTGCTTGGCGACGCCGCCGTGCATCTTGAGCGCCCGCACGGTGGCGACGATGACCACGCATTCGGGCTTCAGCCCGGCCTTGCGGCACTTGATGTCGAAGAACTTCTCGGCCCCGAGGTCGGCGCCGAAGCCCGCCTCGGTGACGACGTAGTCGACGAGCTTGAGCGCGGTCGTCGTCGCCAGCACCGAGTTGCAGCCGTGCGCGATGTTGGCGAACGGCCCGCCGTGGACGAAGGCCGGGTTGTGCTCGAGCGTCTGGACGAGGTTGGGGGCGAGCGCGTCCTTCAAAAGCGCCGCCATCGGTCCCTGCGCGAGCACCGCGCTCGCGCGCACGGGCTTGCGGTCGCGGGTGTAGCCGATGATGATGTTGCCGAGCCGGCGCTGAAGGTCGTCGAGATCGGTCGCGAGGCAGAAGATCGCCATCACCTCGGAGGCGACCGTGATGTCGAAACCGTCTTCGCGCGGGAAGCCGTTGCCGACCCCGCCCAGCGAGTTGACGATCTTGCGCAGCGCGCGGTCGTTCATGTCGACGGCGCGCCGCCAGGTCACGCGGCGCGGGTCGATGCCGGCCTCGTTGCCCCAATAGATGTGGTTGTCCACCAGCGCCGCGAGCAGGTTGTTGGCGGCGCCGATGGCGTGGAAATCGCCGGTGAAGTGGA
>CAYYWV010000031.1:0-25205 GCA_964475385.1 uncultured Alphaproteobacteria bacterium | reverse complement strand
ACGCCGGGCTCGCCGATCAGCACCGGGTTGTTCTTGGTCCGGCGCGAAAGCACCTGGATGGTGCGGCGAATCTCTTCGTCGCGGCCGATCACCGGGTCGAGCTTGCCCTCGCGGGCGAGCTTGGTGATGTCGCGCGCGTACTTCTCAAGCGCGTCGTAGTTGGCCTCGGCGTTGGGCGAATCGGCCTTGCGCCCCTTGCGCAGCGCGTTGATCGCCGCATTGAGCGCCTGCGGCGTGACGCCCGCGTCCCGCAGCACGCGCTGCGACGGGCACGGCACCAAGGCGAGCGCGAGCAAGAGACGTTCGGCGGTGACATAACCGTCGCCCGCCTTCTCCGCCGCCTGCTTGGCCGAATCGAAGACGCGCGCGGTCTCGGGCGCGAGATAGATCTGACCAGCCCCCGAGCCTTCGACCCGGGGCAGCTTGGCGAGCTCGGCCTCGACGCCTTCGCGGGCGCGGTCGGGATCGCCGCCCGCGGCGCGGATCAGATTGGCCGCAAGGCCTTCCTTGTCGTCGAGCAGAACCTTGAGCAGATGCTCGGGCGTGAAGCGCTGATGGCCCTCGCGCAAGGCGAGCGCCTGGGCGGCCTGGACAAAGCCGCGGGAACGTTCGGTGTAGGTCTCGAAATCCATGCCTTTGCTCCGTCAACCCTCCTGATGAGCGGTTCAGACGTTCGCTTGGCCCTTGTCAATCAAGCAGCCAGGGCGAGACGCGACCCTCGAATGAGCGGTCAACGGGTATATGGGCATCGGCCCCGGCCGGCTCAAGCCGCCGCTGATCTTCGGGGGCGCAAAGCCTCTGGTCTTCCGTCTCGGTCAGAGACGAAAGCCGAATCCTGCACAACGTGAGCAATGGCGCCGAGCGATCGGCGCAAGCCGTCAGGCCTGGGCTTCTTTGCCGACGACGGCCTCGGGCTCGGCGCCGCCGGCGCCGTCGTCGCCCCCCGTCTCCTCCCCGGACGCAGGCGGCGGCTGCTTGTGACCCGACCCGTTGGGATTGAGGATGCGGTAGTAGTGCTCGGCGTGCTGGAGATAGTTCTCCGCCATGATGCGGTCGCCCGAAGCGGTCGCATCGCGCGCGAGCGCCAAATACTTCTCGAAGATCTGGCTCGCGGTTCCTCTGATCTTGATGTCGGGACCGTTGCTGTCGAGCGCCCGCGACCCGTGATGCGAGCCGCCGCGGCGCATGTTGCCACGATTATGCCGGGGCCGTCTGTTGTTCAGACCCGGTCTCATGCCTGTTTCATTTCGCTTCCATTGCGCACGACCCTTATTGGTGCGCAAACCTTTCTGACGATTTCTGGGTCAGCCGGGATTCGTTTACGGGCCGAAGCCTGCAATACCGGAGCAAGCCTGCCCCAAGCATTCTGGTTCGCAATCCCTTCCAAGACGTTACTTAGCCAACGCAGGCCGTGTTTCCAAGGATTTTTTCCCGATCGGGGAGATTTTTTTCGCATCGCAAAACGAGCGCGCGCGCGATTCCGCCAAGGTCGCGGCGGCGGGCAACGCAGGCCAGGCCCGCTTCGGCGAGGATCGCGGCGGCCGCTTCGGCCTGCCCTTGGCCGACCTCGACCACCGCCGTCCCGCTTGGCGCGAGAAGGCGGCGCAGATCGGGCGCGAGCCGGCGATAGGCGTCGAGCCCGTCGGCGCCGCCCGAAAGCGCGCGGCGGGGCTCGAACGCCACGACCTCGGGCGCGAGCCCGGCGAAGTCGCGCTCTGCGATATAGGGCGGATTGCAGACCACAAGGTCGAAACGCCCGCCGAGCGCGGCGCCCCAGTCGCCGGCCACGAAATACGCCCGCGCCGCAAGGCCGAGGCGGCGCGCGTTGGCCGCCGCCCGGCGGACCGCCGCCGGATCGATGTCGACGCCGACGCCGCGGGCGTTGGGAAGCGCGCTCAGCAGGGCGAGCAGAAGACAGCCCGAGCCGACGCCGAGGTCGAGCGCCCAAAGGCGCGCGCGCCGGTCGGCGACCGCGTCGAGCGCGGCCTCGATGACGGTCTCGGAATCGGGGCGCGGGATCAGGGTCGCGCGATCGACCGCGAAGGAAAGGCTCCAGAACTCGCGCTCGCCGGTGATGTAGGCGACGGGCTCGCGAGCCGCGCGGCGGGCGATCGCCGCCGCGAAGGCTGCGCGCTCGGCGGGCGCGAGCGGCCGCTCCGGATGGCCGAACACGCCTGCCCGGTCGAGCCCCAGCGCATGGCCGAGAAGCACCTGCGCCTCGCGGCGGGCGTCCGCGATCCCGGCGGCGGCGAGCCGACGGGCCGCGCGGGCGAGCGCCGCGCCCACTGTCTCATCCGTGGCTTCGCGGGGCGCGGTCATTCGATCGCGGCGAGCCTGCGGGCCTGCTCATCGGCGAGCAACGCTTCGGCGATCTCGTCGAGCGCCTCGCCGGCGAGCACCTTGTCGAGCTTGTAAAGCGTGAGGTTGATGCGGTGGTCGGTGACCCGGTTCTGGGGAAAGTTGTAGGTGCGAATCCGCTCCGAACGGTCGCCGCTGCCGACCTGCTCGCGGCGTTCCTCGGCCCGAGCGGCCTCGCGGGCCGCGCGCTCGTGCTCGTAGAGGCGGGCGCGCAGCACCCGCATCGCCTTGGCCCGGTTCTTGTGCTGGGACTTCTCGTCCTGCTGGGTGACCACGATCCCGGTCGGAATATGGGTGATGCGGACCGCGCTGTCGGTTGTGTTGACCGACTGTCCGCCCGGCCCGCTCGCCCGGAAGACGTCGATGCGCAGGTCTTTCTCGTCGATCGCGACGTCGATCTCCTCGGCCTCGGGGAGCACGGCGACGGTGGCGGCCGAAGTGTGAATGCGTCCGCCGGCCTCGGTCTCGGGCACCCTTTGCACCCGATGCACCCCCGATTCGAACTTGAGCCGCGAGTACACGTCGCGCCCCGAGATCGAGGCCACCGCCTCCTTGATCCCGCCGAGCCCGGTCTCGGACGCGCTCATCAGCTCGAACCGCCAGCCGTGGGCCTCGGCGTAGCGCTGGTACATGCGCAACAGGTCGGCCGCGAACAGGGCCGCCTCCTCGCCCCCGGTGCCGGCGCGGACCTCGAGGATCACGTTGCGGGCGTCGGCCTCGTCGCGGGGGAGCAGCAGGATCTTGACCCTGCGTTCGAGCTCGGGCAGCCGGGCGGCGAGCGTTTGACGCTCGTCCTCGGCGAGTCGGCGCAGCTCGGGATCGGGCTCGGTCGCGATCATCTCGTCGAGCTCGGCGATCTCGTCGCGCGCCTTGCGCATGGCCTCGATCGCTTCGACCACCGGGCCGAGCTCGGCGTACTCCTTGGCGAGCTTGGCGTAAGCCTCGCCGCCCGCCGCCTCGGGCGCGGCCATGCGCCGGGCGAGCTCGGCGTGGCGGTCGATCAGATGGTCGAGCTTGTCATCAAGCGTCACTTGGGCTCGTCCTCGTCGTTCGGGTGGGGCTCGGCGGTCTCGTCGGCGGCGTCGAGCCGGAACAGGCGGCGCAGCAGGGCCTCGGCCGCTTCCGCGCGCCCGGCCCCGTCCTCCTCGGCGGCGAGCTCGCGCAGCGCCGTGCTCGGATCGTGAAGCAGGCGGTTGATCAAGAGCCGCGTCGCATAGGCCGCATCCTGGCCGTCGACCTCGGCGAGCACGCGTTCGCGCGCGGCCTCGAAACGCCGCCGCAGCGCCACCACCGCGGGCGTCGCCTGGCGCATGGAGCGCAGGCGCAGGTAGCGGTCGAGCTCGGCGTCGACCACCGCCCAGGCCGCCTTGGCCGCCTTTTCGCGGCCCGCCAGCCCGGCCCGGGTTACGCCTTCGAGATCGGCCATGTCATAAACGAAAGCGCCGTCGATGTCGCCCACGCCGGGCTCGACGTCGGGCGGCACCGCGAGGTCGATCACGAACAGCGGGCGGTAGCGCCGCCCCTTGAGCGCCGCGCGCGCGCCCGCAACGGTCACCGTATAGCGGCCGAGCCCGAGGCTCGTGATCACTACGTCCGCCGCGGCCACGGCCTCGTCGAGGCGGTCGAAGGCGACGACGTTGGCCTCGAGCCGATGCGCGAGCGCCTCGGCCCGGCCCGCCGAGCGATGGGCGACCGCGAGCCGGCTGAGCCCCGCTTGCCGGAGCTGGCGGGCGACCATCTCGCCCATGTCGCCGATGCCGACGACGAGCCCGCTGCGCTCGCCGAGCCCGCCGTGGATGTCGCGCGCGACCTCGACCGCGGCGGTCGCGATCGAGACCACGCCCTCGCCGATCCCGGTCTCGCTGCGGACCCGCTTGGCGACCCGATAGGCGGTCTGCAACAGCTCTTCGAGCGCGCCGCCCACCATGCCGGCGGCGCGCGCGATGCGATGGCTTTCCTTGAGCTGGCCGAGCACCTGCGGCTCGCCGATCACATGGCTGTCGAGCGAGGCGGCGACGGCGAAGAGCTGGCGCACGGCCTCGGTCCCGGCGAGCGTATAGAAGCCCTCGCGCACGGTCTCCGAATCGAGGCCCGCGCGGGCGGCGAGCACGCCGAGCACCGCGTCCCGGGCGGCGGCCGGGTCGCCGTGAATGGTGTGGACCTCGACCCGATCGCAGGTCGAGACCAGGACCGCCTGGTCGAGCCCGGCGGCGCGAAGATCGGCGAGCGCCTCGGCCACCGCGAGGGGCTCGACAAACAAGCGCTCGCGCAACGGCAGCGGCGCCGAGCGGTGATTGGCGCCGACCGCGACCAGATCGGGAACGGGCGCGCCCTGGCCCGGCATGGCCGCCGCGCCCTAACGGTACCGGGCGAGCCGGTCCTCGAGTTCCGTCAGCGGGATCTCTGCCTGCTCGCCCGTCTCGAGATCGCGAAGCGTCACCGCGCCGCGCCGCCGCTCGTCCTCGCCGAGAAGAAGGGCGGCGACGGCGCCGATCTTGTTCGCCCGCTTGAGTCGGCGCGACACATTGCCCCGGTAGCCGAGATCGACGGCGAAGCCGGCCCGGCGCAGCCGCCAGGTGAGCGCGATCGCCGCGTCCTGATCGGCCGCCGCGACCGGAACCACGGCGAGAAGACGACGCGCAGGCGGCGGTTCGTCGATCATCATCGCGAGCCGCTCGATTCCGCCGGCCCAGCCGATGCCCGGCGTGGGCGGCCCGCCCATGGTTTCGATCAGCCCGTCGTAGCGCCCGCCCGCGATCACCGCGCCTTGGGCGCCCAAGGTCTCGGTTATGAACTCGAAGGCGGTGTGCGTGTAGTAGTCGAGCCCGCGGACCAGACGCGGGTTGATGCGGAAGGCGACGCCGAGTCGGCTGAGCCCGTTCTGCACCGCCTCGAAGAAGGCCGCCGATTCGGGGTTGAGGTAATCGCCGATCTCGGGCGCGTCCGCGATCAGGCGACGGTCGCCTTCGTCCTTCGAATCGAGGATGCGCAGCGGGTTGCGTTCGAGCCTGAGCCGGCTGTCCTCGGACAGCTCGTCGCGGTAGCGGCCGAAGTACGCGACCAGCGCCTCGCGGTAGGCGGCCCGGCTTTCGCGGTCGCCGAGCGTGTTGAGCTCGAGCGTCACGTCGTCCGCCACCCCGAGGGCGGCGAGAATATCGGCCCCGAGCGCGATGACCTCCACGTCCGCGAGCGGCTCGGCGACGCCCAGGATCTCGACGTCGATCTGATGGAACTGGCGCAACCGGCCCTTCTGGGGCCGTTCGTAGCGGAACATCGGCCCGTGGCAGTAGACCTTGAGCGGCAGATCCTTGGCGAGCCCGCCCGAGATGAAGGCCCGCGCGACGCCCGCGGTGTACTCGGGCCTTAAGGTCAGCTCGGCCCCGCCGCGGTCCTCGAAGGTGTACATCTCCTTGGTGACCACGTCGGAGGTCTCGCCGAGGGTGCGTCGGAAGACCTCGGTGAACTCGAAGATCGGGGTCGCGATCTCGCCGAACCCGTAACGCTCGGCGATCTCGCGAAAGGTCTCGACGACCCGGCGATGACGCCGCGCTTCGGCGGGCAGAATGTCGTGGGTGCCGCGAACCGGCTGAAGCGTCGCCAAGGGGAACTCCGAAACCTTGTTCTAGGAAACGCGGGCGGCCTTGACTGCGGGCGCAGGCCGGCCGTCGGCACGGCCGTCCCCGTCGCGCGCTTTGCGCGCGGCCTCGGCGGCCTCGATCTCGGCCGCCCTCTTCTCGACCAGCGCAACCAGATGATCGACGAGCGCGGCGCTGTCGACCTTGTGGTCGGGTTCGCCATCGCGGTAGACGAGATGGCTTCCCTTGCCGCCGCCGGTCAGGCCGATGTCGGTCTCGCGGGCCTCGCCGGGGCCGTTGACGACGCAGCCGATCACCGACAGCGTCATCGGCGTGCTGACGTGCGAAAGCCGCTCCTCGAGCGCGGCGACCGTGCCGATCACGTCGAAGCACTGGCGCGCGCAGGACGGGCACGAGATCACGTTGACCCCGCGGTGGCGCAGGCCGAGCGTCTTCAAAAGCTCGAAGCCGACGCGCACCTCCTCGACCGGGTCGGCCGAAAGCGAGACCCGCAAGGTATCGCCGATCCCCGACCAAAGCAGCATGCCGAGCCCGACCGCCGACTTGACCGTGCCGCCCATGCGCCCCCCGGCCTCGGTGATCCCGATGTGCAACGGATAGTCGCACGCCTCGGCCAGGCCCTGATAAGCGGCGACCGCGAGAAACACGTCGGATGCCTTGGCGCTGATCTTGATCTCGAAGAAGTCGTTGTCCTCGAGAATGCGGACGTGGTTGAGCGCGCTTTCGACCATCGCCTCGGGGCAGGGCTCGCCGTACTTCTCAAGAAGGTCGCGTTCGAGCGAGCCGGCGTTGACCCCGATCCGGATCGCGCAGCCGTAGTCGCGGGCGGCGGCGATCACCTCGCGCACCCGCGCCGCAGACCCGATGTTGCCCGGGTTGATGCGCAAGCACGCCGCGCCCGCCTTGGCCGCCTCGATCGCGCGCTTGTAGTGGAAATGGATGTCGGCGACGATCGGCGCCCGGGATTCGCGAACGATCGCGGCGAGCGCCCGGGTCGAGTCCTCGTCTGGACAAGACACGCGCACGATGTCGGCGCCCGCCGCTTCAAGCGCACGGATCTGGCGCACCGTCGCCGCGACGTCGGCGGTCGGCGTGTTGGTCATCGACTGGACGCTGATCGGCGCGTCGCCGCCCACCGCCACGTCGCCGACGTGGATCTGGCGGCACCGGCGGCGCTCGATCTCGCGGTAAGGTCGCACGCTCATGAGGCGCTCGTTCGATTGTGGCGGGGCTGTCCGCTGCGGTTCACTGATAGCCCAGCCCCCGGGGCCTGTAAAGCCGCCCGCCCGGAGCGGGTCCCGTCAGGGGCGGCCGGCGAGCAGCTTGTCGGGATCGAGAGCGACGTCGCGGCGGACCGCGCCCACCGGGCCGAGCGGCCCGACCGACTTGCCGTCGACCGTGATCTCGATCCCCCCGGCGTTGCCCGTCATCAGGGTCAGCCCGGGCTTGTTGGGCACCAGATAGACATCGCCGGGGCGCAGAATCCGGGTCAGAACCAACTCGTTGTCGGTGCCGGTAATCTGGACCCAGGCCTCTTGCGAGGCGCGCAGCCGAATCCGGGCGTCCACATTGGCGCGGCCGAACACCCGCGGGACATAGCCGGACATGGCCTCGGCCGGCGGCGGCACCGCGGGCAACGCCGCAGCGGCCGCGCGCGGCGCTGGCACCGGAGCGGTCTCGGCGCGGCCTCGGGCGTGGGGTTCGACGCGGCGGCTTTCGATGCCGGTCCCGCCATCGGTTTCGGGCGCAGACGGCGCGGGCGCAAGCGCCGGACCGGTCGCCGTCGTCGGCGCGGCCTCGTCGGTCGCCGGCGGCGGCGTTTCCGGCGCAGCCTCGGCCACAGGCGCGGGGGCCGGCTCAGACGAAGGCGCAGGCGGCGCGGCGGCCTGCTCCTGCGCGGGCGCGGACGGCGCGGCGGCGACGGTCGCCGCCGGGCGCGTCTCCAACGCCGGAGCCGGCGATGGGGCGGATTCGGCGGTCGGCGCGGCCGGGGCCTCCGCCTCCGCCGCAGGCGCGGGCGTGGGCGCGGATGCAGACGGAGCTTCCGCCTCGCTCGCTCCGGCCGCCGGCGCGGCGGGCGCCGGCGGTGCGGTCTCGGGCTTGGCGAGGCCAGCCTGTTCGACGATCTCGGCCGGAACCTCGGGCACCTGCGGATTGCGCAGCCGGTCGACGTTGTTCACATAGTACCAGCCGCCGTAGGCCGCTCCCGCGAGCGCCAAAGCGACCAGAAGCATGCGGCCCGTCGGCAGCCGTCCCTCGTCGATCGGCGACGGGAAGTCGAGCTTCTGCTGGGCCGCGAAATCAGCGGTCTCGGCCTTGAAGCGGGCGACCAGATCCTCGGCGTCGAGACCGAGGAAGCGGGCGTAGCTGCGCAGAAAGCCGATCACATAAGTCGGCCCCGGCAGGTCGTTGAAGCGCCCCTCCTCGATCGCGCGCAGATGATCGTAGCGGATGCGCAGGATCTCGGCGACCTGCTCGAGATCGTAGCCGAGCGCGAGCCGGGCCCGGACCAGCTCGTCGGCGACGCCACGCGCCTGCGCGTCGACCTCGCGCAGGTGCGGGGTCCGGCCGCCCCCCGGCTCAACCTGATGATGGCGCGGGTAGGCCATGACCGGTCATCTTCCGCGCCGGAAGGGCGCAGCTCCGGGCGCGCAATATTGACGCCACACGTCTCCTCCAGAACGTTCGCACGCCCGAAAGGGCCCGGACGCCGAACGGTCGACACCTTACCGGGTCGCCCAGCAGGCTGCTAGATGAAAACGCCGTGATCTTTGGCGTAATTGCGAAATCTATCACGCAAACTGTGGTCAGGCAAATCATAGAGGGTCGCCATATAAGCGCTGAGCGCGGCGGCGTCCAAGCTGCGGACCATGGTCTTGACCGAACCCACCGCCGACGGCGAAAGCGAAAGCGCGCGCAAGCCTACCCCGATCAGCGCCATCGCCTCTAAGGGCCGGCCCGCCATCTCGCCGCACAGCGACAAAGGCACCCGCGCCTCGGCGCAGCGCGCGACGAGATCGCGCAAAAGAGCGAGCATCCCCGGCGAGAGGGGATCGTACCGCCCGACCAGGCGGGGGTCCGTTCGCCCGCTCGCGAAGACGAACTGGGTGAGGTCGTTGCTGCCGACCGACAGGAAGTCCACCCGCTCGAGAAGGGCGGGAAGCTGCCAAAGAAGATGAGGCACCTCGATCATAGCGCCGACCCGGACCGCGCTCGGCTGCGGTTCGTCGCGGGCCTCGGCGCGGGCGCGCTCGCGCTCGAGGATGGCGCGGGCGGCGTCGAACTCGGCGACCTCGGTGACCATCGGGAACATGATGTTGAGCCGCCGCCCCGCCGCCGCGCGCAAAAGCGCTCGGAGCTGCTGGCGCAACAGCATCGGCCGGTCGAGCGCGAGCCTGAGCGACCGCCACCCCAGCGCCGGGTTGCGCTCCTCGCCGTGCTCGAAGCCGGGCACCCGCTTGTCGCCGCCGATGTCGAAGGTGCGGAACACCACCTCGCGGCCGCCCGCGCGCGCCAGGACACGGCGATAATGGTCGGCCTGGGCGCGGCTGTCGGGAATCCCCGCCCCCAGCATGAAAGGCAGCTCGGTGCGGTAGAGCCCGACCCCGTCGGCCCCGACCTCGGCGGGATCGACCATGTCGATGGGAATTCCTGCGTTGATGTTGAGAAGAACCCGCTGGCCGTCGCGGGTGATCGCAGGGGCGTCGCGCACCGCGGCGTAGACCGCGCGGCGGGCGGCGCGAAGCCGCAGGCTGTCCTCGAAGGCGGCGATCGCATCCTCGCTCGGCCGGACATAGACGCATTCGGCCTCGCCGTCGACGATCACGGTGTCGCCGGCGTCGATCTCGCCGAGCGCGCCGCGGGCCTGGCCGAGCAACGGAATGTCGAGGGCGCGGGCGACGATCGCGACATGGGCGGTGGGCGAGCCTTCTTCGAGCACTGCGCCCCTGAGACGGTCGCGCGGGTACTCGAGAAGGTCGGCCGGCCCCATCGAACGCGCGATGACCACGAAGGCCTCGGGCAGGGCCTCGTCGGGCGGACGCGGCGGCCGGCCCGAGAGATGGGCGAGCAGACGCCCGGCGAGATCGTCGAGATCGAGCAAGCGCTCGCGCAGGTAGGAATCGGCGGCCTGGCTCATTCGCGCCCGGGTGTCTTCTTGGACGCGCAGAACCGCCGCCTCGGCGGTGAGCCCGGTCCCGATCGCCTCGTCGATGCGGCGCAACCACCCCTGGTCCTCGGCGAACATGCGGTAGGTCTCGAGCACGTCGAGCGGCGCGCCTCCGCCGTCGCCCTGGGCCGCGATCATACGGTCGACCGAACGGCGCAGCGCCGCCACCGCACGGCCCAACCGCTCGCGTTCGTAAGCCGGATCGTCGGCGACCACCCGTTCGATCACCACCTGGGGCTGGTGAAGGACGGCGGCGCCGATGGCGAGCCCGTTGGCGAGCTTCATCCCTTCGATCCGCCGGGCGATGGTCGCATTGCCGCCGGGTTCGTGGAGCTCGTCGGGCGGGATCAGGTCGCCCGAGCCGACGAGCTCGGAAAGCACCATCGCGATGGTCTGGAGCGCTTCGACCTCCTCGTCGTCGTACTGGCGGCGGGTCCGGTTCTGGACCACGAGCACGCCGATCACCCGGCCCGCGCGCAGAATCGGCACCCCGAGCAGCGAGTGGTAGGCCTCCTCGCCGGTCTCGGGGCGGTAGGCGAAATCGGGATGGGCCTGGGCGTCGGACAGGTTGAGGGGCCTGGCGTAAGCGGCGATGCGGCCGACCAGGCCCTCGCCGACGCGAAGCCGGGTGCGGTGCACCGCCTCGGGGTTGAGCCCTTCGGTGGCGAACAGCTCGAGCACCTGGCCCGCGCGCATGAGGTAGACCGAGCAGACCTCGGCGACCATGTTGGCGGCGACCAGACGGACGACCTTGTCGAGCCGCGCCTGAGCCGAGCTCGGGGCCGCCATGACCTCGTGGAGCCGGCGCAGGAGGGCCCGCGGGCCGCGGCCCGCGACCTGCGCCGTCACTGGGCCGCCCTCTCCTCGCGCTCGCCGCCGAGACAGCCGAGGGCCTGATCGACCAGCTCGGCGAGGATCTCGGCGACCGGTTGCTCGCGCGTGACCATGCCCACGCTTTGGCCCGCCATGAGCGAACCGTTTTCCACGTCGCCCTCGATCACCGCCCGACGCAGCGCGCCGGCCCAGAAATGCTCGATCGCGAGCTGGGCCTCTTTTTGCTCGAGCTCGCCGGCGCGAAAGCGGGCGATGATCTCGTGCTGGGTCTCGACGAAGCGCTGGGTCGCCCGGTTGGCGAGCGCGCGGACCGGGATCACCGGAAAATTCGGGTCGACCTGCACCGAGGGCTGGGCGTCGCGGGCCTGGGCGCGGATGATCGCGTTCTTGAAGGCGGGATGCGCGATCGATTCGGTGGCGCAGACGAGCCGGGTGCCGATCTGGCAGCCGGCGGCCCCCATCTGAAGGTAGCTCACGATCGCTTCGCCGCGGCCGATCCCGCCGGCCACGAAGATCGGCGCTTCGCGCACCTCGGGCAGAATCTCCTGGGCGAGCACGCCGGTCGACACCCGCCCGATGTGGCCGCCCGCCTCCATGCCCTCGATGACCAGCGCATCGACGCCGAGCCGAAGCAGGCGACGCGCAAGGCTGACGGTGGCGGCGAAGGCGAGCACCCGCGCCCCGCCGTCCTTGAGCTTGGCGATCGTCTTGCCGCGCGGCACGCCGCCGGCGAGCACCACATGGCCGACGCCGTGGCGGAGGCAGACATCGACCAGCGCATCGAGCGCGGGGTGCATGACGATCAGGTTGACGCCGAAGGGCCGGTCGGTGAGCGCAGAGGTCGCCGCGATCTCGCCGTCGAGCTCAGCGGGCGACATCGACCCGCAGGCGATCACGCCGAAGCCGCCCGCGTTCGAGGTCGCCGCGACCAGGTTGTGCTCGGAGACCCAGGACATGGCCCCGCCCATGATCGCGAGCTCGGTGCCGAGAAAGGCGCAGCCGCGCGCCCACAGCGCGTCCAGACGACGGCGGGCCTCGATCCGGTCCATCGCCTGGTCCATGTCTACTGGGCGTCCAGTCCGTAGGCGGTATGCAGCGCGCGCAACGCAAGCTCGACGTACTCGTCGGCGATCAGCACGCTGATCTTGATCTCCGAGGTCGAGATCACCTGGATGTTGATGCCCTTCTCGGCGAGGGTCGCGAACATCTGGCTGGCGACGCCGGCGTGGCTGCGCATGCCGACGCCGATCACCGAGACCTTGGCCACGTTGCGGTCGGGAACCAGGGTCTCGAACCCGAGGTCGGCGCGAGCGGCCTCGATCACCGCGAGCGCGCGGTCGAGATCGGCCTTGGCGACGGTGAAGGTGAGATCGGTGAGCGAGCCGTCGGCGGCGACATTCTGGACGATCATGTCGACGTTGATGTTGGCCTCGGCGAGCGGCCCGAAGATGGCGGCGGCCACGCCGGGCCGGTCGGGAACGCCGACCAAGGTGATCTTGGCGTCGTCGCGGCTGTAGGCGATTCCGCTTACCCGTTGCTTTTCCACGATCTCGTCCTCGTCAACGACCAGGGTTCCGGGGGAGTGGTTGAAGCTCGAAAGCACTTGAACGCGCACCTGGCGGGCCATGGCGAGCGCGACGGCGCGGGTCTGGAGCACCTTGGCGCCCTGGGACGCCAGCTCGAGCATCTCCTCATAGGTGATCTTGTCAAGCTTGCGGGCCGCGGCCACGATGCGGGGATCGGCGGTATACACCCCATCGACGTCGGTGAAGATGTCGCAGCGCTCGGCCCCAAGCGCGGCGGCGAGCGCCACCGCCGAGGTGTCGGACCCGCCGCGGCCCAGGGTGGTGATGCGGCCGTCCGGCCCGACCCCCTGAAAGCCGGCGACCACCGCGACCTGGCCGGCGGCGAGGCGTTCGATCAACGCGCCGGTCTCGATCTCGGAGATGCTCGCCTTGCCATGGCTGTCGTCGGTATGGATCGGAACCTGCCAGCCGAGCCAGGACCGCGCGGAGACGCCGAGCTCCTGCAGGGCGAGCGCGAGCAGCCCGCAGGTCACCTGCTCGCCGGTCGCGACCACGGCGTCGTACTCGCGCGCATCGTGCACGGGCGCGATCTCGGCCACCCAGCCGGCGAGCCGGTCGGTCACACCGGCCATGGCCGAAAGAACCACCGCGACCTCGTCGCCGCGGTCCACCGCCGCCTTGACCCGCTGCGCCACATGGCGGATGCGGTCGAGGTCGGCCACGGAGGTGCCACCGTATTTCTGTACGATTCGGGCCATCTTCGGGGGCTCCCGCCCGCTCAAGGCGCCAAAGACCGACGCGCTGGGCGGGACGATTGCGCAGTTGCCGCGCGAACAGCGCGCGTATACAAAGTTTGCGCGCACGCGTCAAATGACGCCTTGAGCCCGGTCTTCGCCCGCGTTCGAAGGAAACCCGCCATGCCCCCTGCCGACCCCGGCGCCGCCCGCACCGTCGACGCCGACGAGATCGCGCGCTTCGAGGCGCTCGCCGAGCGCTGGTGGCGCGCCGACGGCCCGATGCGGGCGCTGCACCGGTTGAACCCGGTCCGCATCCGCTTCGTCCGCGACCGCCTCGCCGCCCGGCTCGGCCGCGATGCGGACGGCGACGCGCCGCTCGCCGGACTCACGCTGATCGACGTCGGCTGCGGGGCGGGGCTGTTGTCCGAGCCGATGGCCAGGCTCGGCGCGCGGGTCACGGGGATCGACGCCGCGGCCGAGAACATCCGCGTCGCCGCCGCCCACGCCGCGGCGGGCGGGCTCGCCATCGACTACCGCCACGCCGACGTCGAGGCGCTGGCCCGCGCCGGCGAACGTTTCGACGTGGTGATGGCCATGGAGGTCGTCGAGCACGTCGCCGACCTCGACGCCTTCCTCGCCGCCTGCTGCGCGCTGGTGAAGCCGGGGGGCGCGATGTTCGTCGCCACCCTCAACCGCACGCCGCAGAGCTTCGCGCTCGCCATCGTCGGCGCCGAGTATCTCTTGCGCTGGCTCCCGCGCGGCACCCACGACTGGCGCAAGTTCGTGCGTCCGAGCGAGCTCGCCGCGCGCCTGCGGCGCGGCGGGGTCAAGATCGTCGAGCTTGCGGGCGTTCGCTACAACCCGTTCGCCGACGCCTGGTCGCTCGCCGACGACGTTTCGGTCAACTACATGGCGATGGGCGAGAAACCCGCGCCCTGACGCCCGATCCCTGATCCCTGATTCAGGCGTCGTGGCGCGGCAGCCGGGGCAGGATGCCGAAGGCGATGCCCTCCTCGTCGAGCGCGCGGGCTTCCTCAAGGGTCGCCTCGCCGTAAATGTCGCGGCGTTCGGCCTCGCCGTAATGGATCTTGCGCGCCTCCTCGGGGAACCGGTCGCCCACGTTGTCGAAGGTCTTCTCGATATGCGCCCGCAGCGCGCGCAGCCGCCGCATGGCCTCGGCGACCGGCGGCGGCGCGGCCTCGCGGGCCAGGGGCGCCTCGTCGCCGCGGCGCGCGACCTGGGGCGCCATCGGCGCCTTGGCGATCCGGGTGTCGCCGCAGACCGGGCAGACCACCTCGCCCGCGCGGGCCTGCGCGTCATAGGTCGCGCTGTCGCGGAACCACGCCTCGAAGACGTGGCCGTGGGCGCATTTGAGGTCGAAAACGATCATCGCAGGAGCTGCCCGTTCCGTTTACATTAAGTTACCATAAATTCGACATTTACCACAGCATCGCCGCAAAATGGCATCCGAACGTCGGCCCGAAGCCCATGCCCGCCGCGCCGCTCTCGCCGCGGAACGCCATCGCGCCCTTGCGCCGTCGCCCTGGGTCGAGCGCTTCGCGCCCCTGGTGCCGGCGGGCGCGCCGGTGCTCGACCTCGCCTGCGGCCCGGGGCGGCATGTGCGTCTGTTCCTCGCCCGCGGCCATCCCGTGACCGCGGTCGACCGCGACCTCTCCCAGCTCGACGCCGACGACGAGAGCGGACGGCTCACCCGCATCGAGGCCGATCTCGAAGCGCCCGGCGGCTGGCGGCCGCCCGCCCGCGCCTTCGGCGGCGTGGTGGTGACCAACTACCTCCACCGGCCCCTGTTCCCGGCCCTGATCGCGGCGCTCGCCCCCGGCGGGGTGCTGATCTACGAGACCTTCGCGCAGGGCAACGAACGCTTCGGCCGGCCCCGCAACCCCGATCACCTGCTGCGGCCGGGCGAGCTCGCCAGGCGGATCGAGGGGCGGCTTCGCACGGTCGCCTTCGAGGAGGTCGAGGTCGCCGCCCCGCGCCGCGCTAAGATACAGCGGATATGCGCGGTTGCGGACCCGTCGGCGTCTTGAACGGCCGGTCGTGTCTGAGGCTCGGGATCATGGCCCGGACCTCGGCGATGCGGGCGGGGTCGATCTCGGCGGTCACGAACCCCGGCTCCTCGCCGCCGTCGGCGAGCACCACGCCCCAGGGGTCGATGATCAGCGAATGCCCGAAGGTCCGCCGGTCGCCGTAATGCAGCCCGCACTGGCAGGGCGCGATCACGAAGCAGCCGTTCTCGATCGCCCGGGCGCGCTGAAGGACGTGCCAGTGCGCCTCGCCGGTCACCTTGGTGAAGGCGGCCGGAATGGTGAGAAAGTCGGCCCCCGCCTGGGCGAGCGCCCGGTAGAGATGCGGAAAGCGCAGATCGTAGCAGACCGTAAGCCCGACCACGCCCCAGGGAAGCGCCGCGAGCACCGCCTCCTCGCCGGGTTGGAAGGTCCGCGATTCGCGATAGCTTTCGCCGCTCGGCAGGTCGACGTCGAACATGTGGATCTTGTCGTAGCTCGCGACCACGGCCCCTTCGGGGTCGTAAAGGACCGAGCAGTTGGCGACCCGGCCGTCGGGCGAGCGCACCGGCAGCGATCCCGCGAGCAGCCAGGCCCCGGTCTCGCGCGCGAGCGCGGAAAAGGCGGCGACCGCCGGGTTCTCGTCGCGAGGCAGGGCGTGGGCGCGCACCGTCTTCGGGTCGGGCGACATGAGCGCGACGTTCTCGGGCAGCGCGATGAAGTCCGCGCCCGCGTCGCGCGCCCGGCGCGCGAGATCGGAGGCGGCGCGGATGTTGGCCTCCATGTCTTCGCCCGCGGTGACCTGCACGCAGGCGGCCGTGAAACGATCCGTCATCAGCCCCTCCCCAAAATCGCGTCAAGCCGGCCCTCGGCGTCGAGGGCGTAAAGCCGGTCGCAGTTCCCGACATGCACGCCGTCGACGAAGATCTGCGGCACTTTGCGGTCGCCGCCGGCGCGCTCGGCCATCGCCCGGCGCAGCTCGGGCCGGAACGTGACGTCGTGCTCGACGAACGCCACCCCTTTCCGCGTCAAAAGCCGCTTCGCGGCCGCGCAAAAAGGGCAGAACAAGGTTGAATATATCTCGATCTTGGCCACGGCGGAACCTCGTCGGTTTTTCCCGGTCTCTGGTCTCCCGATTGGTCGGCGAACCGAGCCGCCGGGACGGAAAATCGGAAGAAATAATAGTTCATCCCGCGCCCGCGACCACCCGGGCGAGCGTGAGCACGTCGATGCGCGCCGCCCCCGCCCGCCTGAGCGCCCGCGCGCAGGCCCCGGCGGTCGCCCCGGTGGTCATCACGTCGTCGATCAGAACCACGCGCGCGCCCCGAATGCGCCCGGCGTAGCGGGAGCGGACGGCGAACGCGCCCCGCTGGTTCCTGATCCGCGCGCTGCGCGACAGTCCGGCCTGGCTGGGGGTGCGGCGGGTGCGGCGCAAAAGGTCGGGCGCGAACGGCCGCTCCGAGAGCCGCGCGACCGCCGCCGCCAGGACCGCCGCCTGGTTGTAGCGCCGCGCGAACAATCGCAGCCGGTGGAGCGGCACCGGCGCGATCACGTCGGCCTCGGTCAAAAGCGCGCGGCCGGCCCCGACCATCCAGCGGGAAAGCGCCGGCGCAAGGTCGGTGCGGTCGGCGTGCTTGAACCTCAGCGCCAGGGTCCGCGCCACGCCCCCGTAGCGGAGCGCCGCCCGCGCCCGGTCGAAGTCGGGCCGGAGCGCCGCGCAAGACCCGCACAGCGCCTCCTCGCCCGGGTCGATATCGAAGGGCAGGCCGCAAACCGCGCACAACGGCGGAACGATGAAGTCGGCCTCCGCCCAGCAGCGCCCGCAAAGCCTGTGGGGCGCGTCGACCGGCGCCGCGCAGGCGAGGCAGCGCGGGGGCAGAAGCGCATCGAGCGCGCCCGCCGCGAGCCTTCGCGCGAGCGCCGCGCCCCTTCCCCTTGCGGACACTTGCTCGAGCATGGCCCAGTATGGCCGCGCGCCCGCGTTCGGCTCAAGCCTTCCCCTTCCGCGCGCAGACCGGGCGGGGCATAGTGGGGCATGGCCGATCCCGTAACCGTCTTCGACCGCGCCGCTCTGCGTCTGAGGCGCGACCGCGCCGCCGCCGGCTTCGCCGCCCACGACTTCCTGTTCCGCGAGGTCGCGGCGCGGCTCGTCGAGCGGCTCGGCGACGTGCGCCGCAGGTTCCCGCTCGCGCTCGATCTCGGGGCGCGCACGGGGCTGCTTGCCGAGGCGCTCGGCGGACGTTTCGGGATCGCGCGGCTGGTCCAGGCCGATCCCTCGTTCGCCATGATTCGCCGCGCAAGCGGGCTTCGCGTCGTCGCCGACGAAGAAGCGCTGCCCTTCGCCGACGGCGCCTTCGATCTCGCCCTCAGCCTGTTGAGCCTGCACTGGACCAACGACCTGCCGGGCGCCCTGGTCCAGATCCGCCGGAGCCTGCGGGCGGACGGGCTGTTCCTCGCCGCCCTGTTCGGCGCCGGCACCCTTCAGGAGCTGCGCGAATCGCTCGCCGCCGCCGAGATCGCGGTCGAAGGCGGCATGAGCCCGCGCATCTCGCCCTTCGTCGACGTGCGCGACGCCGGCGCGCTGTTGCAACGGGCGGGCTTCGCGCTGCCCATGGCCGACCGCGACCGGATCGCGGTGAGCTACCCGGACGCGCTCGCGCTCATGCGCGACCTCCGCGGCATGGGCGAAAGCAACGCCCTCGCCGAGCGCCGGCGGACGCCGTCGCGGCGCGAAACGCTCGCCCGCGCCGCCGCGATCTACGCCGAGCGTTTCGCGGACGCAGACGGGCGGGTGCCCGCGACCTTCGAGATCGTCTACCTCACCGGTTGGGCGCCGCACCCGAGCCAGCCGCGGCCGCTCCGGCCCGGCAGCGCGGCCGCGCGCCTCGCCGAGGCGCTGGGCGCGGCGGACCCGTCCGACAAGCCAGAGGGCCGGCGGTAAACCGCCTACAGCAGGTCGCGGAGCATGGCGACAAGCGGCGTATCCGCAGGCGGCATCGGGTAATCGGCGAGGCGCTCGGGCCGGACCCAAGCGGTCTGCTGGCCTTCGCGCGGCGCAAGCCTGCCCGACCAGACCCGGCACACATAGAGCGGCATGAGGAGGTGGAAGTCCTCGTAACCGTGCGAGGCGAAGGTGAAGGGCGCGAGGCAGTTGGCCGAGACGTCGATGCCGAGCTCCTCGTCGAGCTCGCGGATCAGCGCCGCCTCGGGCGTTTCGCCGGGCTCGACCTTGCCGCCCGGGAACTCCCACAGCCCGGCCATCGCCTTGCCTTCGGGCCGCCGGGCGAGCAGCACGCGGCCGTCGGCGTCGATCAGCGCGACCGCCGCGACGAGCACGATCGGCCGGGCCGCGCGGGGCTTAGTGGCGGAGGCGCTCACGGCCGGCGACTCACGACCGGTAGTCGGCGTTGATGTCGATGTAGCCGTGGGTGAGGTCGCAGGTCCACACCCGCGCCCGGCCCCGGCCCACGCCGACGTCGACGGCGATGTCGATCTCGCGGCCGCGCATGTGGCGGGCCGCGTCTTCCTCGCAATAGGCGGGATGGACCGCGCCGTTCTCGGCCACCGTGACGCCGCCGATGCGGATCATCAGCCGGTCGCGGTCGGCGCGCTCGCCCGCCTTGCCGACGGCCATGACGATCCGCCCCCAGTTGGGGTCGGAGCCGGCGATCGCGGTCTTGACCAGCGGCGAGTTCGCGATCGCGAGCGCGATCCGCCGCGCCGCCGCCGGGCTCGCCGCCCCGGTCACGGTGACGGTGACGAACTTCTGCGCCCCTTCGCCGTCGCGCACCACCTGACAGGCGAGATCGACGAGCAGCTCTTCGAGCGCCCGCCGGAAACCCGCGAGCCGGCGGTCGCGCGGGTCTTCGACCGGACCGTGGCGCGGCCCCCGGCCGGTCGCGAACAGCATCAGCGTGTCCGAGGTCGAGGTATCGCCGTCGACCGTGATGCAGTTGAAGCTCTGCGCGTTCGCCCGGACCAGCATGGGCTGAAGCGCGGCCGCCGGGATCGCCGCATCGGTGAAGACGAAGGCGAGCATGGTCGCCATATCGGGCGCGATCATGCCCGAGCCCTTGGCGATGCCGGCGAGCGTGACGGTCTCCCCGTCGATCTCGGCGGTCCGGGCCGCGCCCTTGGGAAAGGTGTCGGTGGTCATGATCGCCCGCGCCGCGGCCTCCCAGCCATCGGGCGATGCGCGCTCGCGCAAGGGCCCGAGCGCGGCGCGGATGCGCGCATCATCGAGCGGCTCGCCGATCACCCCGGTCGAAGCTATGAACACCTCCTCCGCGCGCGCGCCTGCAAGGCGCGCGGCCGCCTCGGCCGTGCGCCGCGCCGCCTCGTCGCCGGCGCGCCCCGTAAAAGCGTTGGCGTTGCCCGCGTTCACCACCACCGCGCGCGCCGACCCGCCCCCTTGCGCGAGCGCCCGGCGGCACCACGCGACCGGCGCGGCGGCGGTCTTGGAGCGGGTGAAGACCCCGGCCGCCGCGGTTCCCGGCGCGAGCAGGGCGAGCATCACGTCGTCGCGCCCGGCATAGCGGACGCCGGCGGCCCCGGCGGCGAGCGCGACCCCGGCGACGGCCGGCATCGTAGGAAAACCGGGCGGCGCCAGCGGAGAAAGGGCGCTCACCGGCCCAACGCGCCCGCGCCCGGCCCCGACGACAAGCGCCGGACGGGCGGCCTGCCCCCGGGCCGTCGTTGACAGCACCCGCGCTGTTGCTTATCTCTCATTCGTCGGGACTGTATACAGCCCCGCCGATACGTGTGTCTGAAAGGTAACCCAACCATTATGATCGGCGCCCTCGCGCGGCGGCTGTTCGGAACCGCGAACGACCGCATTCTCAAGTCCTTCGACAAGACGGTCAAGGCGATCAACGCCCTCGAGCCCGAGCTCGAGGCGCTTTCGGACGAGGCGCTGCGCGCCCGGACCGATGCGTTGCGCGCCCGTCTCGCCGACGGCGAGAGCCTCGACGACGTGCTCGTCGACGCCTTCGCGACCGTGCGCGAAGCGGCCAAGCGGACCTTGGGGCAGCGCCACTTCGACGTCCAGCTCATGGGCGGCATCGTGCTCCACCGCGGCATGATCGCCGAGATGAAGACCGGCGAGGGCAAGACCTTGGTGGCGACGCTCGCGGTCTACCTCAACGCGCTTGAAGGCAAGGGCGTCCACGTCGTCACGGTCAACGACTACCTGGCCAAGCGCGACTCCGAGTGGATGGGCCAGATCTACCGCTTTCTCGGGCTCTCGGTCGGTTGCATCGTGCACGGGCTGTCCGACGACGAGCGCCGCGCCCAGTACGCCGCCGACGTGACCTATGGCACCAACAACGAGTTCGGCTTCGACTACCTGCGCGACAACATGAAGTTCTCGCTGGACGCCATGGTTCAGCGCCCCTTCAACTACGCCATCGTGGATGAGGTCGACTCGATCTTGATCGACGAGGCGCGCACGCCGCTCATCATCTCGGGCCCGACCGAAGAGAACTCCGAGCTCTACCGCCAGGTGGACAAGCTGATCCCCAAGCTCGCCGAGGACGACTACGAGAAGGACGAGAAGGCGCGCACGGTCACGCTCACCGAGAAGGGCGCCGAGCGGATCGAGGCGCTTCTGCGCGAGGCCGGGCTTCTGCGTTCGGACAACCTTTACGACATCCAGAACGTCTCGATCGTCCATCACGTCAATCAGGCGCTGCGCGCGCACAAGCTGTTCGCCCGCGACACCGACTACATCGTCAAGGACGGCAAGGTCATCATCATCGACGAGTTCACCGGCCGCATGATGGAAGGCCGGCGCTACTCGGAGGGGCTGCATCAGGCGCTCGAAGCCAAGGAAGGGGTCGAGATCCAGAACGAGAACCAGACCCTGGCCTCGATCACCTTCCAGAACTATTTCCGGCTTTACCCCAAGCTCGCCGGCATGACCGGCACCGCGGCGACCGAGGCCGCCGAGTTCGCCGACATCTACAAGCTCGACGTGGTCGAGATCCCGACCAACCTGCCGTGCATCCGCAAGGATCTCGACGACGAGGTCTACCGCACGATGGACGAGAAGCTCAACGCGGTGGTTGAGCTCATCGAGGAGTGCCAGAAGCGCGGCCAACCCACGCTGGTCGGCACCGTGAGCATCGAGAAGTCGGAGGCCCTGTCCGAGCGCCTCAAGAAGCGCAAGATCAAGCACAACGTGCTCAACGCCCGCCACCACGAGCAGGAGGCCTACATCATCGCCCAAGCGGGCCGCTTCGGCGCGGTCACGATCGCCACCAACATGGCGGGCCGCGGCACCGACATCCAGCTCGGCGGCAACCTGGACATGCGCGTCAAGCTCGAGCTCGCCGATATCGAGGACGAGGCCGAGCGCCAGCGCCGAATCGAGAAGATCGCGGCCGAGATCGAGGCCGAGCGCGAGAAGGTGCGCGCCGCGGGCGGGCTTTACGTCATCGGCACCGAGCGCCACGAAAGCCGGCGCATCGACAACCAGCTCCGCGGCCGTTCGGGCCGCCAGGGCGATCCCGGCACGTCCAAGTTCTTCCTCTCGCTCGAAGACGACCTGATGCGCATCTTCGGGTCCGAGCGCATGGACAGCATGCTGCGCAAGCTCGGCCTCAAGGAGGGCGAGGCGATCGTCCACCCCTGGATCAACAAGGCCATCGAGAAGGCCCAGCAGAAGGTCGAGGCCCGCAACTTCGAGATCCGCAAGAACCTGCTGAAGTTCGACGACGTGATGAACGATCAGCGCAAGGTCATCTACGAGCAGCGGATCGAGCTGATGCGGACCTCGGACGTGTCTTCCACCGTGACCGACATGCGCCACGAGGTCATCGAGGACATGGTCTCGCGGTTCATCCCCGAGAAGGCCTATCCCGAGCAGTGGGAGATCGACGCGCTTCACGCCGAGGCGCTGCGGGTGCTTGGCCTCGACCTGCCGATCGCCGACTGGGCCAAGGAGGAAGGCATCGCGGATGAGGAGATCCTGCGCCGGATCACCGAGGCCTCGGACCGCAAGATGGCCGAGAAGGCCGCGCGCTTCGGACCCGAGCTCATGCGGATGGCGGAGAAGAGCCTCCTTCTCCAGCTTCTCGACCAGAGCTGGAAGGACCATCTCCTGTCGCTCGACCATCTGCGCCAAGGGATCGGGCTCCGCGCCTATGGCCAGCGCGATCCGCTGAATGAGTACAAGCGCGAGGCGTTCAACCTGTTCGAGGCGATGCTCATCAACCTGCGCGAGCAGGTCACCGCCGTGCTCTCGCACGTCGAGATTCGGATCGCCGAGCCCGAGGTCGCCGAGGCCGAGCTCGCGCCCCAGGCGCCGCGGGGCCTGCGCGAGCACCGCCCGGGCGCCAACGGCGAGGACCACGCGCCGATGCCGCCGCCGGGCCGCGGGCCGGTCCGGAGCCGCGCCGGCGCCCGCGCCGTCGATCCCAACGACAGCGCGACCTGGGGCAAGGTCGGCCGCAACGCGCCCTGCCCGTGCGGATCGGGGCGCAAGTACAAGCACTGCCACGGCCGAGTCGCCTGACCGCGGGGCCGCGGGCGAGGCGGAAGATGACCAAGCCCCCCGTCGCGCCCGGCCGGCCCTTCCGTTTCTTCGACAACCGCGAAAAGTACCTTCTGTTCGTCAACACCTGCTCCGAGAAGCAGGTGACGGCGAGCCGGATCGGGCGCGAGCTCGACCTGATCGCGCCCCGGCCGCCCGCCATGCGCCTGTTCGACGCCGGCATGGGCGATGCGACCGTGCTGTCGATGGTGCTGCGCGACATGCACCATCGCTGGCCGACGGTGCCGTTTCTCGTGGTCGCCAAGGAGATCAGCCGCGAGGACGTGCGCATCAGCCTCGCCAAGTTCGCCGACCGCCTGCACGAACACCCGCAGACGGTGTTCGTGGTCACCAACCTCTACTACACCGAAGCGCCGCGGCTGGTTCCCAACCGGGCCGAGGCCCGCGCCCGGCTCAACTGGCGCGAAGTCGCGCTCGACGGAGCCACCGCGCACGAGTTCGCGATTCAGATCGACGCCCAGCTCGGCTTCGTCCGCGAAGGCTGGCGGACGACGCCGGGACCGCGGACCGGGAACCCCCAGTACGTGCGCCCCTCGGTCCTGGTGCTCTATCGCGCCGACCAGCGCTTCGTGCTCGATGCGGTGATCCCGCGCGCGGGCGCGCCCGTCCCCGATTACGATCTCGTCATCGTCTCCCAGCCTTACCGGGCGCGGAGCGCAGCCGAGACCAAGGTCGAACGCGTGCTCGCGCCGCTCGCCCGCGCGCTTGCGCCGGGCGGCCGCATGATCGCGATTCAGTCCACGGGCCGCGATCCGGGGATGGAGATCATCCGCGCCGTCTGGCCCGATGAAGACCCGTTCCGCACCCCGCGCAAGGTTCTGATCGCGGCGCTTCGCGACCATCTCGGCGCGGAGGCGCGCGACTTCGATATCATCGACCCGGCCGACGCCGAGTTCCGCTTCCATCTTCAGCTCGCCCCCGACGAGATCGGCGACGCGATCGGCGCCTCGACCCTGCTCGCGGCCTGGAACGCCGCCGTCTACGTCGCCCAGATCGAGGACCGCCGCCTCACCCAGGCGATGAGCGCGGGCGGCTATCTCGACGCCACGCGCGCCGTCCTTGCCCGCCACGGCGGGCTGTGGTTCAACAACGAATGCTTCGTCGTCGCGCGCCGGCGGAACGGCCGATAGGCCGCTGGGCGCGCGCAAGACATTTCGGGAGGAAACGGTGTTATGAGCGGTCCGGTCAGCCTTGACGTCGATTTCGTGCGCGGCCAGTTCCCTGGGCTCGGGGACTGGGCGTTCTTCGAGAACGCGGGCGGCACGCTGGTTCCCCGCCAGGTCATCGACCGGGTGCGCGCCTACATGACCGAGACCCAGGTCCAGCCGGGCGGCGCCTTTCCCGCCTCGGCGCGGGCCGCCGAGAAGATGGCCGAAAGCCAGCGCCTGATGGCCGCCATGATCAACGCCGATGCGGACGAGATCGTCATCGGACCGTCGACGACCATGAACGTCTACGTGCTCTCGCACGCGATCCGGCCCTGGTTCCAGCCCGGCGACGAGGTGATCGTGACCAACCTCGACCACGAGGCCAACAACGGGGCCTGGCGGCGGCTCGAGGAGATCGGCGTCGTGATCCGCGAGTGGCGAATCGACCCCGAGACCGCCGAGCTCGAGCCGGAGGCGCTCGCGCGGCTTTTGGGCGAGCGCACGCGGCTCGTCTGCTTCACCCACTGCTCGAACATCACGGGCGGAATCCACGACGTCGCCGCGCTCGTGCGCATGGTCCACGACGCGGGCGCGCTCGCCTGCGTCGATGCGGTCGCCTATGCGCCCCACCGGGCGCTGGACGTGCGCGCGCTGGATGTCGATTTCTACCTGTGCAGCCTCTACAAGCTCTACGGACCCCACGTCGCGATGCTCTACGGCAAGCGCGAGCATCTTCTGCGCGCCCAGGCCCAGAACCACTACTTCATCGGCGACGAGAACCTGCCGCTCAAGCTCAACCCCGGAGGGCCGAACCACGAGTTCTGGGCCTCGCTGTCAGGAATCGCCGCTTACTTCGACGCCGTGCACGCCCATCACTTCCCGGGCGCGAACGCCGATACCCACGGGCGTTTCGCGGCCTGCTTCGACCTTTTCGCGGCCCATGAAGGCCGGCTCGCGGCGCGCTTCATGGACTTTCTCGACGCGCGCAAGGACATCCGCGTGATCGGGCGGCCGACGGGCGACCCCGCGCGCCGGGTGCCGACCTTCTCCTTCGTCGTCGAAGGCCGCGACGCGGGCGAGATCGCGGCCGAGGCGGGCAAGCGCGGGGTCGGCATCGGGGCCGGCGACTTCTACGCCGCCCGGGCGATCGACGCGCTGGGCCTGCGCGAGCGCGGCGGCGTGGTCCGCCTCTCGATGGTCCACTACAACACCGAGGCCGAGGTCGACCACGCGATCCGGGTGCTCGATCAGGTGATTTAAGG
>CAYYWV010000030.1:0-25286 GCA_964475385.1 uncultured Alphaproteobacteria bacterium | reverse complement strand
TGAGCGGGCGCGAGTCCCTCGGCCGTTCAGATCAGAAATTCGCGACGAAGCGGAAGGTTTCGTCCGTCCGGTCCTCGGCGAAGCGCGTCATCGCGTGGCACATCTCGATGAAGCCCTGCTCGAAGTCGAAAGAGAACGCGTCCGCCAGGGTCTTGAGCCGGCGCAGCTCTTCGCGGTCGAGCCAGATCACGCTTTCGCCGGCCTCCGCGCCGCCCTCGATGCGGCCGAGCCGCCACAGCCCGTGGATGTCGACGAGCCGATAGGGGCCGCCCTGATAGGCGTGGACCAAGAGCGCCTCGCCCGCCGCCGGCGACCAATAAACCCCGGGGCCGAAGCGGGCGCGGCGCAGGCTCATGGTCCGTCGCCGATTCCGGCGAGCGCGCGCCACTCGTCCTCGCTCAGCATCGCGACCCCGAGCGCGCGCGCCTTCTCAGCCTTCGAGCCCGCGTCCGCGCCCACCACCACGTAGTCGGTCTTGCGCGAGACCGAGCCCGCGACCTTTGCGCCCAAGGCCTCCGCCCGGGCCTTGGCCTCGGCCCGGGTCATCGAAGCCAGCGTTCCGGTGAACACGACCGTCTTGCCGGCGAGCGGCGTCGCGCCCACGGGCTCGACGAAGTCCTCGACCGCGACCTCGCGGGCGAGGTCGGCGACCACTGTGACGTTGTGGGGCTCGGCGAAGAAATCGGCGATGGCGGCGGCGACCTTGGGGCCGATGCCGTCGATGTTCTCGAGCGCGCGGCGGGCCTCGCTTTCGGGGTCGCGCGCACGCTCCATTTCCGCGAGGAAGGTTTCGAGCGAGCCATAGGTCTTGGCCAAGAGCCGCGCCGTCGCCTGGCCGACGTGGCGAATCCCGAGCGCGTAGAGAAAACGGTCGAGCGGGATGCGGCGGCGCGCCTCGATGGCGCGGAACAGGTTCTCGACCGATTTCTCGCCCCAGCCTTCGCGCGCGGCGAGCGGCGGATCGAAGCTCTCGGCGCGGCGCGCGAGGGTGAAGATGTCGGCGGGCTCCGCAATCAAGCCGTCACGGAAGAAGGCGGCGATCTGCTTTTCGCCCAGCCCTTCGATGTCGAAGGCGTCGCGGCTGACGAAGTGGCGCAGGCGCTCGACCCGCTGGGCGGGACAGATCAGCCCGCCGGTGCAGCGGCGCACCGCCTCGCCTTCCTCGCGCACGGCGCGGCTGCCGCATACCGGGCAATGGTCGGGAAAGACGAAGGGCCTGGCGTCGGGCGGGCGCTTTTCGCGCACTACCCGCACCACCTGCGGGATCACGTCGCCGGCGCGCTGGACCACGACGAAGTCGCCGACGCGGATGTCCTTGCGCGCGATCTCGTCCTCGTTGTGAAGGGTCGCGTTCGAGACCACGACGCCGCCCACGGCGACCGGATCGAGCCGCGCCACAGGCGTCAGCGCGCCGGTGCGCCCGACCTGGATCTCGATCGCGCAGAGCCGGGTGACCGCCTGCTCGGCCGGAAACTTGTGGGCGATCGCCCAGCGCGGCGCGCGGCTCACCATGCCAAGCCGCTCCTGCCAATCCAGCCGGTCCACCTTGAAGACCACGCCGTCGATGTCGTAGTCGAGCCGCGGCCGCGCCTCGGCGATCTCGCGGTAGAGCGCGAGCGCTTCCGCCTCGCCGACGCAGCGCCGGGCGAGCGGGTTGACCCGGAACCCCCAGGCCCGAAAGCGCGCGAGCGCGTCCCAGTGGGTGGCGGCGAAAGGCGCCGAGACTTCGCCCCAGGCGTAAGCGAAGAAGTGAAGCTTGCGCTTCGCCGTGATCCGGCTGTCGAGCTGGCGGAGCGAGCCGGCGGCGGCGTTTCGCGGGTTGGCGAACAGCGGCTCGCCGGCCGCCGCCCGCTCGGCGTTCAGCGCCTCGAAGTCGGAGCGCGTCATGTAGACCTCGCCGCGGACCTCGACCACCGCGGGCGGGTCGGGGTCGGAAAGGCGCAGCGGCAGGTCGCGCACCGTGCGCAGGTTCGCGGTGATGTCCTCGCCCACCTGGCCGTCGCCCCGGGTCGCGCCGAGCGCGAAGCGGCCGTCGCGGTAATGCGCCGCCGCCGACAGGCCGTCGATCTTGGGCTCGCCGACCACGGTGATGGCCTCGTCCTCGCCGAGGCCGAGGAAGCGGCGGACCCTTTGGAAGAACTCGCGGAGCTCGTCCTCGTCGAAGGCGTTGGCGAGCGAGAGCATGGGCACCCGGTGGGTGACCTTGGCGAAGGCGTCCGACGGCGGCGCGCCGACCCGCAAGCTCGGGCTGTCGGGGCGGACGAGCTCGGGGAAACGCTCTTCGATCGCCTTGTTGCGCCGCCAGAGCCGATCGTACTCGGCGTCCGAGATCTCGGGCGCGTTCTCGACGTAGTAAAGCCGGTCGTGACGGGCGATCTCGGCGGCGAGCCGGGCGAGCTCGGCCTCGGCCTCGGCGCGAGTGAGCTTCTCGACCGGGATGTCGGCGGTCTCGACCATCGCGGTCAGCCGGCGCGGGCGCGCATCAGGCTGTCGGCGGCGGCGCGGGCCGCGTCGGTGACCCGGGCGCCGGCGAGCATGCGCGCGACCTCCTCGCGCCGGGCCGAGGCGTCGAGCGCCTCGATCGCGGCGCGCACGCCGTTTTCGTCCTCGACCTTGGCGACCCGCAGGTGGTGGTCGGCGCGGGCGGCGACCTGCGGCGAATGCGTCACGACCAGAACCTGGCGCTCCGCGCCGAGGCGGGCGAGGCGTTCGCCGACGGCGGCCGCGGTCGCGCCTCCGATCCCGCTGTCGACCTCGTCGAAGACCAGGGTGGCGGTCTCGGCCGTGCGCGCGAGCACGACGCGGAGCGCGAGCAACAGCCGCGACAGCTCGCCCCCCGAAGCGATCCGCCCGAGCGGTCCGGGCGCGGCCCCGTCCACGGTCGCGACCGTAAAGCGCACGCGCTCGGCCCCGCCCGCGCCCCAGTCCTCTTCGGCCAGCGGCTCGATCCGGGTGCGGAACCGGGCATGGGCGAGGCCGAGGGGGCCGAGCTCGGCCGCGATCGCGGCGTCGAGTCGGTCGGCGGCGCGGGCGCGGGCGGCCGTAAGCGCCCGGGCGGCGGCGGCGAAGTCGGCGCGGGCCTTCTCGGCGACGACGGCGAGCGCGGCGAGCGATTCGCCGCGGTCGTCGAGCGCGGCGAGCCGGGCGGCCAACGCGTCGCGAAGCGCGGGCAGTTCATCGACGGTGGTGTCGTGCTTGCGGGCCGCGGCGCGAAGCGCGAACAGCCGCCGCTCGGCGGCGTCGAGGGCCTCGGGATCGGGCGCGCATTCGCGGGCCGCCGCCTCGATGGCGGCGCTGGCCTCGGCGGTCTCGATCGCCGCCCGGTCGAGGGCTTCGAGCGCGGCGTCGAGCAGCCCGGGAACCCGTTCGGCGGCCCGCGCGAGATGGCGTTCGGCGGCGCGCAGCCGGGCTTCGACCCCACGCCCGTCGTCGAGCTCGGCGACGGCGGCCCGAAGCGCTTCGGCGACGCGTTCGCCCTGCATGAGAACGGCGCGGCGCTCGGCGAGCGCGGCCTCCTCGCCGGGTTCGGGCGCAAGCGCTTCGAGCTCGGCGACCACGTGGCGCAGGTAGTCCTCGTCGCGGCGCAAGCGCTCGAGCGCGGCGGCCGCCTCGGCGCGGGCGGCCTCGGCCTCGCGCCAAGTCTGATAAGCGTGGGCGACCGCCTCCGCCTCGCGGCCGAGAGCCGCGAAACCGTCGAGAAAGCGCCGGTGGTCGGAAACCGAAATCAGGCTTCGCGCGCCGCCCTGGCCCTGAATCTCGACCAGCGCCTCGCCGACCTCGCGCAACAGCGCAACCCCCGCCGGTTGGTCGTTGACGAAAGCCCGTCCGCGCCCGTCGGCGCCGATCACCCGGCGCAGAACCAGATCGCCCTCTTCGGCTTCGATCCCGCGCTCGTCCAGAAGCGCGCGCACAGGATGGTCGGGGCCGAGCGCGAAGGCGGCGGTGACGCTCGCCCGCTCGGTCCCCGGCCGGACCAAGCCGGCGTCGGCGCGCGCGCCGACCGCAAGCCCGAGCGCATCGAGAAGGATCGATTTGCCCGCGCCGGTCTCGCCGGTCAGCGCGGTGAGCCCGGGACCGAAGGCGAGATCGAGCCGGTCGATCAGGACGACGTTGCGGACGGAAAGGCTGATCAGCATGGATCGGGCCGCGGCGCCGACGTCAGCATCGGGCTAGCGAGGGTCTTTTCCGCTTCCACGGAATCGCGCCGGCCCGCCCCGCAAGAGAGGAAGGGCGCGCGCTCCGGCTCTCGAACGAAAAGCCCTCCCCTTCGATGGGAGAGGATGGGCGGGAAACGCGCCGATTCGCTCAAACGCCGTCATGCCTTAGAAAACCGAGTTCCAGAGGCGGGCCATCCAGGATTTCTTGTCGATCTTGGGACGGAGGTCGGCCCCGGTGAGCAGGGCGTAAGAATCCATGTACCACTCGCTGCCCGGGTAGTTGTAACCGAGCACCGCGGCCGCGGTCTGCGCCTCTTTGACGACGCCGAGAGCGAGATAGGCTTCGGTCAGGCGATGAAGCGCCTCGGGCACATGGGTCGTCGTCTGGTACTTTTCGACCACCGTGCGGAACCGGTTGATCGCCGCGATATAGTCCCCGCGCTTGAGATAGAAGCGACCGATCTCCATTTCCTTGCCGGCGAGGTGATCGCGCGTGAGGTCGATCTTGAGCTTGGCGTCGCGCGCATACTTGCTGTTGGGGAAGCGGCGCACCACCTCTTCGAGCGACTGCAACGCCAGCTCGGTCATTTTCTGATCGCGGCCGACGTCGGAGATCTGCTCGTAGTAAGAGAGCGCGACCAGGTAGTAGGCGTACGCTACGTCGCGATTGCCGGGATGCAGCTCGATAAAGCGCTTGGCGGCGAGGATCGCCTCGTCATAGCGATTGGCTTGGTAGTTGGCGTAGGCCGCCATGATCTGCGCCTTGGTCGCCCAGACCGAATAGGGGTGCTGGCGCTCGACCTCGTCGAAGGCCTGGGCGGCGGGCACGTAGGCTCCCGCTTCCAGAAGGTCCATCGCCTTGTTGTAGAGGTCTTCGACCGGCTGCTCGACATACTCCTCTTTGGGCGCCGCGCAGGCGGTGACGAAAAGGGCGAGCGCAAGCGCGAGACCTAGCCGGCGCAGGCGGCGAAAAAAGCGGGGATCGACCCTGATGAACACCAGCGCGGCTCCGGTTTCCGACTTCGCTATCCCGAACGGTCCTATATATCACCCGCTCCGGCGCAGGCCAAACGCGACTGCGCCGCAGACCTGCGGCGCAGAGCGGATAATAGGGATTCAAATCTCGGAAGCGGCCGGGGCGGACGGCCTCAGGCTGAGGCGGCGACCACTGCGTCGCGCCAAACGGGCTGGACCATGGGCATCGCGTCGCTGAGCGTGACCCGGCGCCACGCGGTCCGGTCGGCGAACAGCGCCGCAAGCAACGCATGGTTCATGCGATGCCCCGAGCCGACGCCGTGGACATGGCCGATGATCGGTCCGCCGGCGAGGTAGAGATCGCCGATGCAGTCGAGCGCCTTGTGGCGGACGAGCTCGTCGCCATAGCGCAGGCCGCCCTCGTTGAGCACCTTCTCGTCGTCGAGCACGACCGCGTTCTCGAGCGAGCCGCCGAGCGCCAGCCCGCGCTCGCGCAATCGCACCACGTCGCGCAGGAAGCCGTAGGTGCGGGCGCGGCTGAGTTCGCGCTTGAAGGTGCCGTCGGCGAGATCGACGAAACACCTCTGGCGGCCGATGAGGGGGTGATCGTAGGCGATTTCGAAGCTGACCGAGAAGCGGTCCGACGGGCTGAGCGTAATGGAGCGTTCGTCGTCGGCGATCTCGATCGGCTTGAGCACCTGGATGGCGCGGCGCGGCGCATCCTGCTCGACCGTGCCGGCGCACTCGATCAAAAAGACGAAGGGGGCTGCGCTGCCGTCCATGATCGGCACCTCGGGGCCGTCGAGATCGACGATCAGATTGTCGACCCCGACGCCCGCAAGCGCGGCCATCAAATGCTCGACCGTGCCGACGCTGGCGCCGTTGCCGTCGCCGATCCCGGTGCACATGAACCCGTCGCATACGTTCTCGATCCGCGCTGCGACGGTCGCCCCGCCGAGGTCGCTGCGCCGAAACAGGATGCCGGTCTCGGCCGGGGCCGGATGCAGCGTCATGTTCACGCGCCGGCCGCTGTGCAACCCGACGCCCGAGCAGCGGATCGCGCCCTTAAGCGTTCTTTGTCGGATGACCGTCACGGATTTCGCTCGTCCCCATTCCCAGCGGGCTCCGGGCCGACGCTCGTCGGCGTCGCTGTTCTCCGGCGCCCCCAACTCCAGCCGTCCCTCCGGCGGACCCGCCCTTTCGCAGGCCTCGCGTGCAGAGTGTTCCGGGGAACCTTCTAGCAAGTTCCCCGGAAGCACTCAATTCACGTTATGTGACAGAATGTTACGTCCTTAACCGAAGGCCGAGCGCGGCTCAGTTGGTCTGGCGGCGGAGGAAGGCCGGAATGTCGAGCAAATCTTCCTCGACCCGCGGCAGGGCCAGACCCTCTGTGACCTGAGGCCCGGCAGCGCCGACGAGCTCGGGCTCGCGCTCAGCCACGGGCTTGGCCGCGGCTTGGGGCGCGGGCTCGGGTTCCGGTCGGGCCGCGGGCGCGCTCGCCGGCTGGGCGGAGCGCGCCGATTCGCTCCGCGGCTGGCGAAGGCGGACCCCGTCGAGCATGTTTTTGAACAGCGTCGGGCCGCGCCGGGGCTCGGGCCGCGAAGGCGTGCGCGCCCCGTTCTCCATCGCCGCCGCGGCGAAGGGCTCGGCGCGGCCGAGCGCCGCCGCCCTGCGGCCGGGCTCGACCGGCGGCGGCGGGATGAACGCTTCGCGAGCCGGGGCCTCGGCCTCGGGAGGCTCGGCCGCGCTCTGGGTTTCGGCGGCGGCCGGCGCGGGGGTCGCGGTCGGAGCGGCGGCCGGAGCGGCCGGCGTTTCGGCGGCCGGAATCGCGATTCCGCGCGGCGCGGTCTCGACCGGGCGGCGGACTTCGATCGGCGCGCTCTCGGCGGTCGATGCGGCCGCGCGCGCGTCCCCGTCGGCGACGATGCCGGTCGCCACCACCGAGATCCGCATCCGCCCGGCAAGGGCCTCGTCGAAGGTCGAGCCGAAGATGATGTTGGCGTCTGGGTCGACCTCGTCGCGGATTCGGTTGGCGGCCTCGTCGACCTCGAACAGGGTCATATCGTTGCCGCCGGTGATGTTGATGAGCACGCCGTGGGCCCCTTTCATCGACACGTCGTCAAGAAGCGGGTTCGAGATCGCGGCCTCGGCGGCGTCGATCGCCCGGCGTTCGCCTTCGGCTTCGCCGGTGCCCATCATGGCCTTGCCCATCTCGGCCATGACCGAGCGCACGTCGGCGAAGTCGAGGTTGATCAGCCCCGGCATCACCATCAGGTCGGTGACCCCGCGAACGCCCGAGTACAGCACGTCGTCGGCCATCTTGAAGGCGTCGGCGAAGGTGGTCTTCTCGTTGGCGACCCGGAAGAGGTTCTGATTGGGAATGATGATCAGGGTGTCGACGTACTTCTGAAGCTCGACCAGCCCTTCCTCGGCCAGCCGCATGCGGTGCACGCCTTCGAAGTTGAACGGCTTGGTCACCACGCCGACGGTGAGAATCCCCTGCTCGCGGGCGACGCGGGCGACCACCGGCGCGCCGCCGGTGCCGGTGCCGCCGCCCATGCCGGCGGTGATGAACACCATGTTCGAGCCTTGGAGGTGCTCGACGATCTCGTCGATCGCCTCCTCCGCGGCCGCGCGCCCCACATCGGGCCGCGAGCCCGCGCCGAGCCCCTGGGTGATGTTGACGCCGAGCTGGATGCGGCGCTCGGAAAGCGACTGCGCCAGCGCCTGGGCGTCTGTGTTGGCGACCACGAACTCGACCCCTTCGAGGTGCGAGGTGATCATGTTGTTGACCGCGTTGCCGCCGGCGCCGCCGACGCCGACGACGGTGATGCGCGGCTTCAACTGGTGCGTTGCCGGCATGCCTAGATTGATCGTCATCCTTGCCTCCAGAGTTGGACGTTTCGGGGGCGTCCTGTCACATCGACGCTTGCAAACGCCCGGCGCCCCGTCGCCGGGATGAAGCGGGTGAAAACCGTCATTGCAGGTGCTCGCGGAACCACTGGCCGATCCGGCCGAACCGGCCGATCGCCCCTTCCGGGACGACGACGGCGCCGGTCTCGGCGTCGGAGTCCTCTTCGCTCGCATAGACAAGCAGGCCCGCGCAGGTCGAAAACGCAGGCCCCTGAGTCGCCTCGGCGAGCCCGCCGACGCCGCGCGGCCGGCCGAGACGGACCTGCTTGTCGAAGACCTGGGCGGCGAACTCGCGCACGCCCTGAAGCTGGCTCGCGCCGCCGGTCAGCACCATGCGCCGGCCGGCCGCTTTATCGAAGCCGGCGGCCTCGAGCCGGCCGCGCAGGATCTCGAAGGTCTCCTCGATGCGCGGCCGGATGATCCCGACGAGATGGGAGCGCGGCACCGGGTTGGTTCCGCTTTCGTCGCCTTCGCCCACCGGCCGCACGTCGATCATCTCGCGCTCGTCGGCGCGGCTCGGGATCGCGCTTCCGTAAAGCGCCTTCATGCGCTCGGCGTGCTCGAGCGTGGTGGTCAGACAGCGCGCGATGTCGCTGGTGATGTGGTTGCCGCCGATCGGGACCACGTCGGTGTGGACCACTTCGCCCTCGAGGAACACGGCGATGCTGGTCGTGCCGGCCCCCATGTCGATCAGCGTGACGCCGAGCGCGCGCTCGTCCTCGACCAGGCAGGCGAGCCCCGAAGCGTAGGGCGAGATCACGGTCGCCGCGACGTCGAGGTGGCAGCGCGCGACGCAGGTCGCAAGGTTGCGCAAAGGTCCGGCGTCGGCGGTGACCAGGTGGATGTTCACCCCCAGCCGCTCGCCGTACATGCCGCGCGGGTCGCGGATGCCGCGATTGCCGTCGATGGTGTAGCCCAAAGGAATGGTATGCACGATCTCGCGCTCGGGAACCGGGCAACAGGCGCGCCCGTGGCTGAGCACCCGACGCAGGTCGCTGTTCCCGATCGCGTGGCCGTTGAGCGCGACCTCGACCCCGATCCGGTGGGAAGCCGGGTTGCCCGCCGAGAAGTTGAGATAGACCCGGCGAATGGTCTCGCCGGCCATCTGCTCGGCGGCGTGAACGGCGGCGACCACCGAGTCCTCGGCCGCCGCCATGTCGACCACCGCGCCCGCGCGCAAGCCCCGCGCGACCTGATGGCCGATGCCTATGACCTGAAGCGATTCGCCATCATGACGGGCGACGAAGCAGCACACCTTGGCGGTGCCCACGTCGAGCGCCGCGATCACGTCGCCGCGTGTCTTGCCTTTGTTCGCCACCGATCCCCCATCGCGTTTCTTGGTGTTGTGCTCACCAGCCGTTTCCTCTTTCCCGGATAAAGCCCTGCTCTCCCAATCGTCAGGTGCTTTTGCCTGCGCCGCCGGGCGGACGAACCACCACCAAACGGTCGGGCAGCCGCAGATCGACCGCCGTGATCTTGCGCGCGAGCAGCCGGTATTGGCGGTCGAACTCGGCCAGCCGCTGCCAGGCTTCGGCGGCGCCGTCCTCGGGCAGGCGCACGTCGATGCCGTTATCCAAGCGCAGGTTCCAACGCCGCCCGCCGACCCAGACCGCCGCCCTGACCCGGGCGCTCAAGGCGGGCTCGGTCGCGAGCACGGCGACCAGGTTGGCGGCGTTGGCGGGCGCGCCCTCGCCGACGACGACGGGCAAGGCCGCGAAGTCGCGCGGACGCGCGCCCTTGATCACCACCCCGTCGCGATCGACCACGAAGAGCTTGCCCTTGCGTTGCCAGAGCGCGAGCGGCTGGCGCTCGACCAGGCGAATGAACACGGTGTCGGGAAAACGGCGTTCGACCGCGGCCTGACGCACCCAGCCGATGGCTTCGATCCGCGCCCGCGCCGCTTCGGGATCGACGGTCACCATGGGCGCGCCCGGGCGGACGCCGAGGGCCTTGAGAAGGGCCTGGCGCGGGGTCTGCGCGCGGCCTTCCACATAGACCTTGCGCAAGACAAGCCCGGCCTCGGCGCTCGCCGCCACCGCCGCGTCCAGGGCGGCATCGGCCATCGCCGCGATCCGGCCCGAGGTCCACAGCCAGACCCCGCCGCCGACGAGCCCCGCGAGCGCGAGCGAGCCACAGGTTGCGAGAACCACCGCGGGCCGCAGCGCGCGGCGCAGCCAACGCCGCCGCGGCCGGGCTGGACGCGCGCGCTTGCGGGGCTTCGGCCCGCGCCGGGGGCCAGGGATCAGGCGTCGCATTCCGCGGCCTCCACCATCCAGCTCACCAGCGCGCCGAAGTCGATGCCCGCGACGCGCGCCTGCTCGGGCACCAGGGACAAGGGCGTGAGCCCGGGCTGGGTGTTGACCTCGAGCATGTACAGCCGGCCCGGCTCGCCGGCGGTGTCGTCGTAGCGGAAGTCGGCCCGGCTCACCCCGCGGCAACCGAGCGCCCGGTGCGCCGCCAGCGCCGCGGCCTTGGCCTCCTCGGCGACCGCTTCGGGCAACGGGGCCGGGCAAAGGTGCTCGGTCCGGCCCTCGGTGTACTTGGCTTCGTAGTCGTAGAACCCGCTCCGCGGCCTGAGCTCGGTCACGCCGAGCGGACGGTCGCCCATGACCGCCACCGTAAGCTCGCGGCCCGGGATGTAGCGCTCGACGATCACGCGCCGGCCGTAGGGCCAATCGTCGGCGTCGATCCCGGGGCCGTTGTCGCCCTCGCGCACGATCCGCACCCCGACGCTCGAGCCCTCATTGGCGGGCTTGATCACATAGGGCGGGTCCATGACATGGCCCGCGGCCGCGGTCTCGACGTCGACGACGACGCCCTCGGGACAGGCGATGCCGACCGAGGCGAACAGACGGTTCGCGAGCGGCTTGTCCATGGCGAGCGCCGAGGCGAGCAGCCCCGAATGGGTGTAGGGCAGGCCGAGGATGTTGAGCAGCCCCTGCACGCAGCCGTCCTCGCCGATGCGGCCGTGGAGCGCGTTGAAGGCGACGTCGGGCGCGGGATCGAGCGCGGCGAGGCGGGCGGCGAGGTCGCGGTCGACGTCGATCGCGCTGACCCGGTAGCCGCGTTCCCGGAGCGCGTCCGCGACCGCGCGGCCGGTGATCAGCGAGATCTCGCGCTCGGCCGACCAGCCGCCCATCAGCACGACCACGTGCTTGGCCCCGTTCGCTGCCGCCGGCGCGGTCATGACGCGCCCTCCGGGCCTGCGGCGGGGCGGCCGAGGCGGCGGATTTCCCACTCGAGCGCCACTCCGGTCGCCTCGAAAACCCGGCGGCGGACCTCCTCGCCCAACGCCTCGATATCGGCGGCGGTGGCCGCGCCGGTGTTGACCAGGAAGTTGCAATGCTTCTCCGAAACCATCGCGCCGCCGCGGCGCAGGCCCCGGCAGCCGGCGCGCGCGATCAGCTCCCAGGCGCGCGCGCCGGGCGGGTTCTTGAAGGTGCTGCCGCCGGTGCGCGGGCCGGGCGGCTGGGCGGCGCCGCGGGCGCGGGCCACTTCGGCCATGCGCAGCGCGATGGCTTCGGGATCGTCGCGCCGTCCGGCGAGCGTGGCTTCGGTGAAGATCCAGTCGTCGGGGGCCGCCGAGCGCCGGTAGGCGAGGCCGAGCGCGCCGGCGTCCACGCGCCGCCGCGCGCCGTCGCGGTCCACGGCGCGGGCCTCGATCAGAACCTGAGCGAGCTCGCCGCCGAAAGCGCCCGCGTTCATGCGCAGTGCGCCGCCGATGGTGCCGGGAATGCCGACCAGGAACTCGAGCCCGGCGAGGCCGGCCTTGGCCGCGGCGCGGGCGAGGGCGGCGTCGAGAACCGCCGCGCCCGCGCGGACCCGCTCGCCTTCGACCGCGACGGTCGCGAACGCGCGCCCGAGCCGGATCACCACGCCGTCGATCCCGCCGTCGCGGACCAGAACGTTCGAGCCGACGCCGAGCACGGTCACCGGCACGTCGGCGGGAAGGGCGGCGAGGAAATCGGCGAGATCGTCCTCGTCGGCGGGGCGGAACATGACCTCGGCGGGGCCGCCGACGCGGAACCAGGTGATCGGCGCAAGGGGCGCATCGGCGCGCAGCCGGCCGCGCACCGGCGGCAGCCGCTCGATCAGAGGACGGGCGCGGGCGGAGGCGGCCATCATGCCTTGGCGCCCCCGGCCGCGGCGCGGGCGAGCGCGGCGGCCAATTCATCCGGCAAGGCGTTGGCCCAGTGGGTGATCGAGCCCGCGCCGAGGCAGATCACCACGTCCCCCGGCGCGGCGAGATCGACGATCAGAGGGGCGAGGTCTCCGGGATCGTCGAGCGCAAGCGCATGGCGGTGGCCGTGGGCGCGGAGCCCGGCGACCAGCGCGTCGCGGTCGACGCCCTCGATCGGCGGCTCGCCGGCGGGATAGACGTCGGCGACGATCACGCTATCGGCGTCGTTGAAGCAGGTGCAGAAGGACTCGAACAGGTCGCGCAGCCGGGTGTAGCGGTGGGGCTGGACCACGGCGATGATCCGCCCCGAATAGGCCGCGCGCGCCGCCTTGAGCACGGCGGCGATCTCGACCGGGTGATGGCCGTAGTCGTCGATGATCGTGATCCCGCCGACCTCGCCGGTCCGGGTGAAGCGCCGCCGCACGCCTTCGAAGCGGGCGAGCGCGCGGGCCGTGACGGCGGCGTCGATCCCCATCTCATAGGCGACCGCCACCGCGGCCAGCGCGTTGAGCACGTTGTGCGCGCCCGGCATCGGCAGCCGCAATCCTTCGAGGCGGCGGGCCTCGTGGCCGCCGCGCTCGGCGATCACCGCGTCGAACCGCATGCCGCCCGGGGCGGTCTCGACCGCGACCGCGCGCACGTCGGCCTGGGGGCTCAGGCCGTAGGTCACGATCCGCCGGTCGGTGATCCGGCCGATCATGGTCTGGACCTCGGGGTTGTCGATGCAGGCGACCGCAAAGCCGTAGAAAGGAATGTTCTCGACGAAGGCGACGAAAGCGTCGCGCAGGCGCTCGAAGTCGCCGTAGTGGTCCATGTGCTCGGGGTCGATGTTGGTGACCACGGCGATGGTCGGGCGCATCCGCGCAATCGTGCCGTCGGATTCGTCGGCCTCGACCACCATCCACTCGCCGCCGCCGAGGCGCGCGTTGGTTCCATAGGCGTTGATGATGCCGCCGTTGATGACCGTGGGATCGAACTGCGCGGCCTCGAGCACGGCGGCGACGAGCGAGGTGGTCGTCGTCTTGCCGTGGGTGCCGCCGACCGCGATCGACCAGCGCAGGCGCATCAGCTCGCCCAGCATCTCGGCGCGCGGGACCACCGGGATCGCCCGCGCGCGCGCCGCCGTCACCTCGGGGTTGTCGGGCTTGACCGCCGACGAGACGATCACCACCTGGGCGTCGCCCAGGTTCTCCGCCGCGTGCCCGATCGCGATCGCGATCCCGAGCCCGCGCAGCCGCGCCACATTGGCGTTCTCGGCGATGTCGCTGCCCTGGACCCGGTAGCCCAGGTTGTGCAGCACCTCGGCGATGCCGCTCATGCCGATGCCGCCGATGCCGACGAAATGAATCGTCCCGATGGTGAGCGGCATCCGGATCATGCTGCGATCCCCCGGACAGCGCTGCTCGCCGCCCCGTTGACTCCGCGGCCGCCGTTGGCGGGCATCCGGCGCTCGACCAGGTCGGCGAGCCTGCGGGCGGCGTCGGCGCGGCCCTCGGCGCGGGCGCAGGCGGCGGCCTCGGCGAGACGCGCCGGCGCTTCGGCGAGCGCGACGAGGCGGGCGGCGAGCGCGTCGGCGGTGAACGCGGGCTCGGGCATCGGCCAGCCCGCGCCCGAGGCGGCGAAGGCGCGGGCGTTCGCGCTCTGGTGGTCGTCGGTCGCGTAAGGATAGGGCACCAGGATCGCCGGCCGGCCGATCGCCGCGAGCTCGGCGACCGTCGAGGCCCCGGCCCGCGCGATCACAAGATGGGCGGCGACGAGATGTTCGGCGAGGTCGTCGATGAAAGGGGCCAGCGTCGCGGCGATCCCGGCCCCGGCGTAGCTCGCGCGCACCCGGTCGAGATCCTCGGCCCGGCACTGCTGGACCACTTGGACGCGGCGGCGCAGCCCTTCGGGCAGGGTGGCGAGCGCGGCCGGCACCACGTCCGACATCACCCGCGCGCCCTGGCTTCCGCCGGTGACGAGCAGCCGGAAGGGGCCGTCGGCGGCGGGCGGAACGTAAGGCGCGCCGGCGCGCTCGGCGATCGCGGGGCGGACCGGGTTGCCGACGCGCTCGGCCTTGCCGGCGTCCGCCGGGCAGATCTGGGCGGTCGCCGCGAACGAGGTGGCGATCGCCCGGACCCGGGGCGCGAGCAACCGGTTGGCGCGGCCGAGCACCGCGTTCTGCTCGTGGATCACCGTGGGCAGCCCCATCTGGGCCGCGGCGAGCATCCCGGGCAGCGACGCGTACCCGCCGAAGCCGACCACGCCCGCGGGCCGGAGGCGGCCGAGCAAGCGGCGGGCTTGGACGACGCCGATCCCGATGGTCGCGAGCCCGCGCAGCCGGCCGCCGATCCCGCGGCCGCTGACCGTGCGCGCCGAGACCCGGTGGACCGCGCCCGCGTCAATCGCGCCCTCGAAGCCGGCGCCCCGGCGGTCGGTGATGAGCGCGAGCGCGCGCCCGCGCGAGGCGAGCTCGGCGGCGAGCGCCTGGGCCGGGAAGACATGCCCCCCGGTGCCGCCGGCGGCCAGCACGATGGGCCTTCCGCTCACAGCGCCTCTCCTTCGTCGGCGTGCCGCCGCGTGAGCGCGAGCATCATGCCCATGCCGAGGGCGACGGCGACGAGCGAAGAGCCCCCGTAGCTGACAAGCGGCAGGGTCATGCCGGTCGGCGGCAGGAGCCGCAGCGTCACCCCCATATGGACGAAGGCCTGAAGCCCGAACTGGATCAAGAGCCCGCTGACCGCGAGCATGGCGAACACGCTGCGCCCCCGCATGGCGAGGGCGAGGCCGCGGAGCACGATGAAGCCGAACAACCCGACCAGGGCGAGCGAGAACAGAAGCCCGAACTCCTCGCCGGCGACGGCGAAGATGAAGTCGCTGTGGGCGTCGGGCAGCTTCTCCTTGACCACGCCCTCGCCCGGGCCGCGCCCGAACAGGCCGCCGCTCATGACCGCGCTGAGCGCGGTATCCACCTGGTAGCTGTCGCCCGAGGCGGGGTCGATGAAGCGGTCGATGCGGGCCGCCACATGGGGCAGCATCAGATAGCCCGCGACCACGCCCGCCGCGCCCAGCGCGGCGAAGGCGGCGACCCAGCGCAGGCGCAGGCCGGCCACGAAGTACTGAGCGGCCCAGACGGCGGCGATCATCAACGCCATGCCGAAGTCGGGCTCGAGCACCACGAGCGCGAGCACCAAGGCGCACGCGACCATGCCGAGAACGCCGCCGGGAAAGCGTGGATCGACCTTGTGCGCGGCGAGCAGCCAGGCGGTGACCACGGCGAAGGTCGGTTTGACGAACTCCGAGACCTGAATCGAGATTCCGCCGAGGCGGAGCCAGCGCCGCGCCCCGTTGACCTCGTGGCCGAGGACGAGCGTCGCGGCGAGCGCCGCCACCCCGACAGCGAAGCCGATCAGCGCGAGCCTGCGCACGCCCGACGGCGTGAGCAGCGAGACCGCCACCATCACCGCCGCGGCGAGCGCGAGGAAAAGGATCTGGCGGCGGACGAAGTAGAACGGCTCGACGCCGAGCCGCTCGGCGACCGCGGGGCTCGCCGCCATGATCAACACAGCGCCCGCGGCCATGAGAAGAACAAGAGCGAGGAGGGTCCACCGATCGACCGTCCACCACCAGCGGCCGACAAGGCTGGTGTCCGTGCGGGCGACGGCGATCAATGGACGCCTCCTCGCGAGACGGCGGCAATCGCGACCTCCGCGCGCTCGCCGGGGAGGACGGCGACGAGCTCGCGAAAGGTGGCGCCACGCGCCTCGAAGTTGGCGAACTGGTCGAACGAGGCGCAAGCGGGCGACAACAAGACGACCGCGTTGTCGCACCCTTCCTTCTTGGCCTCGGCCGCCGCCAGGGATACGGCGGCCGCCAGTTCGCCGGAAATGGTGTAGGGAACCTCGCCCTCAAGCGTGGCCGCGAAGTCTTGCGCGGCCTCGCCGATCAGATAGGCGCGGCGGATTCGCGGGAAGTACGGCGCAAGCGCGGCGATCCCGCCGGCCTTCGCGCGGCCGCCCGCGATCCAGTAGATATTGTCGTAGCAAGCGAGCGCCCGGGCCGCGGCCTCGGCGTTGGTCGCTTTCGAATCGTTGACGAAACGCACGCCGTCGATGATCGCGACCAGCTCCATGCGATGGGCGAGCCCGGGGAAGGTTCTGAGGCAGGCCGCCGCCACCGGCGCGTCGATCCCGGCGGCGCGGGCGACCGCAAAGGCGGCGGCGGCGTTCTGCCAGTTGTGCTCGCCGGGCAGGGTCGGGATCTCCTTGAGGTCGATGACCGGGACCGCTCTTCCCTCGCTTTCGTCGTGAAGCACGCCGTCGATCGCATAGATCCCGCCTTCCGCCCGCTGGCGCCCCGAGATCGGAACCACCCTTTGGTCGCCTGCGGCGACGAGCGAATCGAACACCCGCCGGCTCGCCTCGTCGTCGATCCCGACCACGGCGGTGCGCGGCGCGGTCTGGCGGTGGAAGATCCGCTTCTTGACCGCGACGTAAGATTCGAAGTCGCCGTGGCGGTCGATGTGATCCGGCGACAGGTTGAGAAGCGCGGCCACGTCGAAGGTGATCGAGAGCGTCAGGTCGATCTGGAAGGACGACATCTCAAGAACGTAGAAGCCTTCGGCCCCGAGCGGCTCGAGCGCGAGCGCGGGCGTGCCGAGATTGCCGCCGACCGCGACCTCCTTGCCCGCGAACGAGAGGATATGGCCGGCGAGCGCCGTCGTCGTCGACTTGCCGTTGGTGCCGGTAATCCCGATGTAGCGCGCATCGCGCATGGTCCGGGCCAACACCTCGACATCCCCGATCACCTCGCAGCCCGCGGCGCGCGCCTTCTCGACCACCGGATGGGGCGCGGGGTGGGTCAGCGGCACCCCGGGGCTGACGATCAGGCTCACCGGCTCGCGCCAGTCGCAAGCGTAGAGATCGACGAGCGGCACGCCTTCGGCGGCGGCGGCCTCGCGGCGCGCGGGGTCGTCGTCCCAGGCCCAGACCTCGGCCTCGGCGGCGAGAAGCGCGCGCGCGGCCGCAAGCCCCGAGCGGCCGAGCCCGAACACGGCGACCGAGAATCCGGCGAAGGGGAACGGCTCGATCATCGCCTCACCTCAGCTTGAGCGTCGACAGGCCGAGGAGCGCGAGCACCACGGCGATGATCCAGAACCGGATGACGATGGTCGGCTCGGCCCAGCCCTTCTGCTCGAAGTGGTGGTGGAGCGGCGCCATTCGGAAAACGCGCCGACCGGTCAGCTTGAACGAGACCACTTGGACGATCACGGACACGGTCTCGAGCACGAACAGGCCGCCGACGATCACGAGCACGAGCTCGTGCTTGGTCACCACGCTGACCGCGCCGATGGTCCCGCCCGCGGCGAGGCTGCCGGTGTCCCCCATGAAAACCATGGCGGGCGGCGCGTTGAACCACAGGAAGCCGAGACTCGCCCCGACCAGCGCGCCGGACAGCACCGCAAGCTCGCCCGCGCCCGGCACCAGGTTGATCTGGAGATAGCTCGCGAACACCGCGTTGCCCACGAGATAGGCGATCAGGGCGAAGACCGCCGCCGCGATCATGATCGGCACGATGGCGAGCCCGTCGAGCCCGTCGGTCAGGTTGACCGCGTTCGAGGTGCCGACCATGACCAGGATCGCGAAAGGAAAGAACAGCCAACCGAGATTGATCAGCACGTCCTTGAAGAACGGCACCGCAAGGCTGGTCGCAAGCGGCTGCGGCGTGAGGCTCGCGATCCAGACCGCGGCGGCGAAGGCGATCGCGATCTCGACCAAGAGTTTGAAACGGCCCGAAAGCCCGCTCGAGGATCGCCGCGTCACCTTCAAGTAGTCGTCGGCGAAACCGACGAAACCGAAGCCGAGCCCGACCAGAAGCACGACCCAGACGTAGCCGTTGCGCAGGTCCGCCCATAGAAGCGTCGAGGCGGTGAGCGCGAGCAGGATCAGAAAGCCGCCCATGGTCGGCGTCCCCGCCTTGGCGATGATATGGCGCTCGGGTCCGTCGCCGCGGATCGGCTGGCCGTTGCCCTGGCGGTCGCGCAGCCAACGGATCACGCCGGGACCGAAGATGAAACTGACCAAAAGCGCCGTCAGCACCGCCCCGCCGGTCCGAAAGGTGAGGTAGCGGAACAGGTTGAACACGCCAATCTCGTCGGCGAGCGGGAACAGGAGGTTGAACAGCATCGCCCGCCTCCTCACCCGTTGCCGGCGGCGCGCGGCGCGGACGCGTCCGCGCGCGCCTTGAGCGCGGCGACGATGGGCGCCATCCGCGAGCCCAGCGAGCCCTTGACCATGACCACGTCGCCCGCCCGCACGGCGGCGACCACCGGGTTGATCAGATCCTCCGACCGGCCGGCGTGGGCCGCGCGGACCGAGGCCGGCAGGGCGTCGCGCAAGGCGGCCATCAAGGGGCCTGCGGTGAACACGAGATCGACGTCCGCCTCGGCCAATGGCTCGGCCAATGCGGCGTGGAGGGCGGGCGCGGTCTCTCCGAGCTCGAGCATGTCGCCGAGCACGGCGATGCGGCGGCCGCCCGGGCCGGGCGCGGTCATGCCGAGATTGGCGATCGCGGCGCGCATCGAGGCCGGGTTGGCGTTGTAGCTTTCGTCGATCAGGGTGAAGGCCCCGCCCGCGCAAGCGATGCGCGCGCGCGCCCCGCGCCCCGGCAACGGCCGCACTTCGGCGAGCGCGCGCGCCGCCGCTTCCAGGTCGGCGTCCAGCGCGAGGACAGTGGCGATCACGGCGAGCCCGAGCCGCGCCCAATGCGCCCCCGGCGCGCCGATCCGCACGGTCAGCCTCTCGTTCCCGATCGCCGCCACCACGTCGCTGCCCTCGGCATCGCAGGCTAATCCGACCAGGCGCACATCGGCGGCCGGGTCTTCGCCGAAAGAGACGATGCGCGCCATGTGCCGCGCCCGCGCGGCCGACGCGAGCCGCTTGTAGAAGCGGTTGTCGTGGTCGAGAACGGCCGCGCCTTCGCGGTCGACGCCTTGGAACAGCTCGGCCTTGGCGTCGGCGATGGCGGCGACCGAGTCGAAGTGGGCGAGATGGACCGGCTCGACCGTGGTGACGACGCCGACATGGGGCCGCACCAGCCGCGCAAGCGGCGCGATCTCGCCCGGATGGTTCATGCCGATCTCGAACACCGCATAGGCCGCCTCGCGCGGCAGGGCGGCGAGGCTGAGCGGCACGCCCCAGTCGTTGTTGAAGCTCGCCGGGCTCGCTACGGTCGGCGCCTGAAGGCCGAGCACGCGGCGCAGCGCCTCTTTGGCGCTGGTCTTGCCGACGCTGCCGGTGACCGCGACGATGCGCGCGCGCGAACGCGCCCGCGCCGCCGCGGCCAGCCGCTTGAGCGCGGCGAGCACGTCGTCGACGACGAGAAGCGGCGCATCCGCCGCCACGCCCTCGGGCCGGCGCGAGACCAGCGCCGCGGCCGCGCCGCGCGCGAACGCCTCGGCGACGAAGTCGTGGGCGTCGTGGTTCGGCCCCTTGAGCGCGACGAACAGATCGCCCGGCGCGACGCGTCGGCTGTCGGAGGCGACGCCCGTCGCCCGCCAGGGCGCGCTCGCCCGCCCGCCGGTGGCGCGGGCCGCCTCGGCCGCGGTCCACAGCGCGCTCATCTCTCGCCTTCCCCGCCGAGCGCGGCCACTGCGGCGCGGGCCGTCTCGGCGTCGTCGAAGGGAATCACGCGCTCGCCGACGACCTGGCCCGTCTCGTGGCCTTTGCCGGCGATGACGAGCGCGTCGCCCGCCTCCAGCATCGCGACCGCGGCGCGGATCGCTTCCGCCCGGTCGCCGATCTCGCGCGCCTGCGGGCAGCCGGCGAGGACCGCGCGGCGGATCGCGGCCGGATCTTCGCTCCGCGGGTTGTCGTCGGTGACGATCGCGTAATCGGCGAGCCGGGCCGCGATCGCGCCCATCGCCGGGCGCTTGTCGCGGTCGCGGTCGCCGCCGCAGCCGAACACTACGACGAGACGGCCCCGGGTCTTGGCCCTGAGCGCGCGCAGCACGGCCTCCAAAGCGTCGGGTTTGTGGGCGTAATCGACATAGACCGGCGCGCCCGAAGGATGGACGGCGACGCGCTCGATCCGCCCGGGCGCCCCTTCAAGATGGGCGAGCGCGGCGGCCGCGCGGTCTGGATCCTCGCCGCAGGCGATGACGAGCCCGAGCGCGCAAACCGCGTTCTCGGCCTGGAAGGCCCCGACGAGCGGGAGCGCGATTTCGCGCCGTCGGCCTTCGATGTCGAGGATAAGGCGCTGACCGTCGCCTTCCGGCTCGATCGCCCGGATGCGGAGCGCGCAAGTTTCGCCCCGTCCATAGCCGACGATCTTGTGGCCGCGGGCGCGCGCCGCCTCGACGACCCGGGGGGCGGCGGGATCGTCCATGTTGATCACCGCCGTCCCGCCCGGGGCCATCACGGCCTCGAACAGGCGCAGCTTGGCGGCGAGATAGGCGTCGCGGTCGCGGTGGTAGTCGAGGTGGTCGTGGCCGAGGTTGGTGAAGGCCGCCGCCGTCACCGCGACCGCGTCGAGCCGGCATTGGTCGAGCCCGTGGCTCGACGCTTCGAGCGCCAGGCGGTCAACGCCCTCGGCGGCGAGCCGGGCGAGCGCGCGGTGCAGGGCCGCCGGCTCGGGCGTGGTGTGGGCGAGCGGACGCACGCCGTCGGGCGCGACCACGCCGAGGGTTCCGAAAGCGGCCGCGCGGCGGCCGAGCCGGGTCCAGATCTGGCGCGCGAACGCGGCGACCGAGGTCTTGCCGCTGGTTCCGGTGACCGCGGCGATCACGCGCGGCTGGGCGCCGTAAAAGCGCGCCGCGATCTCGGCGAAGCGGCGGCGCGCGTTCTCGGCCTCGATCAGAGGCACGGCGGGATCGGGCAGCACGAGATGGGCGTCTCGATCGGCGAGGACGGCGACCGCGCCGCGCGCGATGGCGTCGCCGACGAAGCGCGCGCCGTCGGTCCGGCTGCCGCGAAGCGCGGCGAACAGATAGCCCGGCCGCACCGCGCGCGAGTCCGCGGTCAGCCCGCTGATCTCGATCCCCGCCCCGGGAGCGCGGTCGTCTCTGAGCAGTTCAGAAAGCAACACCCGCGCCCTCCCGATAGGCGACGCCGAGCACCGGCGACCGTTCGTCGCCATCGCGCGCCGGCAGGCCGGCGAGCGGCCCAAGACGCGTGATGATGCGCGCGACCGCCGGGGCGGCGGTCCAGCCGCCGGTGGCGAAGTTGGACGTCGCCTTGGTGCCTTTGGGTTCGTCGTACATCACGAAGACCACATACCGCGGCGCATCGATCGGAAACGCCGCCACGAAGGACGAAATCAACGCGTTGCGGCGATAGCCGCCGCGGCCCGGTTTCTCGGCCGTCCCGGTCTTGCCGCCGACGGCGTAGGCCGCCACCGCCGCCTTCTTGCCGGTTCCTTCCTCGACCACGCGCTTCATCAGCCAGCGCATGCGCGCGGACGTCCGCGTCGAGATCACCCGCCAGCCGACGCGCGGCGCATCCGGCGCGCGCGGAACCAGGGTCGGCGGGTAGAACACGCCTCCGTTGACCACCGCCGCCACCGCCGCGGTGAGCTGGATCGGGCTGACCGCGATGCCGTGGCCGTAGCCCACGGTCATGGTCGCGATCTCGCGCCAGGGCGACGGCGCCAGCGGGGTCGCCACCTCGGGCAGCTCGATCTCGGCCGGGTCGAGAAGCCCGAGGCGCTTGAGATACTGGCGCTGGATTCGCGCGCCGACGTCGCGGGCGATCTTGGCCGAGCCGATGTTCGAGGACTCGATGAAGATCTCGGGCACCGAGAGCCAGCCCTTGGCCGGCTTGTAATCGCGGATCGTGAACCGGGCGACGCGCAGCGGCTTGCTCGCGTCGTAACCGTCGCGCAGGTTCACGATCCCGGCGTCCAAGGCCATCGCAAGGGTGAAGATCTTGAAGGTCGAGCCCATCTCGTAAGCGCCGAGGGTGACCCGGTTGAACCGGGCCGCGCCCGTCCCCCGCCCGCGGTTGGGGTCGAAATCGGGCAACGAGACCATGGCGCGCACCGCGCCGCCGGTCGCGTCCATCACCACGCCGGCCGCGCCTTTGGCCCTGAAGATGGCCATGCCGCGCGCGAGCTCGCTGCGCAAGAGGTACTGGATTCGGGTGTCCAGCGTCAGCCTCAGCGCGCCCCCATCGCCGTTGCGGGAGCTGCGGAGAACATCGTCGAACGCTTTCTCGACCCCGGCCAGCCCGCGGCCGTCGATATCGGTGAAGCCGACCACGTGGCTGAACAGCCGGCCTTGGGGATAGACCCTTTCTTCGGCGCGCTGGAAGGCGACGCCGGGAAGGCCGAGCCGGTTGACCGCGTCCTGTTGGCGCGGCGTGAGGTTGCGCTTGATCCAGACGAACCGCCGCCGGCTTGCGAGCTTGGCGAGAAGCGCCTCGCGCGAGACGCCGGGCAGCACCTGGGCGAGCCGGGTCGCGGTCTCGACCGGGTCGAGCACCCGCTTGGGGTCGGCGTAGAGCGAGGCCGTCGGCAGGTCGGTCGCAAGCAGCACGCCGTTGCGGTCGACGATGTCGCGCCGCGCGAACTGGGCGTAGCGCGGCGGCTCTGAGCGCGCGACCGGAGGCTCGAAGCCGTCGTTGAACAGGGTCACGTCGATCAGCCTCAGCCCGACGACGCCGTAGACCGCCGCGAACAGGGCGGCGGCGACCATCAACCGGTTGCGCCCGACCTTGAGCGCGCCGTGGGCGAGCCCGTCGAGCGCGACGCGGCGATCGACGGCGACCGGATCGGACGAAGCAGACGAGACGACGCGGCGAATCACGGCCGGGCCTCGCGAAGCGGAGCGGAAGCGCGGGCGGCGGCGACCGCGGCGACGATCGGACGCCGCGCGGGCGCGCGCCCGATCGCGGCGATCTGGTCGGCGCGCAAAGGCGCAAGGTCGAGGTAGCGCGCCGCCAACTTGGCAAGTCGCTCGGGGCGATTGAGATAGGCCCACTCGGCGCGCAGAACGTGGATGTTGGTCTCGCTTTCGAGCAGCGCCCGGTCGAGGCGGGCGAGCCGCTGTTCGAGATCCTGAACGGCGAGCTTGACCTGGAACAGGCCGAACACCAACCCGCCGACCACCACAACCGCCGCAATCGCGCCCGTCCCTTTCATGCGGCGTTCTCCCAGGCCGGGGCGTCGGTGCGCTCGGCCGCGCGCAGCCGCGCCGAACGCGCCCGCGGGTTGGCGGCGATCTCGTCGGCGCCGGGGCGGACCACGCGGCGCGACAGCGGCCGAAAGGTCGGCGCCGGCTGGGGCGCGCTGGGCGGCGCATGGCGGCTCGGCCCGCCGCCGCGACCCGAGCGCGCGGCGAGGAACGCCTTCACCCGCCGGTCCTCGAGCGAATGGAACGAGATCACGACGAGCCGCCCGCCGGGAGCGAGCACGCGCTCGGCCGCGGCGAGGCCGCGCTCGAGCTCGCCGAGCTCGTCGTTGACGTAGATGCGCAACGCCTGGAAGGTGCGCGTCGCCGGGTCGATGCCGTCGGCGGCCGGGCGCACCACGCGGCGGACGATGGCGGCGAGCTCGCCGGTGCGCGCGATCGGGCGCTCGGCGCGCGCGGCGACGATGGCGCGGGCCACAGCGCGCGCCCGACGCTCCCCGCCGAGATTGAACAGGATCGCGGCGAGGTCGTGCTCGTCGCTCGCGTTGACCACGTCGGCCGCGGTCCGCCCGCCGGGCCCCATGCGCATATCGAGCGGGCCGTCGGCGCGGAACGAGAAGCCCCTCTTGGGATCGTCGAGCTGCATCGAGGACACCCCGAGGTCGAGCACCACGCCGTCGACCGCGGTCACGCCGCGTTCGGCGAGCAACCGGTCGAGCGCGCCGAAGCGCCCGACGATCACGGTGAGGCGGCCGGCGAACAGGCGCATCAGCCGCGCCGCGCCGGCGACCGCCGTCGGGTCGCGGTCGATGCCCCAGACGAGGCAGTCGGCGGCTTCGAGAATCGCGCGGGCGTAGCCGCCGGCGCCGAAGGTGCCATCGACGTAGACGCCGCCGTCGCGCGGGGCAAGGGCCGCGAGCATCTCGCGCAGCATCACCGGCCGATGGCCGGCGGCGAGAGGCCGCGGGCGTTCACCCCGCCGCGGGCGCGCCTTGCGCGAGGGCTGGGCCATCGTCACCCCTCCTCGCCGCCGCGGTCGAGCGCCAGCCGGTCGCGCGCCGCGGCCGCGCGGCGACGGGCCTCGCGCTGATAGACCTCGAGCGCCGCGGGCTCCCAGATCTGGAAGGTCGCGCCGCGGCCGACGAAGGCCGCCTGGTCGGTGATCCCGGCGTGCGCGCGCAGGTGCTCGGGCAGCATCACCCGGCCCTCGCCGTCGAAGGGAAGCTGGACCGCCGAGCCGAAGATCGCGGTCGCGAAATCGTCGTGCTCGTCGGAAAACGGGTTAAGGCCATCGACGCTCGCGCTCAGCCGCTCCATGCGGTCCATGCCGCAGGCCTCGATCGCGTTGTAAGCCTCGCGGAAGGACGGAAAGACGACGATGCCGGGGTAGCTCTGCCCGCCGAGGACGGCGCGGAAAGTCGCCGGAACCGACACCCGGCCCTTCCGGTCGACCTTGTTGACGAACGTGGACAGAAAGACCGCCACGCGTGCGCACCCCCGTTCGTTGCCGCGCTGCGGGCGCGGTCGCTTTCACCCGTCCCCCAGCCTCTCACTCCCTGTGCGAACACAATGGGACTGTATGGGATAACATGGGATTTCATGGGCGTCAATGCCACATCCTAGTCAAAACTCGCCGCATTGCGGCGTTTTTCATCGTCTCTCTGATCGAAACATTTCGGAACATCTTATGAACACATGGCCAGAGCCCCGCCCGGCGAAGGCGAGCACTCGCCCGCGCGTCACCTTGGCGGCGAAATGTGGCGATTTTTTGTTCTTTCTATGTTCCGGTTGTGGCGGGCCTTGCAACGCCCGCGCAAGGCGGCCCGAACAGCCGACGCCAGACGGCCTGTAAGCCGGGTTCTGTCCCTGCGGACGCAGGGGATGGCCATTCGTCTGGGACGCCCGTCGCCGGACGCCTCGCGCGACCAACCCGGGCGGCCGGCGCGGAAACCCGCCT
>CAYYWV010000029.1:2115-25333 GCA_964475385.1 uncultured Alphaproteobacteria bacterium | reverse complement strand
GCGTCGCAGGGGACGGGCCGACAGGCGCAAATCCGCTACCGGTTGGCGAACTTGGGCTGGCGCTTCTCGACGAAGGCCGCCATGCCTTCTTTGCGGTCCTCTGTGGCGAAGGTCGACTGGAACAGGCGACGCTCGAAACGAACGCCTTCGGCGAGGGAGACCTCGAAGGCGCGGTTGACCGCTTCCTTGGCCATGGCCGCCGCCGGCATCGACATCTCCGCGATCCGCGCCGCGATCTTGACCGCCTCGTCGACAAGGTCCGCGGCCGGGACGATCCGGCTGACCAGCCCGGCGCGCTCGGCCTCCTCGGCGTCCATCATGCGGCCGGTGAGGATCATGTCCATCGCCTTGGCCTTGCCGACGGCGCGGGTGAGTCGCTGGGTGCCGCCCGCGCCCGGAATGGTGCCGAGCGTGATCTCGGGCTGGCCGAACTTCGCGTTGTCGCCGGCGATGATGACGTCGCACATCATCGCGAGCTCGCAGCCGCCGCCGAGCGCATAGCCGGCGACCGCCGCGATCACCGGCTTGCGGCAGCGCGAGATGCGCTCCCAGGGGGCGATGAAGTCGTCGCGCACCACGTCGACGAAGGACTTCTCCTGCATCTCCTTGATGTCGGCGCCGGCGGCGAAGGCGCGCTCGGAGCCGGTCACGACGATCGCCCCGATCTCGTCGTCGGCCTCGAAGCGGTCGAGCGCTTGGTTGAGCTCGGCGATCAACGCCGCGTTCAGCGCATTCAGCGCCTTGGGCCGGTTGAGCGTCACAAGGCCGACATGGCCCCGCGTCTCGACGATGATATTCTCGTAGGCCATTGATTCTACGCTCCTTTATCTAGGACGTCGGGTCTCTCGCCTGGCTCCCTCGGGCGCGATACATAATCACGCCGGCAGCCCGAGACAAGGGAAACCTGGGCCGGGCGTCCGCATCCGGCCTCTAACGCTGGCAGCGTCCGCAGTAGAAGCTCGCGCGCCCTTGCTGGACGATGCGGCGGATGGGCGCGGCCGGCCCGCAGCGCGGACAGGGCTCGCCCGCGCGGTCGTAGACGGCGAAGCGGTGCTGGAAGTAGCCGAGCTCGCCCGAGGTCTGAACGTAGTCGCGCAAGCTCGAGCCGCCGGCCGCGATCGCCTCGGCGAGAACGGCGCGCAGCGCCTCGGCGAGGCGGCGGGCGCGCGCGCCTTGGACCGCGCCGGCCCGGCGCCTGGGCGACAGCCGGGCGCGGAACAGCGCTTCGCAGGCGTAGATGTTGCCGACGCCCGCGACGCAGCGCTGGTCGAGAAGCGCCGCCTTGATCGTCGAGCGGCGGCCGGCGAGCCGCGCGGCGAGGCGGGCGCCGTCGAAGCCGGGCGCAAGCGGCTCGGGCCCGAGATGCGCGAATAACGGATGGCGGTCGAGCGCCGCGCTTTCGATCAGCGCGACGAGGCCGAAGCGGCGGGCGTCGTTGAACACCACCCGCAGGCCCCCTTCGAAGACGAAGACCAGGTGGTCGTGACGGCCGGGCGACGGCGCGTCCCCGTCGTGGATCGCGACCCGGCCCGACATGCCGAGATGGAGAACCAGAACCTCGTCGCCGTCGAGATCGAACAGAATGTACTTGGCGCGGCGGCGCAAGCCCGCGACCCGGCGGCCCGCGAGGCGGTCGGCGAAGCCGTCGGGAATCGGCAGCCTGAGCGCGGGCGCGCGCACGTCGACGGCGAGGATGCGCCGGCCAACGATGCGCGCGGCGAGGCCCCGGCGCACGGTCTCGACCTCGGGAAGCTCGGGCATGGCGCCAGCCTACCGCCGCGCGCCCGCCCCCGCCAGGGCGAAGGACGGCGAGAGATCTTGCAAATCGCCCGTGAAAGACTACGTTTCCAAAACCGAAACCCTATTCCGGCCGGCCTTCGCACAAAATCACATGGAGAACAACATCCGCCGCTGGCGCGTGGCGCGCGGGCTCAGCCAAGAAGAGCTGGGCCGCCGGGTCGGGCTTTCCAAGGCCTCGATCTCGAAGCTCGAACGCGGCGGCGTGCGGCTTCGCGACGTGACGATCGCGCGCCTCGTCGAGGCCCTCGACGTGCCCGCCGAGGCGCTGCTCGGCGATTACGCGGGCGCGGCGCATCCGGCAGAGACGGAAAAGGCGGAGACGGGGAAAACGGCGGCCGAGACGCGCGAGACCCATTTCGGCTTCCGCCGCGTCGCCATCGACGAAAAGCGCCGGCTGGTGCAGGGCGTGTTCAGCCGGGTCGCCGCCGACTACGACCTGATGAACGACCTGATGAGCGGCGGAATCCACCGCCTGTGGAAGAACGAGATGGTGGCCTGGCTCAGGCCGCGCGCCGGCATGACGGTGGCGGACGTCGCCGGCGGCACCGGCGACATCGCGTTCCGGATCATCGACCGCGCCCGCCGGGCGCAAGCGGCGGCCGGGTCGCGCGCAGGGGCAGAGCAAAGCGCCGCGCGCGAAGCCGGCGCGCGGGTCGTCGTCGTCGACGCCAACCCCGACATGCTGGCGGTGGGCCGCGCGCGGGGCTATGACCGCGGCCTGTGCGCCGGCCTCGACTGGGTCTGCGGCGACGCCGAGGCCCTGCCGCTCGCCGACCGCTCGGTGGACGCCTACACCATCGCCTTCGGCATCCGCAACGTGCCCCGCATCGAGGCCGCGCTCTCGGAAGCGCGGCGGGTGTTGCGGCCGGGCGGACGGTTCCTCTGCCTCGAGTTCAGCCGGGTCGTGCTCCCCGGGCTCGATCGCCTTTACGACGCCTACTCCTTCGCCGTGCTTCCTGCGCTCGGCGCGGTCGTCGCCGGCGACCGCGACGCCTATCAGTACCTGGTCGAGAGCATCCGCCGTTTCCCCGACCAGGAGACCTTCGCCGAAATGATCCGCAAGGCCGGCCTCGGCGCGGTCCGCTTCCGCAACCTCTCGGGCGGGATCGCCGCCATCCACTCGGCCTGGCGGGTGTGACCGTGCTGCGCGGCTTTCGCAATCTCGCCCGGCTGTTCGGCATTCTGCGGACCCTCGCGCGCCATAACGCGCTCTTCCCGCTCGACGCCCTCGGCCTTGGCCCGGTCGCGCGCGCCCTCGTGCGTCTGTTCGGCGGGACCAAGGCCGAAGGCCGGCCCGGCGAGCGGCTGGCCCAGGCGCTCCAGGCGCTGGGACCGAGCTTCATCAAGTTCGGCCAGATGCTCGCCACCCGACCCGACTTGATCGGCGAGACCCTCGCCCGCGACCTCTCGGAGCTTCAGGACCGGCTGCCCCCTTTCGACGGCGCCGAGGCGCGCCGCACCGTCGAGGCCGAGCTCGAAGCGCCGATCGACGCCTTGTTCGAGCATTTCGAGACCGCGCCCATCGCAGCGGCTTCGATCGCCCAGGTCCACTTCGCGACCACCACAGACGGCCGCGAGGTCGCGGTCAAGGTGCTGCGGCCCGGGATCGAGGCCGCCTTCGCCCGCGACCTCGACCTTTACTACTGGCTCGCCGCCTGGGTCGAGCGCCTTCAGCCCGCGCTCAGGCGGCTCAGGCCCGTCGAGGTCGTGCGCACCCTAGACGAGACCGTGGCGATCGAGATGGACCTTCGCTTCGAGGCCGCCGCGGCCTCGGAGCTGCGCGAGAACCTCGCCCGCGACGAGGGCTTTCGCGCGCCCGAGGTCGACTGGCGGCGGACGGCCAAGCGCGTGCTCACCATCGCCCGGGTCGAGGGCATCCGCATCGACGACCGCGAGGCGTTGGTCGCCGCCGGCCACGACCCCCGGGAAGTGATTGCGAAGGCCGCGCGCTCGTTCTTCAATCAGGTCTTCCGCGACGGCTTCTTCCACGCCGACCTGCACCCCGGCAACCTGTTCGTCGATGCGAACGGCGACATCGTCGCGGTCGACTTCGGCATCATGGGGCGGTTGGACGCCGAGACCCGGCGCTATCTCGCCGAGATGCTGCTGGGGTTCCTGACCGGCGACTACGCTCGCGTGGCCGACGTCCATTTCGAGGCCGGCTACGTGCCGGCGACCAAATCGCGGGCGGCCTTCACCCAGGCCTGCCGCTCCATCGGCGAGCCGCTTCTCGACCGCCCGCTCAACGAGATCTCGATCGCGCGCCTGCTCGGCCAGCTTTTCGCCGTGACCGAAACCTTCGACATGGAGACCCAGCCCCAGCTTCTTCTTTTGCAGAAGAACATGGTGCTGGCGGAAGCGATCGGCCGCCGCCTCGACCCCGAGGCCAACATCTGGGCGCTCGCCCAACCTTTGATCGAGCACTGGGTGCGCGAGAACCTGGGGCCCGAGGCGCGTCTGCGCGACGCCGCGGCCGAGCTGCTCGAGGCCGCGCGGCGGTTGCCCAGGCTCGTCGCCGCCCTCGAAGCGACGGTCGGAGAGACCGGGACCGGCGGGCTGCGCCTGCACCCCGAATCGCTGCGCGCGCTCGGCGGCGACCGCGCGGGCCGCGCAGGCGCGGCTTTCTGGATCGCGTTGCTCGCGCTCGCGCTCGCGCTCCTGGCCCTTGGGTGACCGTCCGGGCGGCATTCCCCGCGAGCCCAAAATGCTCTAGGCTGGCGCAACGTTCCTGAGGGTCGGTCGGAGCTTCGAATGCTGCGCGGCAAGCGGATTCTCCTGATCATCTCGGGCGGGATCGCCGCCTACAAGAGCCTCGAGCTGATCCGGGCCTTGCGCGCCGCGGGCGCTCATGTGCGCTGCGCGCTCACCGCCGGCGGACGCCAGTTCGTGACCCCGCTCGCGGTCGCCGCGCTCAGCGGCGAGAAGGTCTACGAGGATCTGTTCTCGCTGACCGACGAGGCCGAAATGGGCCATATCGCGCTTTCGCGTTCGGCCGATCTCGTCGTCGTCGCGCCGGCGAGCGCCGACCTTCTCGCCAAGATGGCGCAGGGGCTCGCCGACGACCTCGCGTCTACGCTTCTGCTCGCGACCGACACCGATATCCTCGCCGCGCCCGCGATGAACGTGCGCATGTGGACCCACGCGGCGACCCAGGCCAACGTCGCGACGCTCGAGGCGCGCGGGGTCCGCTTCGTCGGCCCCGACGAGGGCGAGATGGCCTGCGGCGAATTCGGCCCCGGCCGCATGGCCGAGCCGGACGCCATTCTCGCCGCCATCGAGCGCTACTTCGGCGTCGACGCCCCGCTCGCCGGCCGCCGCGCGCTGGTCACCAGCGGCCCGACGATCGAGCCCATCGACCCGGTGCGCTTCATCGCCAACCGGTCTTCGGGCAAGCAGGGCCACGCCATCGCCGCCGCCTGCGCGGGCCTCGGCGCCGAGGTGACGCTGGTCTCGGGGCCGACCGCGTTGCCCGACCCGGCGGGCGTGCGCGTGGTCCACGTCGAGACCGCGCGCGAGATGCTCGCCGCCTGCGAGAAAGCGCTCCCCGTGGATGCGGCGATCTGCGCGGCGGCGGTGAGCGACTGGCGGCCGGCCGCGACGCGCAAGGGCAAGATCAAGAAGGAGCGGGGGACGAAGCGCGCGGCCCCGCCCACGCTCAGGCTGGTCGAGAACCCGGACATCCTCGCCCGACTTGCGGCGGCCGGGAACCGCCGCCCCACGCTTGTCGTCGGCTTCGCCGCCGAGACCGGAAACGTGGTCGCCGAGGCGCAGGCCAAGCGCGTCCGCAAGGGCTGCGACTGGATTCTCGCCAACGACGTCTCGCCCGGGACCGGCACCTTCGGCGGCGCGCGCAACACGGTGCATCTCATCACGGAAGACGGGACCGAGCACTGGCCCGAGATGAGCAAGGACGAGGTCGCGCGCCGGCTTGCGGGCCGAATCGCCGCCTTCCTCGCCGACCGCGAGCCGGCATGAACGACGTTTCCGCCGACCGGGTTTTCGCCGGCGCGAGCGTTCCGGTCGCGATCGTCCGCCTCGCGCATGCGGCCGACCTGCCGCTGCCCGCCTACGCCACCGCGGGCAGCGCAGGGGTCGATCTTCTGGCGGCGGTCGCGGACGAGCTTGCGCTTGCGCCCGGCGAACGGGCGCTGATCCCGACCGGGATCGCGATCGCGCTGCCCGAGGGCTTCGAGGCCCAGGTCCGCGCCCGCTCGGGGCTTGCGATCCGGCACGGGCTCACGCTTCTCAACGCCCCGGGCACGATCGATTCCGACTACCGGGGCGAGATCTCGGTGATCCTCGCCAACCTCGGGGAGACGCCGTTCACGGTGGCGCGCGGCATGCGCATCGCCCAGCTCGTGGTCGCGCCGGTCGCGCGCATCGACTGGCGGCCGGTCGAGGCGCTGCCCGAAAGCGCGCGCGGGGCGGGAGGCTTCGGCTCGACCGGGACGGCCGCGCGCGACTGAGCGGATCATGGCGGACGACCCGATGGACTTCACCGACGACCAGCTTCAGCGCTATGCGCGCCATATCATCCTGCCCGAGATCGGCGGCGAAGGGCAGGCGCGGCTGTTGCGCGCGCGCGTCCTGGTGATCGGCGCGGGCGGGCTCGGCTCGCCGGTCCTGATGTACCTCGCCGCCGCCGGCGTCGGCACCCTCGGGGTGATCGACGACGACCGGGTCGATCTCTCGAATCTCCAGCGCCAGATCGTCCATTCGACCGCGCGCATCGGCGCCCTCAAGACCGAAAGCGCGCGCGAGACGCTGGCCGCGATCAACCCCGAGGTCCGAGTCGTCTGCCACAGCGAACGGCTGACCGCGGCCAATGCGCTCGATCTTTTCGCTTCTTACGACCTCGTCGCCGACGGCTCGGACAACTTCGCGACCCGTTATCTCGTCAACGACGCCTGCTATCTCGCCAAGAAGACCTTGGTGTCGGCGGCGATGCTGCGCTTCGACGGCCAGCTTGCGACCTTCAAGGCCCATCAGGGGGGCGATCATCCTTGCTATCGCTGCCTGTTCCGCGAACCGCCGCCGGCGGGGCTGATCCCGTCGTGCTCGGAGGCCGGCGTTCTCGGCGCGCTCGCCGGCGCGCTCGGCGCGATGCAGGCGGTCGAGGTGGTCAAGGAGATCCTCGGCGTCGGCGAAAGCCTTTCGGGCTGGCTGGTGCTTTACGACGCGTTGGCCGCGCGCTTCGAGAAGCTGCGCGTGCGCCCCGACCCGGACTGCCCGCTCTGCGGCCCGCAGGCGACGATCACCGACCTTTCGGCGCACGAGAAGGGCGCGGGCTGACATGGCCGCGGCCCCGGACAAGCTCTCGATCATCGTCTACTCGGGCGACTTCGGCCGCGTCCACTACGCGCTCGCCATGGCGGCGGCCGCCGCGGCCATAGACCGGCCGGTGACGCTGTTCTTCACCATGGAGGCGCTCCGCACGCTCGCGAAGGACGCGGGCTGGCGCGGCATCGCGGGGGCCGAGGCGCGCGACGCGGCGTATCAGGCGCGGGGCGTCGCCACCTTCGAGGAGCTGATTGCGGCCTGCGCGGCGCTCGACGTGCGGTTCATGGTCTGCGAGATGGGGCTGCGCGCGATCGGCCTCACCGCGGCGGAGCTTCGCGACGACGTCGCGTTCACGGAAGGCGGGCTCGTCACCTTCCTCAACGACGCCAGCGCCTCGGGCGCGATGGTGTTTATTTAGCCTTCCATGTTTTGACGGCGCGGGCCCGATTCCACTTAAGCGGAAAAAAGACTCTAGGAATCGGCGCCGAGGCGCTCGCCCAGGGTCTCGGCGACCTGCGCCGCATCGAGAGCGTCCTCGCCCGGGGGCGCGCCCTTGGGCAGAAGGCGAATCAGCAGAACGGCGATCGGCTCGCGCCGGTTCTCCTGGACCACGGGAACGCCGATGATCGCGCCGGGCAGAACGATCGGCAGGTTGATCGTTCCCCAGGAGTCGACTTTCTTCGCCGCCCGCTTGACGACGACGAAATGACTGCGGCCCTGCTCCAGGGTGAGGCGCGCGGCCCTGAGCAGGGCGATCATGGCGATGCGTTCGGAGCTTGTCTTAGGGCTGCCGAGCGCGCTGACGCTGTACTCGTCGGGGCCGATCCGCTTGTCGCGGTAGCCGTACTTGCCGCTCCAGAGGGGATCGCTCCGCTGATACCCCGTCTCCCCGGCGCAGGCCGCAAGCGCGGCGAGCAGAAGGCCGACAGCGGCGAGGCGAAGGACGGAAGGACGGCGCGTCATGCCGCGCCCCCGGGAAGTCTCATCGTGCTCAGCGCCGAAAGGAACTTCGCGATCGTCGCCCGCACGGCGCCGCCGCTCGCGATCTTGAGGCGAGCGCCCGCCATGAACGCGTCGTTGACCGTCCGGGTGTCGGTGCCGTTGATGATCTCATCGAAGAGGACCGCGCCGTCGGCCGCGCGAACGAGCTCGTAGCGCACGAAGGCGTCGGCCGTCATGATGAACCCGACCAACGGTTTGTTGAGCTCGACGAGCGTGACCTTGAGGCGGTAGGGCGCGGCCGCGGGATCGGCGCTCAACAGCCCGCACTGGGCGAGCGCCTGGCGAAGGGCCTCGCGCAGCGCGTCGTTTCCGACCTCGGGGCCGTTCGTCGGATTGGTTTCCCTGCCGCCGGCGACCTGAGCGATTCCGATTGCTTGCGACAACGCGGGATTCGCCCGACCGCAAGCGCCGGCTGCGACCTTCGGCGTCATCAAGGCGGGCTCCACCGGCGTTGCGCAAGCGGCAAGCCCGAACGCAACGGCGGCGATGACGCCCGCGGCGGACTTCTTGAGCCCCACGATCTTTCCCCGCTGTCTATTGCAGGGCTATTTAACCATAAATTATTTGCGACTAATTGCAAAGTCGAAGCCCGCCCCGCGGAGCCGCGGGACCGGCCCAGAGAGCCTCAGGGGTGGATGTCGATCACCCGGTCGGGGGGGACGTGGCCGTCGACGAAGGTCTTGATGTTGATGATGACCTTCTCGCCCATGTCGATCCGGCCTTCGACCGTGGCCGAGCCCATGTGCGGCAGCAGCACCACGTTGTCGAGCTCAAGCAGCTTGGGGTTGATGGCCGGTTCGTGCTCGAACACGTCGAGCCCCGCGCCCGCAAGCTCGCCCGCGCGCAGCATGCGGGTGAGCGCGTTCTCGTCGACCACCTCGCCGCGCGAGGTGTTGACGATATAGGCGTGGGGCTGAAGCAGCTTGAGCCGGCGCGCCGACAGAAGGTGATAGGTCGCCGGCGTGTGCGGGCAGTTGATCGAGATGATGTCCATCCGCGCGAGCATCTGGTCGAGGCTTTCCCAGTAGGTCGCCTCGAGCTCGGCCTCGACCTCCTCGGGCACGCGGTGGCGGTTGTGGTAGTGGATCGAGAGCCCGAAGCCGCGCGCGCGGCGCGCGACCGCGGTGCCGATCCGCCCCATGCCGACGATGCCGAGCCGCTTGCCCCAGATCCTGCGGCCGAGCATGGTGGTCGGCCCCCAACCGGTCCATTTGCCGCTGCGGACCAAGCGCTCGCCTTCGGCGAGGCGGCGCGGCACGGCGAGGATCAGCGCCATGGTCATGTCGGCGGTGTCCTCGGTCAGCACGCCCGGGGTCGAGGTCACGGTGATGCCGCGTTGGCGCGCGCTCGCAAGGTCGATGTGGTCGACCCCGGTGCCGAAGTTGGCGATCAGGCGCAGGTTCGGGTTGGCGTGCGCGAGAAGGGTGCCGTCGATGCGGTCGGTCACCGTCGGCACAAGAACCTCGGCGGTCTTGACCGCTTCGGTCAGCTCCTCGCGCGACATGGGGTGGTCGTCGTCGTTGAGCCGGGTGTCGAACAGCTCCATCATCCGGGCCTCGATCGCCTCGGGCAGCTTGCGGGTGACGATGACGAGCGGTTTTTTCCTGGCGGTCATGGATTCCCCTGCGGCTTTCCCTGCGACCCGGCGGACGGCGATCGGAAGCCGGCCTGCGCGCCGATTCAATCAAAAGAGATCACGGCTCTAGCATTAGCAAAGGAACGGGGCCGAGACAACGCAGAGCGCAGCTTTGCCCCTGGACCGGGAGAGGCGCGCGATTATACTCGCCGTCGCCTTCTCCGGGAGCCATGTGACCATGACGGCAGGAGTGCGAAGCCTGGCGGCCGCCGCGCTGGCCGCCCTGATCGTCGCCCTGATCGCGGCCGCGCCGGCGCGAGCCGGCGAGGGCGGGAACGGGCGGCTGCCGCGTTTCGCTGCGCTGCGCGCGGACGAGGTCAACCTGCGGGCCGGACCGGGCAAGCAGTACCCGGTCGAGTGGGTGTTCCTGCGCCGTTTCCTGCCTGTCGAGGTCGTCGCCGAGTACGGCCAGTGGCGCAAGGTCCGCGACGCCGACGGCAGCGAGGGCTGGGTTCACGAAAGCCTGCTCACGGGCCGTCGTTGGGTGATGATCACGGGCGCGGTCCGCACGCTTTATCGCAAACCCGCGCGCAGCGCGGCCCCGGTCCTGCGCGCCGAGCCCGGCGTGCTCGGCCGGCTGCGCGCCTGCCGCGGAGACTGGTGCCGGATCGAGATCGGCGACCGGACGGGCTGGATCGCGCGCGGCGAGATCTGGGGCGTCTACCCCGGCGAGACTGTCGAGTAGCGCCGCGACGCGGTCAATCGAAGTCCTCGGCGAGCGCGGCGCGCACGGCCTCGGGCATCACCGCGATATGGCCGTATGCGGGGTGGTCGATGCCGACCGTCACCCGCGCGCCCGGCCGCCGGAAGGCCTCGATCTGGGCCGGCGTGAACGGGAAGTGCAGGAAGTGGACCGACGAGGTCCGGCCCTCTTCGGTCGAGCGTTCGACGTCTTTTTCGGGAACCGCCTTGATCGTCTCGCCGTCGACGGCGATCGTGACCCGGTTCTCGATCCCGCCGAGGCGCGAGAGCACGCGTTCGCGGCGGACGGGATCGTCGATCTCGATCATCAAGGTGGCGACGAGCTCGCTGCCTTTGGGCACCAGCGGGTTGTAGGCGCGCAGCTCGTCCTCGATCTGCGCCTCGCCGCCGCGCTCGATGTAGAGCATCTCCTGGATCTGGCTCCACATGGTGTCGTAGTTCTCGAAGTAGATCGTCGCATCGGGGCCGATGGCGAGCCGTCGGTTGCGCTTGCGCTCGCTGAGCGCGCGGCGGTGCTCGCGGCGGATCTTGGCGTAGTCCTCGACGGCCATCAGGTCGTCGCGGGTGATCTCGTGCTTGGGCGCCATAGCGTCGTCTCCTTTCGAAAGGCGGCGGGCGTCAGTAATCGACGCCGCAGGCGCGGGCGAACAGCTCGATCGGATGCGGCGCGCCATCGGGAGCCTTGGCGGGCTCGATCCGCGCGATTCCCTGCACGATATGCGCGCCCGCGAGCGGGCATTCCGAGCAGACGTGCGGCTTGCCGGCCTCGACCGCGCGGCGCGCGACCGGGCGGCCGACCTTGAGCGCGACCTCGAAGTTCTCCTTCATGATCCCCCACGAGCCGCCGTGGCCCGAGCAGCGCTCGATCACGACGATATCGGTCTCGGGGATCAGCGCGAGAAGATCGCGCGCCTTCTGGCCCATGTTCTGGGCCCGGGCGTGGCAGGCGATATGAACCGTCACCCCTTCGGGAATGGGGCGGGGCTCGGTCGCGAGCCCTTCCTTGCGGGCGATGTCGACGATGTACTCGCTGATGTCGAAGACGGCCTCGGACAGTCGCTTGACCGCCGGATCGTCGGGCAGGATCAGAGGCCATTCGAACTTGAGCATCAGCGCGCAGGACGGCACCAGGGCGATCACGTCGTAGCCCTTGTCGATCCACTCGCCGAGCGCGCTCGCCACCCGGCGGGCCTTCTCAGCGACCGATTCGATCTCGCCGTGCTCGAGCTGGGGCATGCCGCAGCAGGACGGATAGGCCACCGCGGTCTCGACCCCGTTGCGGGCGAGCACCGCGCGCGCGGCGAGCCCTATGGCCGGGTTGTTGTAGTTGACGAAGCAGGTGGCGTAGAGCACCGCCTTGCGGCCGAAGGCGGGGGCCTGGGCGTTCGCCTCGGGGGCGCGGTCGCGGGCGCGCATCTCGAAGGTTCGCCCGTGATAGCGCGGCAACGCGGCCTCGCGATGAATCCGGGCCACGCTTTCGAGCACCCGGCGCGCGGGCCGGTTGGCGGTGTCGGTCGCCCAGTTGGCGAGCGGCGCGACGAGCCGCGCGAGCCGGCCGTTGCGGTCGGTTTGGGTGAGCTGGCGGGCGGCGAAGCCGATCTTGCCCTGGCGCGCCTCGACCGCCCGGTACCGCAGCATGAGATGCGGAAAGTCGAGGTCGAACTCGTGCGGCGGCACGTACGGGCACTTGGTCATGAAGCACATGTCGCAGAGCGTGCAGGCGTCGACCACCGCCTTGAACGCCTCGCTCGGCACCGAATCGAGCTCGCCGGTGGGCGAGTCGTCGATCAGATCGAACAGCCGCGGAAAGCTGTCGCAAAGGTTGAAGCAGCGCCGGCAGCCGTGGCAGATGTCGAACACCCGGCGCAGCTCGGCGTCGAGCTTGTCGGGATCGTAGAAGTCCGCCTCGCGCCAGGCAATGGGGTGGCGCACAGGCGCTTGGGTGCCGCCTTCCTTCACAACCGTCTCCATCGTCGCGGGTCTGGGGCCGCGCTCCGGGCCGCACGGGCCAGGAGAAAAAGGGGCGGGAGCGGAGCCCGCCCCGCCGCAGTGTCGCCTCGCTATTCGAGGGTGTCGAGCGCTTTCTGGAAGCGGCCGGCGTGCGACTTCTCGGCTTTGGCGAGAGTCTCGAACCAGTCGGCGATCTCGTCGAAGCCCTCTTCGCGGGCCGTCTTCGCCATGCCTGGGTACATATCGGTGTACTCGTAGGTCTCGCCGGCGATCGCGGCGCGCAGATTATCGGCGGTGGACCCGATCGGCTTGCCGGTCGCCGGGTCGCCGACCTCGGCGAGATATTCGAGATGGCCGTGGGCGTGACCGGTCTCGCCTTCGGCAGTCGAACGGAAGACCGCGGCGACGTCGTTGTAGCCTTCGACGTCGGCCTTCTGCGCGAAGTAGAGATAACGGCGATTGGCCTGGGATTCGCCCGCGAAGGCGTCCTTCAGGTTCTGTTCGGTCTTGGTGCCTGCGAGTGACGGCATGGACCTGTCCTCCTCTCGGGTTGGATGGCTCTTCTGGATCCTACGCGGCCGACGCGCCGGATGCGCAAACGAACGGCCGCGGATGGCATGCCGTAGTTATCGCTCAGGCGAAAGCTGATGTCAATAGTTTAGAACGTATCTAATATATTTGAGAACCGGCCAAGTCCATTGCGAACAGATCCCCTCGCTTCAGCAACGAAGGGGCCGCGCTTCACGACGCCGCGTCGCTAGCGTTGCTTGCGCCGCAGCCTGACAACCACGTCGACGCCGGCGATCTCGGTCCCTTCAGGAGCGGGCGGAAGCCTGTCGAACGCGAACGCGTCGGCGGGTATGTCGGCGAGGTTCTGTCCGTCTTCCCAATAGTAATGGTGATGGTGCGAGGTGTTGGTGTCGAAGTACGACCGGGTGGGATCGACCACCACCTCGCGCAGGAGCCCGGCCCGCGTGAACTGATGGAGCGTGTTATAGACGGTCGCGAGCGAAACCCGCACCCGGCGGGCGAGCGCTTCCTTGTGCAGGGCCTCCGCCGTCACGTGACGGTCGCCGCCCGAAAACAGAAGCTTGGCGAGCGCAAGGCGCTGCCGCGTGGGCCGAAGCCCGGCCTGGCGGAGCCGGTCAAGGGCGTCGGCATAAGGCCGTCGAGTCGCGTCCATGTCCTTACTCTGGTCCTTCTGTTTCTAATTTTCAAGTGCAAAAACTTGCCGATACAAGCTTCCTTTGATGGTCTCGAACCGGTTCAATCCCCGGTCTGCAGCCGCTCGACGAGCTCCGCCACGGTCGGGATGTAGCCGTTGGCGTAGAACGGATCCTCGGCGAAGCGGAAGGCGTTGTGGCCGGCGAACATGAGCTGGTTATCGACGTCGTCGCCGTGGCTGATCGCTTGCAGGGTCTTCTGAATGCAGTAGCTCCGCGGATCAGCCTTCTTCCCGGTCGAGCCGGTTTCGTTGCAAGCCCAGTTGCTGAACAGACACTGGCTGAGGCAGCCCATGCAGTTGATCTGATCGAGCCTGATCTGCTGGGCGCGCTCGGGCGTGACGAAGATCAGGGTCGAATCGGGCGTCCTCAACGCCTCGGTGTAGCCTTGGCGCAGCCATTCGCGGGCGCGCTCGCGGTCGCCTTCGGTCAGATAGACGATGCGCCGCCGCGCGCCGACCGGGAATTCGGCGTCGTGTTGGCCGATGGGCTCGGTCGTATAGGCGACCTGGCGCTCGTTGCGCTCGCGCAATTCCTGGATGAAGGCGTTGTTGACCGCCGACGAGTAGAACCCGGTCGGGCTGAAGTGGTTGAGGAAGACGTCGCCCTCCTTGAGCGTCAAGAGCTTGCGCTTCCACGCGTCCGAGATCGGGCTCTCTTTGGTGAGAAGCGGCCGGGTGCCGAACTGGAAGGCGATGGGGCCGATCTCGGGGTTGTCGATCCAGTCCTCCCATTCGCGCAGGTACCACACGCCGCCGGCCATGAAGATGGGCGTGTCTTGGATCCCGAACCCGTTCATCATCGCGCGCAGATCGCGGACCCGCGGGTACGGCGCGCCGGGCTGGTTGGGATCTTCCGAGTTCGACAGCCCGTTGTGGCCGCCGGCGAGCCAAGGGTCTTCGTAGACGACGCCGCCGAGCCACTCCGAAAAGCGATGGTAGGCCCGCTTCCACAACGCGCGGAAGGCGCGCGCCGAGGACACGATCGGGTAGTAATAAACCCGGTAGCGGGCGCAGATCTCGGCGATGCGATACGGCATGCCGGCGCCGCAGGTGACGCCGTGGATGATCCCCTTGGCGCGTTCGAGCACGGCCTCGAGGATGCGCTCGGAGGCCGCCATCTCCCACAGGATGTTCATATGCACCCGGCCCTCGCCGCCCGCCGTCTCATAGGCGATGCGGGCCTGGGTCAGCGCCCCTTCGATCGCGTAGCGGACCAGCTCTTCGTGGCGCTCGCGCCGGGTGCGCCCATGATAGACCTGAGGGATGATCGATCCGTCGGGCGCGCGCGAATCGGCGTTCACGCCCGAAAACGTGCCGACCGCGCCGGCCGCCGCCCAGGCGCCCGAGCTTTCGCCGTTGCTGACCGCGATCCCTTTGCCGCCCTCGACGAGCGGCAGAACCTCGCGCCCTGAGATGATCAGTGGTTTCAGTGGCTTCACGCCTCGCCCTTCACGTCCGGCCAATCGCCCGAAACGATATCGCCACGCACACCGGTCGCGTCGTTACACAAAAGCCTTTCCGCCGTCCGTCCACGGCCGTCTTTTCGGTTTGATTTGGTTATATAGGACGAGATTTCAAAATACCAACGTCCCCGGCGCTTCGAGGCCGCGTTCGCGCCCCTGGCCATCAGGCCGCTCCCAGCCGGTCGGGAGTGTCGCTCACGATGGTCGCGACCCCCCAGTTGCGGATCATCGCCGCCTCGACCGGGTCGTTGACCGTAAACGCGAGCACGGCAAGGCCCCGGGCCGCGGCCTCGGCCGCGATCCGGCGCGACAGCCGGCTGTGCAGGCAGCCCAACACCTGGCAGCCGAGCCGCGCGGTCTCGGCCCGCCAGTCGGCCGGCAGACTGAAGTAGAGCAACCCCCGCGGCCACTCGGGGGCGGCGTCGCGCGCGACCGCGATGCACTCGGGCTTGAAGCTCGTGATCAGAGGCGCCGGCGCCGATTTGGGCCAGGCGTCGCGGACCGCGGCGACGACCGCGCGGGCGGTCTCGGTTTCGCGGCCCGGACAGGGCTTGATCTCGATATCGGGCCTGAGCCCGAGCTCGCGGACGGTGGCGAGCGCTTGGTCGAGGCCGGGAACCCGCTCGCCCGCAAAGGCGGCGCCGAACCAGGCCCCGGCGTCGAGCTTGGCGATCTCGGCGGCGGTGGTCGCGGCGACCCGGCCGGCGCCGTCGGTGGTCCGCTCCAGGGTCTCGTCGTGGAACAGGATGCAACGCCCGTCGGCGGTCAGCTTGGCGTCGAACTCGACCCAGCCGAGACCGAGCGCGCGGGCGCGACGAATGCCCGCAAGCGTGTTCTCGGGCGCATGGCCGGCCGCCCCGCGATGGCCGATCACTCCGGGCAGGTCCAGCGCCATGGGCTTTCTCCCGGCCGCGCGCGGGCGACCGCGCCGGTCGTCCCGAAGCGCGTCAGCCAGCGCGCCGCCGACCGCGCGAGCGGCCGCCGGGCTTGGGCGGGCGCGGCGTCTCTTCGACGCCGAGATCCTCGCCGGTCTCCTGGTCGACCGCGCGCATGCTGAGCCGCACCTTGCCGCGGTCGTCGATGCCGAGCACCTTGACTTTGACCATGTCGCCCTCCTTGACCACGTCGGTCACGTTCTGCACCCGATGGGGCGCGAGCTCGCTGACGTGGACCAGGCCGTCGCGGTTGCCGATGAAGTTCACGAAGGCCCCGAAGTCGACGACCTTGACCACCTTGCCGTTATAAATAACGCCGACCTCGGGCTCGGCAACGATTCCGCGGATGCGGTCGATCGCCGCCTGGGCGGCCGCGCTTTCGGTCGCCGCGACCCGCACCGTGCCGTCGTCTTCGATGTCGATCTTGGTGCCGGTGGTCTCGCAGATCTCGCGAATCACCTTGCCGCCCGGGCCGATCACCTCGCCGATCTTGTCGCGCGGGATCTGGATGGTCGAGATCCTGGGCGCGCGGGCGCTGATGCCCTCGCGCGAGGCGGTGAGCGCCTTGGCCATCTCGCCGAGGATGTGCATCCGCCCTTCGCGCGCCTGGTCGAGCGCGATGCGCATGATCTCTTCGGTGATCGAGGTGATCTTGATGTCCATCTGCAAGGACGTGATGCCTTCGGCGGTGCCGGCGACCTTGAAGTCCATGTCGCCGAGGTGGTCCTCGTCGCCGAGGATGTCGGAAAGCACCGCGAACCGGTCGCCTTCCTTGATCAGGCCCATGGCGATGCCGGCCACGGCGCGCGGCAGCGGCACGCCCGCGTCCATGAGCGAAAGCGACGCCCCGCACACGGTCGCCATCGACGACGAGCCGTTCGATTCGGTGATCTCGGAAACCACGCGTATCGTGTAAGGGAAGTCCTCCTTGGGCGGCAGAAGCGGGTGGATCGCCCGCCAAGCGAGCTTGCCGTGGCCGATCTCGCGCCGCCCCGGCGGGCGCATGAACGAGGTTTCGCCCACCGAGTACGGCGGGAAGTTGTAGTGCAGCAGGAAGTGCTCGCGGTACTCGCCTTCGAGCACGTCCATGATCTGCTCGTCCTCGCCGGTGCCGAGCGTCGTGGTGACCAGCGCCTGGGTCTCGCCGCGGGTGAACAGGGCGCTGCCGTGGGTGCGCGGCAGCACGCCGACCTCGGCCACGATGGGCCGCACGGTCTTGGTGTCGCGGCCGTCGATCCGCCGTCCGGTTTCGAGGATGCTGCCGCGGACGATCTCCTTCTCGATCGACTTGAATAACCCCGAGACCAGCGCCGGGTCGAAGCCCTCGGCCTCCATGGTCTCGAGCGCGGCCGCCTTGACCTCTTCGAGGCGGGTCTGGCGGACCTGCTTCACCCGCTCGCCATAGGCCGCGCGCAGGCCCTCTTCGGCGATCTCGATAAGCCGCGCGCGGGCGGCCTCCTTGGCCGGATCCTCGTCCTCGATCTCCCAAGGGTCTTTGGCGCATTCCTCGGCCAGCGCGATGATCATGTCGATCACCGGCTGCATCTCGCGATGCCCGAACATGACGGCGCCGAGCATTTCCTCCTCCGACAGCTCCTGGGCCTCCGATTCGACCATCAGGACGCCTTCGCGCGTGCCCGCGACCACGAGGTCGAGGGTGCTGTCGCCGAGCTGCGCGTTGGTCGGGTTGAGCACATAGGCGCCGTCGATCCGGCCCACCCGGGCGCCGGCGATGGGGCCGAGAAACGGAATGCCCGAAAGGGTCAGCGCGGCCGAGGCGCCGACCATGGCGACGATGTCGGGGTCGTTCTCGAGATCGTGCGAAAGCACGGTGCAGATGACCTGGGTCTCGTTGCGAAAGCCCTCGGCGAACAGCGGCCGAATCGGCCGGTCGATGAGGCGCGAAACCAGCGTTTCCTTTTCGCTCGGCCGTCCCTCGCGCTTGAAGAAGCCGCCCGGAATCTTGCCGGCGGCGAACGCCTTTTCCTGGTAGTTGACGGTGAGCGGAAAGAAGTCGATCCCCGGCTTGGGCGCCTTCTGGGCGACGGCGGTGCACAGAACGGCGGTCTCGCCGTAGCTGACCAGCACCGCGCCGTCGGCCTGGCGCGCGATGCGCCCGGTCTCGATGACGAGCGGGCGGCCGCCCCAGGTGATCTCCTTGCGGTAAGTCTCAAACATTCTCTATCCCTTCCTGCTTCCGGCGGGCACGCCTACCGACCGCGCCGGGATCGGCAAACTGTCCACCGCGCTTGCGGTGGGCCCAACGGGTTGATCCGCCCGCAGGGCCGAAGTCATGACATGCGCCGCGCGCCCAACGCCAAGCGCCGGCGCGCCCTTGGGCGGCCGGTATCACGGCGCAGGCGGCGTTGGCGCCTCCCGCCGTCAGCGGCGGAGTCCGAGGCGCCGGATCAGCGTCGTGTATCGTTCCTCGTCCTTTTTCTTGAGGTAGTCGAGGAGACGGCGCCGCTGGCTGACGAGCATGAGAAGGCCACGTCGGGAGTGGTTGTCCTTCTTGTGGACCTTGAAGTGCTCGGTCAGGTTGGCGATGCGTTCGCTCAGAATGGCCACCTGGACCTCGGGCGAACCCGTATCGCCTTCGCGGATCGCATATTCGGAAATGAGCGCGCTTTTGCGCTCCGGCGTAATCGACATCGCGGTTCCCAGTCCTGAAATTGAAACACGCTAAAGGTTGAAAACGCGAACCGGATGGGCCTTGCCCTCCCGCACCTCGGCGAGCGCCACCAACCGGCGGCGATGGGTGATGCGGACCATCCCGGGTTGTCCGTCGAGGGTGGTGACGGGCTGCCCCTGTCGCATCCGGCTTGCCTGCGGCTCGGTCACGGCCAGCGCCGGGATGTCGGCCAGCGCGGTCTCGACCGGACGCAGGTTGTCAAGCAGGGCGCCACTATGCATCAGCGCCTCGAGATTATCTAGCGAAATCGCGTCCGCTTCGGCGAACTGGCCGACCGCCGTGCGCCTGAGCGCCGCAAGATGGCCGACCGTGCCCAGCCGGCGGGCGAGGTCGCGGGCGAGCGCCCGCACATAGGTGCCCTTGCCGCAACGCATCTCGAAGGCCGCATGGTCGGCGTCGATCACCGCGACGAGATCGAGGCGCTCGATGGCCACCCGCCGCGGCTCGAGCGCCACGGCGCGGCCCTCGCGGGCGAGCGCATAGGCCCTCTCGCCGCCGACCTTGACCGCCGCGTAGGCCGGCGGCACCTGCTCGATCTCGCCGACGAAGTCGGGCAGCGCGGCGCGAATCGCGTCTTCGTCGGGACGCGCCGCCGCGGTCTCGATCACCGCGCCTTCGGCGTCGTCGGTGTCGCGCGCCTCGCCCCAGCGGATGGTGAAACGGTAGGTCTTGGCGCTGCCGATCACGTAAGAGACCGTCTTGGTCGCCTCGCCGAGCGCGATCGGCAGCACCCCCGTCGCCATCGGATCGAGGGTGCCGCCGTGGCCCGCCTTGGCCGCGCCCGTGATCCGGCGCACCGCCGCCACCGCCTGGGCCGAGGTCATGCCGGGCGGCTTGTCGAGCGCGAGCCAGCCGTGGATCGGCCGGCCGCGGCGCTTACGGGCCATCTCCGTCCTCCCCGCTCTCGGGCAGCGTCTCAAGCAGCCGGTCGATGCGACTCGCGTAGTCGAAAGCGGTATCGAGCGCGAAGGCGAGCGCCGGCGTGTACTTGAGCCGCACGAGCCGGCCGATCCGGCTGCGCAGGTAAGGCGCGGCGCGGTCGAGCGCGGCGAGCACCGGCTGGGCGTCGCCGCCGCCGAGCGGCAGCACATAGGCGGTCGCGCGGCGCAGATCGGGGCTGACGCGGACCTCGGTCACGGTCACCGAGACGTCGCGCAGCGCCGGGTCGCGCAGGTTCCCGCGCATCAAGAGCCCGGCGAGCGCATGGCGCAGCGCCTCGCCGACGCGGAGCTGGCGCTGGCTGGGCGAACGGGCGTGGCTGTGGGACATGGCGCCCTCTCCCGCGCTCGCGATAGGCCAGGGGCCGGCCCCCGGGCTACAGCGAGCGGGCGACCTCTTCGACTTCGACCGCCTCGATAACGTCGCCGACGCGGATGTCCTGGTAGTTCTCGAACGACATGCCGCACTCGAGCCCTTCCTTGACCTCGCGCACGTCGTCCTTGAAGCGGCGCAAAGTGGCGAGCCGGCCTTCGTGAATCACCGTGTCGTCGCGCAAGAGCCGAACCTTGGCGCCGCGGCGGATCACCCCGTCGGTGACGCGGCAGCCGGCCACCCGGCCGACCTTCGAGACCTCGAAGACCTCGAGCACCTGGGCGTTGCCGACGATGCGCTCGCGCTGCTCGGGCGCGAGCAGGCCGCCCAGCATCTGCTTCACGTCGTCGATGACCTCGTAGATCACCGAGTAATACCGGATCTCGACGCCGTCGCGGCGGGCGTGCTCGCGGGCTTGCGCGTTGGCGCGCACGTTGAAGCCGATGATCGGCGCGCCCGAGGCCTGGGCCAGCGTGACATCGGATTCGTTGATGCCGCCGACGCCGGCGTGGAGCACGCGCACGGCGACCTCGTCGGTCGACAGCTTCTCGAGGCTCGCGACGATCGCCTCGGCCGAGCCCTGCACGTCGGCCTTGACCACCACGGGCAGCTCCTTGGCCTCGCCCGCGGCGATGTTGGCGAACATCTGCTCGAGCGAGCTGCGCGCCCCGGCGGCGGCGCGGATCTTGCGTTGCTGCTCGCGCCGGTAGTCGGTGACCTCGCGCGCGCGGCGCTCGTTCTCCACCGCGATCATCTCGTCGCCCGCCGAAGGCACGCCGCTGAGGCCGAGAAGCTCGACCGGAGTCGCGGGGCCGGCGCGTTTCACGGTCTGGCCGCGCTCGTCGACCAGCGCCCGGATCTTGCCCCATTCGCTGCCGACCACCACGATATCGCCCACATGCAGCGTGCCGCGTTGCACGAGCACGGTCGCCACCGGACCGCGGCCGCGGTCGAGCTTGGCCTCGATCACCACGCCTTCGGCGGGACGGTTGGGGTTGGCCTTGAGGTCGAGCAGCTCGGCCTGAAGCGCGATCGCCTCGGTCAGCTTGTCGAGATTGGTCCGCTTCACCGCCGAGACCTCGACGCAGAGCGTCTCGCCGCCTAGCGATTCAACGACGATCTCGTGCTGGAGCAGCTCGTTGCGCACCCGGTCCGGGTTGGCGTCGGGGCGGTCGATCTTGTTGATCGCGACCACGATCGGCGCGCCGGCGGCCTTGGCGTGGTTGATCGCCTCGACCGTCTGGGGCATGACCCCGTCGTCGGCGGCGACCACCAACACCACGATGTCGGTCACCTTGGCGCCGCGGGCGCGCATCGCCGTGAACGCCTCGTGGCCCGGGGTGTCGATGAAGGTGATCTTCTCGCCCGATTCGAGCGTGACCTGATAAGCGCCGATGTGCTGGGTGATGCCGCCGGCCTCGCCGGCCGCGACGTCGGTCTCGCGCAGCGCGTCCAAAAGCGAGGTCTTGCCGTGGTCGACATGGCCCATCACGGTGACCACCGGCGGCCTGGGCTCGAGCGCGCCCTCGTCGTCGTCGGCGCCCTTGAGGCCGATCTCGACGTCGGCGGCGCTCACGCGCTTGATCTTGTGGCCGAACTCGTGGACCAGAAGCTCGGCGGTGTCGGCGTCGATGACCTGGTTGATGGTGACCATCGAGCCCATGCGCATCAGCGCCTTGACCACCTCGGCGCCGCGCACCGCCATGCGGTTGGCGAGCTCTTGGACGGTGATGGTCTCGGGCACCACGACCTCGCGCACCACCTTGGTCGGCTCGGACTGCATCTTGGCCTGATGGGCGCGGCGCTCGCGCTCGCGGGCGCGGCGGACGGAGGCGAGGCTGCGGACCCGGTCCTCTTCGCTCAGGGCCTGATCGATGGTGAGCTTGCCCGAACGCCGGCGCGGCTGATCGCGGCGCGAGGTCAGCGTCGGCCGTCGGCCTTCGCCCTTGCGGCGGCCGACCGGGCGCTTGCGCGCGGCCACCTCCTCTTCGTCGGCGGCGGCGCGTTTGGGCGGCGGCGGAGGGGCGGCCTTGCGCTCGGGCGCGGGCGGAGGCGGGGGCGGCGCTTCTTGCGCCTTGCGGGCCTCTTCCTCCGCCTTGCGGCGGGCTTCCTCTTCGGCGCGCTTGCGCGCGGCCTCTTCCTCGGCGGCGCGCTCGGCGGCCCGGCGGGCCTCTTCTTCGGCGCGCTTTCGGGCCTCGATCTCGGCCTGCTTGCGGCCTTCCTCGTCGAGCCGCCGCGCGGTCTCGAGCGCGCGGGCGCGGGCCTCCTTCTCCTCCTCGGTAAGCGCCCGGATCGGCGGCGACCGACGCCCCGGGGCCTCTTCCTCGGTCGCCGGCGTCTCGGGCGCGGGCATGGTCAGCGAGGGCTGCGTCTTCTTGACCTCGGTCATGCGCCCGCCTTCGCCGGCGGTGAAGGTGCGCTTGCGCCGGACCTCGACGATGACGGCCTTCGACCGCCCATGGGAGAAGCTCTGGCGCACCTGTCCGGTCGCGACCGTCTTACGCAGCTCGAGGCGGCCGGGACGGCGCAAGCGCCCGGACTTCTTCTCGTCGGTCTTGGTCGTATCGGTCATCGTACTTTAACGTTCCTTCCCTTCCGACGGCGCCCCCAGAGACAGACCGCCCGTCGGCCGAAATCCACCGAGACGCCTCGCCTCGGCGACGAACTGCGCAGCCTGGCGTCCCTTGCGGAGCGCGAGGTAGACCGCGCGCTCGCGGCCCAACGCCGCCCCGAGCTCGGCGGCCGAGAAGCACGCGGCCACCGGAAGCTCTCCGGCCGCAGCGATCAGACGCCGCGCCTCGGCGCCCGCATCGGCGGCGATCACCAGTGCGCCGGCCTTTCCGGCGGCGAGCGCCGCGCGAACCTTCTCCGCGCCCACATAGAGCCGCCCCGCGCGCCGCGCAAGCCCGAGAAGATCGAGGCATCGCCGCGCGAGCAGCCGCTCAACCTCGTCGGCGAGCCCGGCCCCGACCGTCACCGGCGCGCGAAAGCCTTTGGCGAACAGGCCCTTCGCGACCGCCGTATTTACCACATCGCGGGTCGCGCTCAACCACAAACCCCGGCCCGGCAACCGCCCCGCAACGTCGGGGACCACCCGCCCCTCGGGATCGACGACGAAGCGGATCAGCGCCGTCTTGTCCGCCTCGCGGCGGGTCACGAAGCAGCGCCGCCGCGGGGCGGCGTCCAGCTCAGGCCCTCTCGCCCGCTGCGTCCGCGCCACCG
>CAYYWV010000029.1:0-2015 GCA_964475385.1 uncultured Alphaproteobacteria bacterium | reverse complement strand
CCCGGTCCGCGTCGCCCTCGCCGCCGTCCTCGTCCGCGAACCAATGGGCCCGCGCCGCCATGATGATCGCGTCGGCCTCCTCGGGGCTGAGCGCGCCCTCGGGCGCGATCTCGAGAAGCTCGTCGCTCGCCAGATCGGCGAGATCGTCGAGGGTCTTGATCCCCTTCTCCCCGAGCGCGACCAGGATCGTCGGCGTGAGCCCCGCGATCGCGCTCAACTCGTCGGAAACCCCGAGTTCGCGCCGCCGTTCGTCGAGCTCGCGGTCGCGCTCGGCGAGGAACTGGCGGGCGCGCTCGCGGAGCTCCTCGGCGACCTCCTCGTCGAAGCCCTCGATCCGGGCGAGCTCGTCGCGGGGCACGAACGCGACCTCCTCGACCGAGGAGAAGCCTTCAGCGACCAGGAGATGGGCGATCACGTCGTCGACGTCGAGCGCTTCGATGAAGGCTTGCGAGCGCGAGCGGAACTCCTCGCTGCGGCGGTCCGATTCCTCGGCCTCGGTCAGGATATCGATGTCCCAGCCGGTGAGCTGCGAGGCGAGCCGCACGTTCTGCCCCCGCCGCCCGATGGCGAGGCTGAGCTGGTCGTCGGGCACCACGACCTCGATGCGCTTGGCCTCCTCGTCGAGCACCACCTTGGTCACCTCGGCGGGGGCGAGCGCGTTGACCACGAAGGTCGCCGGGTCGGGCGACCACTGGATGATGTCGATCTTCTCGCCCTGGAGCTCGGCGACGACGGCCTGGACCCGGCTGCCGCGCATGCCGACGCAGGCGCCGACGGGGTCGATGCTCGAATCGTGCGAGATCACCGCAATCTTGGCCCGGCTCCCGGGATCGCGGGCGACCGCCTTGATCTCGATGATGCGGTCGTAGATCTCGGGCACCTCCTGGGCGAACAGCTTGGCCATGAACTGGGGGTGGGTCCGCGAGAGGAAGATCTGCGGCCCGCGCGGCTCGCGGCGCACGTCGTAGATGTAGGCCCGCACCCGGTCGCCCTGATGGAAGGACTCGCGCGGCAACAACTCGTCGCGGCGCAAAAGCGCCTCGGCCCGGCCGAGATCGACCATCACGTTGCCGTACTCCACCCGCTTGACGAGACCGTTCACGATCTCGCCTGCGCGGTCCTTGTACTCCTCGTACTGGCGCTCGCGCTCGGCCTCGCGCACCTTCTGCACGATCACCTGCTTGGCGGTCTGGGCGGCGATGCGCCCGAACTCGATCGGCGGCAAGGGCTCGATCAGCTCGTCGCCGACCGCGGCGTCGGGCTTGCGCGCCCGGGCGTCTTCGACCGAGATCTCGGTCGCCGGATCTTCGACCTCGTCGACCACGTGGATCACGCGCATCAGGCGCACCGCGCCGGTCTTGCGGTCGATCTCGGCCCGGATGTCGTGTTCTTGGCCGTACTTGCGCTTGCCGGCGTGCTGAATCGCCTGCTCCATAGCGTCGAGCACCGTGTCGCGCTCGATCCCTTTCTCGCGCGCGACCGCGTCGGCCACTTGCAACAGTTCCTCGCGGTCGAGGACCGCGCCTGCCTCGGTCTGCATGGCTCTTAGATGCGTCCTTCCTTTTGCGCCTCGGCGATGAGCCGGTCGGTCAACACGAGCTTGGCGGCGTCGATCTCGGCGAGCGGGATCGCCGCCTCGCCGTCGCCGTCGACCGCGAGCCGCACCCGATCGCCGTCGAGGCCGAGAATGCGGCCGCGGTAGCGTCGCCGCCCGTCGAGCGGCCGCCGCGTCTCGATCCGCGCCTCGTGGCCTGCGAAACGCGCGAAGTCGGCGGCGCGCACGAGCGGCCGGTCGATCCCCGGCGAGCTGACCTCGAGGTCGTAGGCCCCCGCGATCGGGTCTTCGACATCGAGCAACGCGCCGATCGCGCGGCTGATCTCGGCGCAGTCGTCCACCCCCATCGGCCGCCCATCGGCGGGCTCGGCCATGATCTGGAGCGTCCGCCGCCCCGCGGCGATCAGCTTCACGCGCACGACGGCATAGCCCATCGCCTCGAGGGCGGGCGCGACAAGGC
>CAYYWV010000028.1:0-25826 GCA_964475385.1 uncultured Alphaproteobacteria bacterium | reverse complement strand
CTCCCCCGTCGAGGGGGAGGGCTTGATGGTTCGGGGCCGCGCCGCCATTCCCCCTCCCTCGATGGGAGGGGGCAGGGGGAGGGTGGGACCATTTCGCCTTTGAACGGTCTATGGGACCGAGGCCCGAGCCTCCTCATAGGCGAACGGGTATGCCTTGCAAAAAGCGAACCGCCGCCCGGACCGACGCGGGCGGCGGTTTCTTTCGGTTCGGCTTGGGAGCCGATCGCAGTTCAGTGCAGCTTCTTCTCGACCTCGGCGATCGCCTCGTCGGCGAGCCGGCCCTGCGCCTTCGCATCGAGGGTGGCGGCAAGCGCCGCCCGGGTCGCGCGGATGCCGAGATCGACCGCCGCGGTCTTGACCTCGGCGAGCGCCTCCTGCTCGGCCCGCGCGATCCGCTCCATCGCCTGCTGCTCGCGCCGCGCGAGCTGGGCGGAAAGCGCCTCGGCCCCGTGGCGGGCCGCGCGCTCGGCCTCTTCGCGGGCATGCGCGAGGATCGCTTCGGTCTCCTTGATCGACTCGTTGTAGCGCCGCTGCTGGGCGGCGTAGAGCGCCTGGGCCTCTTCGCGCAGGCGCACCGCTTCTTCGAGCTCGTCCTTGATCTTCTGCGCGCGCGCATCAAGCGCCTGGTTGATCGCCCGCGCCGCCGGCTTCCAGAGCAGCGCGACGAAGATGATGAAAGAGATCGCGACCCAGAACTCGGCGTTGAACATCAGCGCCCCTCCCGCGCCACGTCGGCGACCGCCGCTCGCACAACCGCGGCGTCGACCGGCGCGCCGACAAGGCGTTCGGCGGCGCTTTGCGCGATCTCGACGGCGAGCGCATCAAGGCTTGCGAGCGCCTCGGCCTTGGCCTTGGCGATTCGGGCCTCGGCATCGGCAAGCTCTTTGGCGAGCCGTTCGTCGAGCGCCTTGATCCGCGTCTCGGCCTCGCGGGCCCGTTCCTCGGCCGCCTCGGCGAGAATCGCCTGGGCCTTGGCTCGGGCCTCGGCGATCGCCTTCTCGTACTCGGCGAGCACGGCGTCGGCCTCGGCCTTCAGGGTCTGAGCCGCGTCGAGATCGTGGGCGATCTTGTCCTGACGCGATTCGAGCACCTCGCCGATCCGCGGCAGCGCGATCCGCGCCATCAGCACGTAAAGGATCACGAAGGTGATCGCCAGCCAGACGAGCTGGGATGAGAAGACCGTAGGATCGAGTTGCGGCATCGCGATTTCGCCTGAAAACAGGCCGATAAGCGGGCCGGGGCCCGCTTATCCTAGCCGAACAGGATGAGGAACGAAATCAGGAGCGCGTAAAGCGCCACCGCCTCGACCAGGGCGAACCCCAGCATGGTCGAAGGGAAGACCTCCGAACGGGCGGCTGGATTGCGCGCGACGGAGGAGATGAAAGAGGCGAAGATGTTCCCGATGCCGGCGCCGACGCCGCCGAGACCGATCACGGCGAGACCCGCCCCTACCAGCTTGGCCGCTTCTACATCCATGGTTTGGTTCCTCTGATCTTTCTGTGACTATCGGTCTTGCGAAGGGGACCCGCCCGCTCAGTGGAGATGCAACGCATCATTGAGATAGAGGCAGGTGAGAATGGCGAAGACATAGGCCTGCAAAATGGCCACCACGACCTCGAGGCCGAAGAGAAGAATGATGACCACCACAGGCGCGAAGCCGAGAAGCCCGAGCAAAACGACGAAGCCGCCGAACACCTCGAGCATGGTGTGCCCGGCCATCATGTTCGCGAACAACCGCAGCGACAGGGTCACCGGGCGCGCGAGGTAGGAGACGATTTCGATCGGCACCAAAAGCGGCGCCATTATCATCGGCACGCCCGAAGGCATGAAGAGGGTGAAGAAGCGCAGGCCGTGCTTGATCAGCCCCACGATGGTCACGCCCACGAAGACCACGGCCGCCAGCGCGAAGGTGACGATGATGTGGCTCGTCACCGTGAAGCTGTAAGGCACGAGCCCAAGCATGTTGGCGAACAGGATGAACATGAACAGCGTGAACACGAAGGGGAAGAACCGCCGCCCTTCGGTGCCGACGTTGTCGCGGATCATCCCGGCGACGAACTCGTAAGAGAGCTCGGCCATCGACTGCCAGCGTCCCGGCACCATCGCGCGCCGGCTCATGCCGCCGACGAGGAACACGGTGACCGCGATGATCGCGATCACCATGAACAGGGACGCGTTCGTGAACGAAGCGTCGACGCCCCCAAGATCGATAGGGACGATCGTGTTGATCTCGAACTGCGCGAGCGGACTTTCAGCCTCTGCGGCCACGCTGCCTTGCCATCTCTATTCGTTGCGTCCGACGTCCGAGTCGCCGTCGGACCGTTCCCCATCCCTGCCTTCGCCAGCCAACCGTTGCGCCCGACGATAGACGTTCAACCCCCCGGCGGCCGCGCCGAGAAAGAAAAAAATCACCAAAAACAAGGGCCGCGTCGCCAACCAGTCGTCGAGCACCCAACCGATGCCCACGGAGACGGCGAGCGTGCCCACCATTTCAATCGCGACCTCGAGCGCGATTCCGAACGACGCGTTTCTGGGCCCCCGCGGCCCCCGCCACCCTTGCCGATCGAGCTCTTCGCGGGCCTTTTTCAGGCGGGCGTCGAGGTCATCCGGCGGCGGTTCGCGTTCACTCATCGGCGCCGCGCTCTGCGGTCCAGGGCGTTTCCGCGCAGGCGGAACCGCCCCCGAAGCGGGCGCACCATACGGGCTGGGTCTACCCCTGTCAAGATTCAATGCTTTCTATACAACTTATTGAAAACAAATCTATTTCTTGGTCTTTTCCGGAGCTTAGGCGGTCGCCCGCAGGGTCTCCGCGGTCTCGAGATCGACCGAGACCAGGCGCGAGACCCCGCGCTCGCTCATAGTGACGCCGAACAGACGGTCCATCCGCGCCATGGTCATGCGGTGATGGGTGACGACGATGAACCGGGTCGCCGAGCCGCGGGCGATCTCGTCCAGAAGATCGCAGAAGCGCTCGACATTGGCGTCGTCGAGCGGCGCGTCGACCTCGTCGAGAACGCAGATCGGCGTCGGATTGGTAAGAAACACGGCGAACAGAAGGGCGAGCGCGGTCAGCGCCTGCTCGCCGCCCGAAAGGAGCGCGAGCGACTGCAAGCGCTTGCCCGGCGGGCTCGCCATGATCTCGAGACCGGCCTCAAGCGGGTCGTCCGAATCGACCAGCGCGAGATGGGCGCGCCCGCCGCCGAACAAGCGCGTGAACAAGGCGCTGAAATGACCGTTGATCTTCTCGAAGGCGTCGGTGAGGCGCTCGCGCCCTTCGCGGTCGAGCCGGCCGATCGCCTGCCGAAGCCGGGCGATCGCGGCCTCAAGGTCGGCGCGCTCGTCGGCGAGCGCCTCAAGCTGCTCCCCGACCTCGGCGGCCTCGGCCTCGGCGCGCAGGTTGACCGCGCCGATGCTTTCGCGCTCGCGCACGAGCTTCGCGAGCCGGGCCTCGATCTCGTCGACCGGCGGCGGCGCGTCTCCATCCGCGATCCGCGCAAGCGCGGCGAGCGCGCCGGGCGCGACGCTCAGCCGCTCGGCGATGGCGCGGACAATCTCCTCGCGGGCCGCCTCGGCGCGGGCGAGATCGCCTTCGCGGCGCACGCGCTCCTCTCGGGCCGCGGCGGCCGCGCCATCACGCTCCTTGAGGGCGCGGTCGCACGCATCGAGCCGCGCCTCGGCCTCGGCGACCGCATCCGCCGCGCGCGCCGCGTCGCTCTGGGCGTCGCCGAGCGCATCGAGAAGGCCTGCGCGCTCGGCGGCGATGGCGGCCGGGCGCTCGGCGATGGCGGCGAGGTCCGATTCGGCCGATTCGCGCCGCGCCGCAAGCTGGGCGAGACGCTGGGCCGTCCCTTCGGCGCGCAGACGCCAGGACTCGCGCTCGGCGTTTATGGCCTCGATTCGCTCGCGCCGCAGCGCGGCGTCGCGGCGTAGGGATTCGAGCGCGTGCTCGCAAGCGGAAAGCGCGGCCCGGCGCTCGGCGAGCCGGGCCCGCAGGCGTTCGAGCTCGGCCCGGTCATGGTCGTCGGTGGCGAGGCGCGCGCGAGCGGCCTCGGCCGCCTCGCGGGCGGCGCGGGCTTCGGCGAGGTCGGCGGCCAACCGCTCGGCCGTCTCGCGCAGGCTTTCGCGACGCTGAGCGCGGGCGGCGGCCCGGGCGGCGGCGCGGGCGCGTTCCTCGCGGGCGGCATCGCACGCGCGCTCGGCCTCGCGCAGGCGCGCGCGCGCGTCCTGCTCGGCGGCCTGGGCCTCGGCGAGCGCGGCCTGGGCCGCATCGGCGGCGGACGCGGCCTCTCCGCGGCGGCGCTCGGCCTCCTTGCGTTCGCCGCGGACGGCGCCCAAGCGGTTGCGCTGGCGCAGCCGGCGCGCGGCCGGCGTCTCGGCCTCGGGGGCGACGACCAGCCCGTCCCAGCGCCACAGCGCGCCTTCGCGGCTGACCAGACGCTGGCCCTGGGCGAGCATCGGTTGAAGCCGCGTCCCTTCGGCGGCCGAATCGACGACGCCGATCTGGCTCAGCCGCCGGGCGAGCGGGGTCGGCGCCTCGACGACCTCGGTGAGCGCCATCGCGCCCTCGGGCAGCGGCGGAGGGTCGGCGGCGAAGTCGATGGCCGTCCAGCGCAGCGGCGCATCCTCGGCGAGCGAAGCCGAAAGGTCTTCGCCGAGGGCGGCGGCGAGCGCCGCCTCGAAACCGGCCTCCGCCGTCACCGCGTCGATCACCGCCGGCCAGCGGCCTTCGCGCTCGGCGTCGAGCAGGTCGGCGAGCGCGCGCTCCTCGGCGGCGAGCGCGGCGAGCGCGGTTTCGGCCGCCTGGAGAGCCTCGCGAGCCCCGCGCTCGGCGGCTTGGCGCGATTCGCGGACCGCCTCCGCCTCGGCGAGCGCCGCCCGCGCGGCGTCGAGCCGGGCCTCGACGGCGGCGAGCGCTTCGTCTGCGTCCCCTTCGGCGCGGGCGTCCTTATCCTCCGCGGCGAGCGCGCGCTCCTCGGCTTCGATCTCGGCCATGCGGACAGCGAGGCGTTCGATCCGAACGTCGAGATCGGCAATCTGGCGGTCTAAGGCGGCCCGACGCGCCTCGGCGGCCGCGAGTCGGCCGGCGAGCGCCTCGACCGCGCTCTCGACCGCGGCCGCCGCCTCGGCGGCCTGCGCGCGCGCCTGCTCGGCGTCGCGCTCGGCCTCGGCCTCGCCTTCTTGGGCGGCGACGAGCTTGGCGGCCTCCTCGTCGAGCCGGGCCATTGCGCTCTCGGCGTCGCGGGCGAGCGCGGTCTCGCGTTCGACGTCGGCGTCGATCTGGACGAGACGCGATTCGAGCGCCCGGCGAACCTCGTTGAGGCGACGCTCCTCGGCCTCAAGCGAGACCTGACGGACCTCGAGCTTGTGCAGAACCGCCCGCGCCTTCTGCTCGGCGTCGCGCAGCGGGGGCAGCGCCGCCGCGGCCTCGGTCCGCGCGGCCGCCGCCTCGGCCGCGGCCCGTTCGGCCTCGCCGACCGCGCGGCCGGCCGCCTCGAGCGCGCGTTCGGCCGCCGCCACCGCATCCTCGGCCTCGCGCCACCGGCGATGGAACAGAAGCGCCTCGGTCTCGCGGATTCGCGCGCTCACCCGGCGGTAACGGTTGGCCTGGCGCGCCTGGCGTTTGAGCCCCTGGAGCTGGCTTTCAAGCGCCCCCATCACGTCGTCGAGGCGTTCGAGGTTCGATTCGGCGGCCGAGAGCCGGAGCTCGGCCTCGTGGCGGCGGCTGTGCAGCCCGGTGATGCCCGCCGCCTCGTCGAGCAGGCTGCGGCGTTGCGCAGGCTTGGCGGCGATCAGCGCGCCGATCCGCCCCTGGCTGACCAACGCCGCCGAACGCGCGCCGGTCGCCTCGTCGGCGAACAGAAGCGCGACGTCGCGGGCGCGGGTCTCCTTGCCGTTGATGCGGTAGACCGATCCCGCCCCGCGCTCGATCCGGCGCGAGACCTCGATCTCGCTGTAGTCGTTGAACATGGCGGGCGCCGTGCGGGCGGTATTGTCGAGCAGCACCGAAACCTCGGCGTGGTTGCGCCGCGGCCGGCTCGCGCTGCCCCCGAAGATGACATCGTCCATCTCGCGCCCGCGGAGCTGGCGGGCCGAGGTTTCGCCCATGACCCAGCGCAAAGCTTCGACCAGGTTCGATTTGCCGCAGCCGTTGGGGCCGACGATGGCGGTGAGCCCCGGCTCGATGAGAAGGTCGGTCGGGTCGACGAACGACTTGAAACCGGTCAGCCGAAGCCGCGTGAAATGCACGCGCGGTGTCCTGGTCTAGGAGCCCGAAAGAAGAGGATCGATGACGGCGGCGAAGCGATCGATCGGCTGGGCGCCAATCAGTTTGCGGCCGTTGATGATGAAGGTCGGCGTCGAATCGACGCTGAAGACCTTCGCTCCGTCGAGCCGCTCGCGCAGGATGCGGTCGAGCAACGCCCGGTCGGCGAAGCAAGCATCGATCTTGGCCGCGCTGAGCCCGCCAAGCCTGCCGATCCGCTTGAGCGCCGCGGCCGGATCGGAGGCCCGCGACCAACTGCTCTGGCCGCGGAACAGCACCTCGAGGAACCCGAAGAAACGGTCCGGCCCGGCGCAGTGGGCGAGCGCGGCGGCGAGCAGCGCCGGCCGGTCGAAAGGAAAGTCGCGATAGACAAGGCGCGCCTTGCCGGTATCGAGGTAGCGCGCCTTCAGCGCGGGCAACGTGTTGAGATGGAAGTCCCTGCAATGCGGGCAGGTCAGCGACGAGTATTCGATAATCGTCACCGGCGCATCGCGATCGCCGAGAACCATGTCGGTGTCGTCGACCGTCTCTCCGGCGGCGAGCGCGGAGGATGCGGGAAGGGCCGCGGCGGCGGCCGCGAGCGCTCCAACCGCGGCGAGCGCCTCTCTGCGCGTAATCACAAAAGCCGCTCCATGTCTCGATTCCACACAGCGCCCGGGACTTGCGCGGCGAGTATACGGGCCGTCGCGGCGCGTCTCAAGCGCCGTCTCCGCCGCCGCGAGCCTGCGGACGCGCGCTGCCCAGCACTGCCCGGCCCAGCCGTTCGAGCGCCCGGCGCAGGCCTTCGTCGCGCATGTCGGCGAGCAGGGCTTCGAGCCGCGCCTCTTCGTCGGGGGCGAGCGGACGCGGGCCGGGCGGAGGCGGCGGATCGCGCCGGGGCAGCGGCCCCTGGACGATGGCGAGCCGCGTGACCGCCCGGAACCCGAAGTAGCGCGCGATGCGGTCGAGGATCTGGGGCTCCAGATGGGCGAGCTCGAGGGCGAATGCGCCCGCGACGCGCAAGGTCAACGCGCCGTCGCGCGAAAGCCGGAGCGGGCAAGTGTAATCGGCGAGCGGCCGGCCGACGATCTCGGGCCAGTCGGTGAGCACGCCCGCCTCGGCGAAGCCTTGCCGGCGGAAGAGCGCGCCGGCCGCGCCGGGAAGCGCCGCGCCCAGCAGGCGCGGTCCATGCCGGCGTCGGCGGGGCGTGTTCGCGCTTCCGGCCGTTCTCGTCATCGTCCTCGTTCCCCGGGCGCGGCCCGCGGGTTTCGCCCGCGACGCGATCCGTGGCAGACTGCGCCGCGGAGGACCGCGGCGTCCTCATCGTTCGGTTCCTTGGTGACACGATGCGATGAACCGGTCAATGCGCGAATCGGCCGACGCCGCGCAGCCGCGGCCCGAGGCGCAAGCGCTTCTCGCCTGGTACGACCGCAACCGGCGCGCCCTGCCCTGGCGCGCGGCCCCTGGCGAGCGCGCCGATCCCTACCGGGTCTGGCTGTCGGAGATCATGCTTCAGCAGACCACGGTGGCGGCCGCGATCCCCTACTTCCGCGCCTTCGTCGCGCGCTGGCCGACGGTCGAAGCGCTCGCCGCCGCGCCCCTGGACGCTGTCCTCCACGCTTGGCAGGGGCTCGGCTACTACGCCCGGGCGCGCAACCTGCACCGCTGCGCCCGCGCGGTCGCGAACGAGATGGGCGGGCGCTTTCCGGCCGACGAGGCCGCGCTCAGGCGGCTGCCGGGAATCGGCGTCTACACCGCGGCGGCGATCGCGGCGATCGCCTTCGACCGCCCGGCGGTGGTGGTCGACGGCAATGTCGAGCGCGTGATCGCGCGCCTGTTCGCGGTCGAAGACGCGCTGCCCGCGGCCAAGCCTGCGCTTCGCGCCCACGCCGCCGCGCTGACGCCTGCGCGCCGGGCCGGCGATTACGCGCAAGGGGTGATGGACCTCGGCGCGCTCGTCTGCACGCCCCGAAGCCCGGCTTGCGGCCGTTGCCCTTGGGCGGCGGCCTGCCGCGCCCGGGCGCGCGGGATCGCGGCCACGCTTCCCCGTCGTCCGCCGCGAACGCGGCGGCCGCAACGCCACGGTCTCGTCTTCTGGGCGCAACGCGCCGACGGGGCGGTTCTTCTTCGCCGCCGCGCCGACGACGGCCTGCTCGGCGGGATGATGGAGTTTCCCTCGACCCCCTGGCGGGCCGAGCCCTGGACGCTGGCGGAGGCCCGCGCGCACGCCCCGCTCGACGCCCGCTGGCGGCCGCTCGACGGCCGGGTGCGCCACATCTTCACCCATTTCGCGCTCGACCTCGGCTTGGTCTGGGCCGAGGTCGCGGACGATGCGCGCACGCCCGCAGGCGTCTGGCGCCGGCCCGAGGCGTTCGCCGGCCAGGCCCTGCCGTCGGTGATGAAGAAGGTCGCGCGCCACGCGCTCGCCGCGCTCTCGCCTTGACCCTCAGCGGCCGGCGAGAAGGCGGGCGATCGGGGCGAAGCCGCGCCGGTGATGGGGCGTCGGGCCGTGGGCCGCGAGGCCCGCGCGGTGGGCGCGGGTGCCGTAGCCCGCGTTGCGCTCCCAGCCGAAGCCGGGGTAGCGGCGGGCGAGCCGCGCCATCAGCCGGTCGCGGGTCACCTTGGCGACGATCGAGGCGGCGGCGATCGAAAGCGAGCGCGAATCGCCGCCGACCACCGCGGTCGCCGGACAGGGAAGCGGCGGCAGGCGATCGCCGTCGACCAGGACATGGCCGGGCGCGACCCCGAGGGCGGCGACCGCGCGCTGCATGGCGAGCAGGCTTGCGCCGAGGATGTTGAGCCGCTCGATCTCGGCGACGCTCGCCGCGCCGAGGCCGATGCGGGCGGCCTCGCCGAGCGCCGCGAAGAGCGCCTCCCTGCGCGCCGCCGACAGCCGCTTGGAGTCCGCGATCCCGTCGGGAACGAATGCGGGATCGAGGATCACCGCGGCGGCGACGACCGGTCCCGCCCAAGGGCCGCGGCCGACCTCGTCGACGCCCGCCACCGGCCCTTCGAGACCGGCTTCGAGCGAAAGATCGGGCGCAGGCGGGGTCACTCCTTTTTCTCCTCCGGTTTTTCTTCGCCCGGTTCCGGCGCCGCGGGCGGGGCCAACGGGGCGTCCTCCGCGAGAGCCGGCTCCTCCGCGCGCTCACTCGCGCGGCCCCTTCGCAAGACGGCCGCACGGGCGAAAACCGCTCGGCCGCACGAAGCGCAGGCGGCCACGACGCGACGAGCGCCGCGGGCGAAGCGATCGGCGGTCTTGCGCAGAACGGTCGCCTCGTCCGGATAGAGCTTGGCGACAAGCTCGTTCCACGTCGAGATCCCGGTCGCGGTGAGCGCATGAATGCGGCGGGCCGCATCGAGCCAGAGCGGGCTGATGACCAAGCTGAGCACGATCACGGTCACCACCAGACGGTAACCTCCGGCGTCGATCAACCCGTTGCCGAGCCCGAGCGCGGCGAGCAGGAATGAGAACTCGCCGACCTGGCCGAGAACCACGCCGGTCAGAAAGGCGCTCGGCCAAGGCTCGCGCAGAAGCCGCAGGATCGCGACGTTGAGCATCGTCTTGCCGAAGGTGACCACGGCCAGAAGCACGACCACCACGCCGAGGTTGCGCCAGATGTAGTCGAGATCGATCAAGAGCCCGATGGACAGGAAGAAGACCATCATCAACAGGCTCTGCACCGGTCGGGTGGCCTGGATCATGGTTTGGCGGTCGGTGCTGTTGCCGATCAGGAGGCCGGCGAGAAACGCGCCGTAGGCCGCCGACAGGCCGAGCAGACCGCTCACGGCGGCGGCGGCGAAGCAGTAGGCGAGCCCGGCGAGCGGAGTGAGATCGTGGTCGCCCACCACCCAGCGCACGAGCGGAAGCGCGATGCGTTGGCGTCGGCTCAGATACCAGACGAAGAGCGCGAGCACGCCGCCGGCGAGCGCCATCGGCGCGAGCGTCGAAACGTCGAAGCCGGCCTCGGTCGCCATCGCGTTGAGGGCGAGCATCATCGGCACGACCGCGAGGTCTTGGGCGATCAGAATGCCGATCGCGTTGCGGCCCACGCGCCCGCGCAGCTCGTCGATGTCTTCGAGCATCTTGACCGCGACCGCCGTGCTCGACAGCGCCACCGCAAAGCCGAGCAGGACCGCAAGCTCGGTCCGCCAGCCGAGAAGCTGGGCGAGCACGAGCATGACCACGAGCCCCGATGCGATCTGAAGCGCGGTCCCGAACAGCGCGATGCGGAGCACGCGCTTGAAGGCGCGCAGGCTCAGCTCCATGCCGATGACGAAGAGCAGGAGGAGCACGCCGAGCTCGGCGAGCAGCGCGATCTGGGTGCGGTCCTCGACCAGCGCAAGACCCGAAGGGCCGAGAACCACGCCGGCGACGATATAGCCGACGATCGCCGGCTGGCGCAGCCGCGTGAGCGCGATGCCGCAAACGAGGGCGACGACGGCGATCAGCGCGACGAAAGTGAGGTCCTGGTGAACCGGCATGCCGGGTCGAGTGTACCATCGCCCGGTCACAGGACCGTTAATTGGTTGCGCCGGCGCGCCTGCGCGCGCTTATGGCGCGAACAGGTCGAGCTGGGTCGCGGTCGCGCCCCGGAACAGCCCGGTCTCGAACGCCCAGTCGCGCCGCGCGAGCCCGTAGCGCGCGGAAGCAAGGGCGAAGCGCCGCGCGATCAGGGCGGCGTAGGCCCCCTCGCCCGTCATCCGCCGCCCGAAGCGTGGGTCGTAGTCGCGCCCGCCGCGGGTGTCGCGCACCAGCGCCATGACCCGACGGGCGCGGTCGGGGGCGTGCACGGCGAGCCATTCTTGGAACAGTCCCGCGACCTCGCCGGGCAGGCGTAAGAGCACATAGCCCGCGGTGCGCGCCCCCGCCTTCGCCGCCGCTTCGAGCACCCGTTCGAAGCGGTCGTCGGTGAGCGCGGGGATGATCGGGGCGACCAGCACCCCGACCGGCACGCCGGCGCGCGCGAGCGCGGCGATCGCCTCGAGCCTGCGCGCAGGCGTCGGCGCCCGCGGCTCGAGCCGGCGGGCGAGATCGCGGTCAAGGGTGGCGATCGAGAGGTAGACCCGCGCGAGCCCGCGCGCCGCCATCGGCGCGAGGATGTCGAGATCGCGGCGGATCAGCGCCGACTTGGTGACGATCGCCACCGGATGGGCGAAGGCGGCGAGCACCTCGAGGACGCCGCGGGTGATTCGCCGCGTCCGTTCGATCGGCTGATAAGGGTCGGTGTTGGTGCCGAGCGCGATGACCCGGCAGCGGTAGCCGGGGCGTCGAAGCTCGCGGGCGAGAAGCCGGGGCGCGTCGGGCTTGGCGAACAGGCGGGTCTCGAAGTCCTGGCCCGGCGACAGCCCGAGATAGGCGTGGGTCGGCCGCGCGAAACAGTAGATGCAGCCGTGCTCGCAGCCTCGATACGGGTTGATCGAGCGGTCGAACGGCACGTCGGGCGAGGCGTTGCGGGTGATGATCGACCGCGCGCGGTCGATCGCGACCTCGGTGCGCAAGGGCGGGAGTTCCTCGTCGAGCGCGCCCCAGCCGTCGTCGAGCGCGACCCGCTCGTGCGGCTCGAAGCGCGGGGTCGGGTTGCTGACCGCGCCGCGCCCCTTGCGGCGCAGGCGGAAGGCGGCGGTCTCGGTCGGCTCCATAGTAAAAGGCTAGATTGTTTCATGTTTTACGGCGCCGGCCCGCTCCCCCGCCCAGCCGCCCCTATTCTACGATGCCGCAGGCTGCCGAGCGGGGGAGCGGGCTGGCGCGATTCCATCTCAGTGGAAAAGACTCTAGATCAACGGCATGAACAAATCAAGAACATTCGCATTACGACGGCGCATGCGCTACACTCGCGCCCGATCCGGAAAGCGCGAGGACCGATCCCTTCGACATGCCGACCGCCCCCTCGCCTCCAACGCCCGTCGCACGCGGCGGCGCGCTGAGCGTGGTGATCCCGACGCTCGACTGCGCGGACGCGCTCGACGCGACCCTCGCCGCCCTATCGGCGACGAAGGGCGGCCTGATCGCCGAGATCGTGGTCGCCGACGGCGGCTCGCGGGACGCGACGGCGGCCTGCGCGCGGGCCCACGGCGCGCGCGTGATCGCGGCCCCGCGCGGGCGCGGCGCGCAGCTCGCCGCCGGGGCCAGGGCGGCGCGCGCGCCTTGGCTTCTCCTCCTTCATGCGGACACCCGGCTCGCGGCCGACTGGGCGCAAGCGGCCGCCGGCTTTATCGGCGATCCCGCCAACCGGGAGCGCGCCGGCTACTTCCGCTTCGCCCTCGACGACGACCGGCCCGAGGCGCGCCGGCTCGAGGCGCTCGTCGCCTGGCGGTCGCGCGCGCTCGGCCTGCCCTATGGCGACCAGGGGCTTCTGATCGGCCGCGCCTTTCTCGACCGTCTCGGCGGCGTGCGCCCGCTTCCGCTGATGGAGGACGTGGAGCTCGTGCGCCGGATCGGCCGGCGGCGGCTGGTCGCGCTCGAGCCCCGCGCCGTCACTTCGGCGGCGCGGTTCCGACGCGACGGCTACCTCCGGCGCTCGGCGCGGAACCTATTGTGCGTCGGGCTTTACTTCCTCGGCCTGCCGCCGCGCGCGATCCTCAAGATTTATGGATGAGGGCGACGGGTGAGCCCGGAGCGCCACCTCGTCGCCTTCGTCAAGGCCCCGCGGCTGGGCGCGGTCAAGACCCGGCTCGCCGCCGATATCGGCGCGCTCGCGGCGCTGCGCTTCTACCGGGCGACGACGACGCGGATCTTGCGGAGGCTCGGGGAGAACGGGCGCTGGACCCTGTGGCTCGCGGTCACCCCCGACCGCTTCGCCGCCGCCGGCCGGCTGTGGCCGGCGCGCGCGCGCGTCTTTCCCCAAGGCGGGGGCGATCTGGGGGCGCGCATGGCCCGGGCGATGCGCCGCCTGCCCCCGGGGCCGGCGGTCATCGTCGGGACCGACGTTCCCGAGATCACCGCCGCGGCGGTCGCGCGCGCCTTCGCGGCGCTGGGCGAGGCCGATGCGGTCTTCGGGCCGGCCCCCGACGGCGGCTACTGGCTGGTGGGCTTGAGCGCCCGCGCGCGCGGGCTCGATCCCTTCGCCGGCGTGCGCTGGTCGTCGCCCTACGCGCTCGCCGACACGCTCGCCAATCTTGCGCCGGCGCGCCGCGTCGCCTTCGTCGATGCGCTCGACGATATCGACACCGCCGCCGATTACGCGCGCTGGCGGGCGCGGCGCGTCAGCCGCGGCCCTCGGTGAGCCGGGGCATCATCTCGACGAAGTTGCAGGGCCGGTAGCGGATGTCGAGCTGCTGGCCGAGGATCTCGTCCCAGGCGTCGCGGCAGGCCCCGGGCGAGCCCGGCAGCGCGAACAGATAGGTGCCGCCGGCGACGCCCGCGGTGGCCCGCGACTGGATCGACGAGGCGCCGATCTTGTTCCAGCTTATCATCCGAAAGATTTCGCCGAAGCCCGGGATCTCCTTCTCGTAGACCGCGTGGAAGGCCTCGGGGGTCACGTCGCGTCCGGTCACCCCGGTCCCGCCGGTCGCGATCACCACGTCGACGTTCGGATCGGCGATCCAGGCCCGGAGCTTGGCCTCGATCGCGTCGCGCTCGTCGCGCACGATCTCGCGGGCGACCAGCTTGTGCCCGGCGGCGGTCACCCGGTCGGCGAGGATTTGGCCCGACTTGTCGTCGGCGGCCGTGCGCGTGTCCGAAACCGTGAGAATGGCGATGTTGACCGCCACAAAAGGACGGCTTTCGTCAATTCCCGGCATTGAGCGAATAGGCCAAAGCGGTTGCGTCCTGGGCTGTATACGCCGGCCAGTCGCCGCCGGCAAGGGCGTCCAGCGAGCGCGCCGGCTGGCCGAGACGGGCGCGGTACATCCACACGTTCTTGAGCACCGCCTGAACGAAGGCGCGGGTTTCGTTCGACGGCACGCTTTCGAGAAACAGGAGCGGATCGTCCGCCGCCTTGGCGCGCCTTCGCCACTTGCGCAGGTTGCCGGGGCCGCCGTTATAGGCGGCGAGCGCGAAGGCGAGGTTGCCCCGCACCTCGGGCTGGGCGAGCAGGTGCAGAACGTACTTCTGGCCGAGCGTCATGTTGACCACAGGGTCGAACAGGCGGTTGCGCCGGCTCGTCCGATAGCGTCGGTCCCGGGTAATGAACGAGGCCGTGCGCGGCATAAGCTGCATCAGCCCACGCGCCCCGACCCGGCTTTTGGCGCGCACGTTGAACTCGGATTCCTGGCGGATCAGGGCGTAAAGGACCGCGCGGTCGACCTGGAACCCGGTCTTGGGCTTCCAGGCGGGCACGGGGTAAAGCGCGGCCTCGTGGCGGCGGCCGTCGATCCGCGCGAGCCGGCGGGCGAGGCGAAGCTGGGATTCGGGAAGATCGAGCCGGACGGCGAGCGCCAGCATCGCGCGCCCCAACGCGTCGTCGGCGCCGGGATCGATGCGGCGAAGCTCGGTCTCGGCGCGGCGGCGCTGGCCGACCTCGACCAGCGCAATCGCCCGCATCGCGGCGGGAATCTTCTCGATGATGGCGAGGTCGCGCTCGGTCAACAGCGGCCGGGTCCAGTCGAAGTCGGGCTCCTCGCCGAGCGCGCGCAGCGCCAGAAGGCCGTAAAAGCTACGCGGGTAGGAGGCCGCGATGCCGAGAAGCCGGCTCACCTTCTCGGGCCTGCGGGTGATCAGGTTGACCCGCGCCGCCCAGTAGGCGCCGGCGGCGATTCGTTCGGGATCGGCGGTCTCGAAATGGGCCAGGGTCTCGAAATGGCGGCGCGCGATATCGAGCCGGCCGAGCCGGTAAGCGGCGAGCCCCGCCACCCAGTCGGCGAGCGGCGCGGCCTCGCCCGAGCGCCGAGCGCTCGCCCGCGCGAGCTCAAGCGCCGTCTTCGGCTTGCCTGCGAGAAAGTAGGCGTACGCGACCTCGGCCCGGACGATATCGTATTCGACCGGATCGGCGAGATTCAGAAAGTCCTTGCGCTTGAGATGCTTGGCCGCGCCGCGGATCTCGCCCTTGGCGAGGTGGCGGCGGATATGCGCGATCAGGTTGACGAGCTTTCGGCGTTGGGCGGCGCTGCGCTTGCGCGGCGAGACGTAGCCGCGATCGGAAGCCTTGGCGCGCGCGATGCTGCGGGTCGGCGCGACCGGCGCGCGCGGCGCGCGGGCGCTTTTCGGCTTGCGCTTAAGCGCGAGCTTGTAGATTCGCGCGGCTTCGGGGTGGTCGGCATACGTCTTGAGCCAGTCGCGAAGCTCGCGGAACTTGGACCGATAGGCGGTCGGATGGAGATAGCGTTGGCCCAGCACATGGCCCATCAAGAGCCGGTTCGAGAGCTTCTTGATCTCGTGGTCGGCCGCCCGCCAGCGGCCTTTTTCCTGGAGCGCGAAGATGCGCCGATAGCGCTTGACGTCGGCCGGCGACAGCACGCGCGGAAGCATCGCCTCGCGCTCGGCCGCGGCGTCCTCCGCCGAAACCGCCGCAAGCCGCAGCGCATGCGGCCCCGCCAGCGCATCCGCCGCCGACGCGCCCCAGCCGATCACCCCAAAAAGCACGCCCAGCACCCCGATCAAAAGGCGCCGGGCGGCCCAGCACGCTTTGCGCATGTCTCTTTGGTAGCGGTCCACCCCTCACCAAAGCGTTAATGATAGGGGAAAGCCCCGGCGGGCGGCAAGCGAACAGGCGGCGAGCGTCCCGCCTTCACCCGCTTTGGCCAGAAGACGCGTCGAGGCGGCGGCGGATCGCGAGAAGGTCGCGCCAGGCCGCGCGCTTGTGCAGCGGCTGGCGCAACAGATAGGCCGGATGATAGATCGCGATGGCGTCGATGGGCGCGGCGAGCCCGGGGCTCGAATAACGATGCCAAACCCCGCGCAGCCGCGTGATTCCCTCGGTCCGGCCGAGAAGCGCCTTGGCCGAGATGCCGCCGACCAGCACCAGCACTTCGGGATCGACGAGCTCGATCAGGCGCTGGGCGAACGGCAGGCAGGTCGCGATCTCTTCGGCGGTCGGCGAACGGTTGCCGGGGGGTCGCCAGAACAGCATGTTGCTGATGCAGACCTGGCCGCGGTCGAGCCCGATCGCCGCCAGCATGCGGTCGAGGAGCTGTCCCGCCGGGCCGACGAAGGGCAGGCCGCGGCGGTCCTCTTCCGCGCCCGGGGCCTCGCCGACGAACAGCACGCGCGCCTGCGGGTCGCCGTCGTAGACGACCGTATTCGTCGCGGTCTCCTTGAGCGGGCAGCCTTCGAACGCGCGGATCGCCGCCACCAGCTCGTCGACCGTACGGCAGCCGGCGGCGATCTCATGGGCGCTCGCCGCCGCGGGCGGAACGACCGTCCGAGACGCGGACGCGGACGCAGACGCGCCGGGGTCGGAAGAACGCGCCTTAGGATGCGCGGGCCGCGCGCCCGCGCGCGGCGGGAAAGGCGCGTCGGCCGCTTTGGGATCGCCGCGGGCGCGGTCGAGCTTCGCCTCGGGATCGGCCTTGGTTTCGGCATTCGGCTCGGCGAAGCGGTTGCGCGGGACCGCGCCGATCGCTTCGTCGGCGCCGGCCGCGATGTAGAAGTCGAGAAGCGCGCGCAGGTCGGTGTCGCCGGCCATGCGCGATCCTACCACGGGGCGAGCCGTTCCGTCACCGCAGAGAACCCCGCCGCGCCGCCTGCGGCGTCGCAGAACGGGGGCGGCCCTTGTCCATGCTTATCGTCTGAAAAGCCATCGCGCGCCGTGTCCCTCCGCCTTCGCCCGGAGGTTGAAAAAACCCCTTTCTGATAACGGTAATTTAAGACCTCGACGGCATGACGGGAGAAGATGCCCGTTCGCCAGCCGCGCGCAGACTGGTGGTGCGCCAGAGCGCGGCGCAACGCGGCGAATGGTCCGGTTGGGGCGAGATAAAAACGGGTTCCCGCAATCCCGGAGGGAAAACTCATGCATATACTTCGGTTGGATAGTGTAAAGGCCCGGATTTCATTTGGCGTTTTGGTGCCGGTTCTGGGGCTGTTCGCGTTCTCGGCCTTCGTCCTCGTCGAGCGTATGGACGAGGTCAACGCGGCCAAGAGGATCGAGAGCGTGGCGTCGCTCGCGCCCCAGATCAGCGCCCTGGTGGATGCGTTGCAGAAGGAGCGCGGCACCTCCGCCGGCTTCCTCGGCAGCGGCGGCAAGGCCTTCGGCGAGGCCCTCGCCAAGCGACGGACCGCAACCGACGAGAAGCGCGCCGCGCTCGACAAGACGCTTCAAGGCTTCGACACGACGGTTCTGCAAAAGGGCGCGCGCGACCTCGCGACGGCGCGCAAAGAGCTCGCCCGGCTCGACGCGGTCCGCAGCCAGGTGTCCGGGCTCAAAATTCCGGTGAAGGACGAGGTCGGCTATTACACCGGGGTGATTCGCAATCTTCTCGCGACCATCGAGGTCATGGGCGCGATCAGCCGCGACCCTCGGTTGTCGGCGACAATCGCGGCCTACTCCAACCTGCTTGACGCCAAGGAGCGCGCCGGGCTCGAACGCGCGACCGGGGCCGCCGGGTTCGGAGCGGGCCGGTTTTCGATGGCGCTTTACAACCGCTTCCTCGGCCTGATCGCCGAGCAGAACGCCTTTCTGTCGAGCTTCCGCACCCAAGCGGAGCCCGCGCTGACCGCCATTCTCGACAAGGCGCTCGACAGCCCGGCCGCGGCCGAGGTCGAACGTCTGCGCGGGATCGTGGCCGCCAGCATGGGAAGCGGAGACCTCAAGGGCGTGACCGGGCCCGAGTGGTTCGACGCCATCACCGCCAAGATCGATCGCCTCGCGGCCGCCGAGAACGCGATCGGCGCGCGCATCGTCGCGCTGGCCCGCGAGGCCGCCCGGCGCGCCTTGTGGAGCGCGGTCGCGATCGGGGTCGTCAGCGTCGTTTTGTTCGTGGCTTCGGCGCTCCTTGCGGCGTTCGTCATTCGCAGCGTAACCCGCCCGCTCGCGGCCATCACCCAGACCATGATCGCGCTCGCCGAAGGCGATGCCGCGGCCACGATTCCGGGCGTCGAGCGCGCCGACGAGATCGGCGACATGGCGCGTGCGGTTCAGGTGTTCAGAGACAGTATGGAGAAGGCCCGCGCGCTCGAAGCGCGCCAAGCGGAAGAGCGCGCCGCCCGCGAAAAGCGCGCCAAGGAGATCGAGGCCGCGATCAACGCGTTCGACCAAACGGTTTCGGGCGTCACCGGCACGGTCGAAGAGGCCGCCATGCGGCTGACCGAAACCGCCGAGACCATGTCGCAGATGGTGGGCCGCTCGAACGAACAGGCGGCGGCCGCGGCGGCCGCCTCGGAGGAAGCCTCGACCAATGTCCAAACCGTCGCCTCCGCCGCCGAAGAGCTCTCCGCCTCGATTGCGGAGATCAGCCGCCAGGTCTCCGAATCCGCCCGGATCACCGCCGAGGCCGCCCGCGAGGCCGAACGGACCAACGACGCCGTCGTCGGCCTCGACGAGGCGGCGCAGCGAATCGGCAAGGTCGTCGAGCTGATCACCGACATCGCGAGCCAGACCAACCTTCTCGCGCTCAACGCCACGATCGAGGCGGCGCGCGCGGGCGAGGCCGGCAAGGGCTTCGCCGTGGTCGCCTCCGAAGTCAAAGATCTCGCCGATCAGACCTCCAAGGCGACCGAGGAGATCGCGGGCCAGATCCGCTCCATGCAGGACGAGGCCCAAGGCGCGGTCGAAGCGATCAAGGCCATCACCGGCACCATCGGCCGCATCAACGAGATCGCCGCCTCGATCTCGAGCGCCGTCGAGCAGCAGGACGCGGCGACCAACGAGATCAGCCGCAACGTCCAAGAGGCCTCGCGCGGCACCCAAGAGGTCTCGAGCAACATCGCCGGAGTGACCCAGGCCACCACTGAAACCGGGGCCAACGCCTCCGAGGTGCTCACGGCCGCGAACGCGCTTTCGGAGCAGGCCGCGACCTTAAGCCGAGAGGTCGAGGCCTTCCTTGCGCGCATCCGCGCGGCCTGATCGGCGCGCGCCGACTTCCCGCGTTACAAGGGGGAACGCGCCCGCTACAATTCTCGCCCTGGGGGCGGAGCGGCGGATGAACCGCCGCCCGCTCCGACGGGAGGGCGGGCGCGCACGGCGCCGATGCGGGAGGAAGGCGCAGGTTTCTCGACCGCGGAAGCCCCTTGGCCGCGGGAGGGGACGTTGCGGGCGACGCTTCGACGCCACCGCCCCGCCGATCACTTGCGGGAGGGCATCCATGGCGGTCGTCGATCCTTTACTCCAGCCTTATCGGCTGAAGCACCTCACCCTTCGCAACCGGATCATGTCCACGGCGCACGAGCCGGCCTACTCCGAGGACGGCATGCCCAAGGACCGTTACCGGCTCTACCACGTCGAGAAGGCCAAGGGCGGGATCGCGCTGACCATGACCGCGGGCTCGGCGATCGTCGCCGAGGACTCGCCCGCCGCCTTCGGCAACCTCCACGCCTATAAGGACGAGATCGTCCCCTGGCTCGCCCGGCTCGCCGAGGACTGCCACGCCCACGGCGCGGCGGTGATGATCCAGCTCACCCATCTCGGGCGGCGAACCAACTGGAACAAGGCCGACTGGCTGCCCGTGCTCGCGCCCTCGCCGGTCCGCGAGCCCGCGCACCGCGCCTTCCCCAAGGAGGCCGAGGACTGGGACATCGAGCGCATCGTCAAGGCTTACGCCGCGGCCGCCGAACGCATGAAGGCCGCCGGGCTCGACGGGATCGAGCTCGAGGCCTACGGGCACTTCATGGACCAGTTCTGGTCGCCCGCCACCAACCGCCGCAACGACGAGTACGGCGGCGGCCTGGACAACCGGCTGCGCTTCACCCATCGGGTGCTGGCGGCGATCCGCGAGGCGGTGGGCGACGACTTCATCGTCGGCGTGCGCATGGTCTGCGACGAGGACTGGGAGCGGGGGCTCTCGCGCGAGGAAGGGGTCGAGATCGCGAAGCGCCTGGTCGCTTCGGGCCGGATCGACTTCCTCAACGTCATCCGCGGCCATATCGAGACCGACGCCGCGCTCGTCAAAGTGATCCCGGTCCAGGGCATGGCGTCCGCGCCGCATCTCGACTTCGCGGGCGAGGTCCGCGCCGAGACCCGCTTCCCCGTGTTCCACGCCGCCCGCATCGCCGACGTCGCCACCGCGCGCCACGCCATCGCCGAAGGCAAGCTCGACATGGTGGGGCTGACCCGCGCGCATATGGCGGACCCGCACATCGCGCGCAAGATCGCCGAGGGGCGCGAGGACGCGATCCGCCCCTGCGTCGGCGCGACCTACTGCCTCGACCGGATCTATGAGGGGCATGAGGCGCTTTGCATCCACAACCCGGCGACCGGGCGCGAAGCGACGATGCCCCATGTGATCACGCCGGGCGACGGGCCCAGGCGGCGGATCGTGGTCGTGGGCGCCGGCCCGGCCGGGCTCGAAGCGGCCCGGGTCTCGGCCCTGCGCGGCCACGAAGTGGCGCTGTTCGAGGCCGCGGGCGAGCCTGGCGGGCAGGTCCGGCTCGCCGCGCGGACCAGGCGTCGGCGCGAGCTTCTCGGCATCGTCGACTGGCGGATGGACCGCTGCGCCGAGGCCGGCGTGACGATGCGCTTCAACGCCTTCGCCGAGGCCGAAGACGTGCGCGCGCTCGATCCCGACGTGGTGATCGTCGCGACCGGCGGCCTGCCCAACACCGACATCCTCGACGAAGGGAGCGAGCTTGCGGTGTCGAGCTGGGACATCCTTTCGGGCGACGCCAAACCGGGGCGCGAGGCGCTCGTCTTCGACGACAACGGCGCGCACCCCGCCATGCAGGCGGCCGAGATGCTGGCCGAGGCCGGAAGCCGGGTCGAGATCGTCACGCCCGAGCGCTTCTTTGCGCCCGAGATCGGCGGGCTCAACCACGTCGCCTACGCCCGCTGCTTCCAGGCCCACGGCGTGCGCATCACCATCAACCGCCGGCTTCTCGCCCTGCGCCGCGCCGGCAACCGGATTTGCGCCGTGATCGGCAGCGACTACCTGCCCGCGACCGAGGAGCGCGTGGTCGATCAAGTCGTGGTCGAGCACGGCACCCTGCCGCTCGACGACCTCTACTTCGCGCTCAAGGAGGAGTCCGTGAACCGCGGCGAGGTCGACTACCGCGCCCTGATCGAAGGCCGACCGCAGACGATCGTCGCCAACCCGGAGGGGCGCTTCCGCCTGTTCCGCATCGGCGATGCGGTCGCCTCGCGCAACATCCACGCCGCGATCTACGACGCGCTCCGCCTGTGCAAAGATCTGTAGGGCGCACGGCAAGCGCGTTTTGAAAACAACACAAAATAGAAAAAAACAAAACAAAATAGCTTGATCGTTACGTAGATACTGTATTGTCTGCGGGCGAGAGATTTCCTATGTGATATTGACGGGCTGCTTCGCAACGAAGCTTGCCTTGCGGCGCGGGTCGGACGACCCGTGATGAGGCGCGTCGGAGCGCATGCGCGTCTCATCATCCTGCACAGTCGTAACGAGGAAGGACGGTCGATGACCGCCGAGAAACGCGCGGCCATCAATGAGAAGGTTTTCGACCACGCCGACAGCCGCACGGTCGTCGGAATCTGCGGGATCTGCCCGGCGGGCTGCGGGGTCAACGTGCATCTCGCAGGCGGGCGGATCGCGCGGCTCACGCCGCTGCGCGGGCATCCGCTCGGCATCGTCTGTCCGCGCGGCGCGCGGGCGGCCGAGATCGTCTATTCGCCGGACCGGCTTCTCTATCCGCAGAAGCGCATCGGCGCGCGCGGCGCGGGCCGATTCGCGCGCATCGCTTGGGACGAGGCGTATGATCTCTGGGTCGCGGCGCTCAAGCGGATCGCCCGCGATCACGGCCCCGAAGCGGTCGCGCTTTATACCGGGCGCGGCAATTTCGAGTTCGCCCTCAACGAGCACTTCGCGCCCGAGGGCACGGCGGAGTCCTCGGCCAACGCGGTCCTGTTCCCCTTCGGCTCGCCCAACGCGACCGGCGTCGGCTCGCTGTGCTACGCCGCCCACGGCATGATCGCGCCCATCGCGTGTTTCGGGCTGCCTATGCGCGAGGTGGCCGAGGACATCGAAGGGGCCGACCTGATCGTCGTCTGGGGGGCCAACCCGGCGACCGATTCGCCGCCCGTGAAGCTCCGCCAGATCAAAGAGGCGCAAAAACGCGGGGCGCGCGTGATCGCGATCGACCACCGCCTGAGCGAGACCGCGCGGGCGTGCCGCGCCGAGTGGATCGGCGTCCGCCCGGGCGCCGACGGCGCGCTCGCGCTCGGCGCGATCCACGTCTTGATCGCCGAAGGGCTCTACGACCGCGATTTCGTCGCCCGCTGGTGCCACGGCTTCGACGATCTTCGCGATTACGTCCGCGCCTTCACGCCCGAGCGGGCGGCGGAAATCACCGGGGTTGCGGCCGGGACGATCCGCGCCCTCGCCCGCCGCGTGGCCCGCGCCCGGGGCTGCGCCTTCGTGATGTACACGGGGCTCGAGTATTCCAACTGCGGGGTCCAGGCGATCCGCGCGGCCTGGACCTTGCAGGCCCTCGCCGGGCATCTCGATGCGCCCGGCGGCAAGCTGTTCCGCATGCCCAATCGGCCCCGGACCCGGCGTCCGACCGTTCCCCTGCCCGACGGCGCGCCGCCGCCGGTCGGGGCCGAGGAATACCCGCTCTACTACGCGACCCGCAAGGAAGCCCACGCGGCCGCGCTTCCGCGCGCGATCCTCGAAGGGCAGCCCTATCCGATCCGCGGTCTCATCGTCTCGGGCGCCTCCATCCTCACCGCCTGGCCCGATCCCGCGCGCTGGCGGCGCGCGCTCGCGGCGCTCGATCTCCTCGTGGTGATCAACCGCTTCCCGACCGCGGACGCGGCCTACGCCGATCTCGTGCTGCCGGCGGCGACCCCGTTCGAGGCCGAGTCCTACATGGCCCACGACATGGTCCACGGCGGCTATATCCAGCACCGGGCGCGGATCATCCCGCCGTTGGGCGAGGCGCGCAGCGATTACGCGATCTTCGTCGAGCTCGCGCGCCGTCTCGGCTACGGCCATCTGTGGCCCGCGACCGAGGCCGAGATGGTCGACCGCGCGCTCGAAGGCGCAGGCGTCGCGCCCGAGACCCTGCGGGCGCACCCCGAGGGATTGCCGCTGCCGACGCCGCCCATGCGCTATCGCAAGTACGAGACCGGGCTTCTGCGCGCCGACGGCCGGCCGGGCTTTCCGACCCCGACCGGCAAGTTCGAGATCGCCTCCGAATGGCTGCGCGGCCACGGCTACGACGCTCTGCCCGTCTACACCGAGCCGGTCGAAGGCCCGCGCGCCGCGCCCGATCTCGCCCGCCGCTTCCCGCTGGTGTTCAACTCGGGCGCGCGGACCCAATCGGCGTTCCGCTCCCAGCACCTCAACATCCCGTCGCTGGTCGCGCTCAGGCCCCGCCCGCTGGTCCAGATCCACCCCCGCGACGCCGCGGCCCGCGGCGTCGCCGACGGCGATGCGGTCTTCGTGATCACCCCGCGCGGGCGGGCGCGGTTCGAGGCCCGGGTGACCGAGGACATCGTCCCCGGCGTGGTCGAGGTCGACATGGGCGGCGGCGGGCCGCTCGGGCCTGCGGCCTGGCGCGAGGCCAACGTGAACGCGCTGACCGATCCCGAGAACCGCGACCCGATCTCGGGCTTTCCGGTCTACAAGGCGCTCCTTTGCGAGGTGGCGAAAGCCGACGCCTGAGCGCTTCAGCCGGCGGCGGCGCGGGCGGCCTTCTTGCGCGCGTGGCGATCGAGATGGCGCTTGCGCAGGCGGATCGCATCGGGCGTGACCTCGACCAGCTCGTCGTCGGCGATATAGGCGATCGCCTGTTCGAGCGAGAGCCTGCGCGGCGGGGTGAGCCGCACCGCCTCGTCCGCGCCCGCGGCGCGAATATTGGTGAGCTGCTTGGCCTTCATCGGGTTGACGTCGAGGTCGTTGGCCCGGCTGTGCTCGCCGATGATCATGCCCTCGTAGACCGGAACGCCCGCGCCGACGAACAGCGTCCCGCGGTCCTCAAGGTTCATCAGCGCGTAAGCCACGGTCCGGCCCGCCGCGCTCGAGACCAGAACGCCGTTCCGCCGGCCCGGGATCGCGCCCGCGTGGGGGCCGTACTCGCGGAAGACGCGATGCATCACGCCGGCGCCGCGGGTCTCGGTCATGAACGCGCCGTGATAGCCGATCAGCCCGCGCGACGGCGCGATGAACCGAAGCCTGAGCTTGCCGCCGCCCGACGGCCGCATGTCGACGAGCCGCCCTTTGCGGCGCGAGAGCGCCTCGACCACCACGCCTGCGAACTCTTCGTCGACGTCGATCACCACATCCTCGTAGGGCTCGAGAAGCGCGCCGGTCTCGGGGTCTTTGCGGGTCAGCGCCCGGGGCCGCGAGATCGAGAGCTCGAACCCTTCGCGGCGCATGGTCTCGATCAGCACGCCGAGCTGAAGCTCGCCGCGGCCCGCGACCTCGAAGGAATCGGCGTCCTCGGTCTCGCGCACCCGGATCGCGACATTGCCTTCGGCCTCGGCGAACAGACGCGCGCGGATGACCCGCGAGGTGACCTTGGTTCCCACCCGGCCTGCGAGCGGCGAATCGTTGATCGAAAAGATCATGGCGAGCGTCGGCGGATCGACCGGCTCGGCGGGCAGCCCTTCCGTCGCCTCGGGATCGCACAGCGTGTCCGCGACGGTGGCCCGCGCAAAGCCCGCGACGGCCACGATGTCGCCGGCCCGGGCCTCGGCGATCCCCTCGCGAGCGAGCCCGCGGAAGGCGAGCAGCTTGGTGATGCGCGCCTCCTCGATCACGCGGCCCGTACGGTCGAGCGCCTTGGCCGTCGCATTCGCGCGCACGACGCCCGAATGAATTCGCCCCGTGAGCACGCGCCCGAGATACGGGTCGCGCTCAAGCGTGGTGACGAGCATGCGGAACGGTCCGTCCGCGACCGCGGGCGCGGGCACCGCGTCGACGATGGTCTCGAACAGCGGCGTCATGTCGCGGCCCGGACGGTCCGATTCGCGGCTCGCCCAGCCCGCCTTGGCGGAAGCGAACAGGGCCGGGAAGTCGAGCTGCTCTTCGCTCGCATCGAGCGCCACGAACAGATCGAACACCTGATCGAGGACCGCGTCCGCGCGGGCGTCGGGCTTATCGAGCTTGTTGACGACGACGATCGGCCTGAGCCCCAGATTGAGCGCCTTGGCGGTGACGAACTTGGTCTGCGGCATCGGCCCTTCGGCCGCATCGACGAGAAGCAGCGCGCCGTCGACCATGCCGAGAATGCGCTCGACCTCGCCGCCGAAGTCGGCGTGCCCCGGGGTGTCCACGATGTTGATCCGCACGCCCCGCCATTCGACCGAGGCGCATTTGGAAAGGATGGTGATGCCGCGCTCGCGCTCGAGCTCGTTCGAATCGAGAACCCGCTCGACCACCGGCTCGTTGGCGCGGAACAGGCCGCTGTGGCGCAGAAGCGCGTCGACCAGCGTGGTCTTGCCGTGGTCGACATGGGCGATGATGGCGATGTTGCGAATGCGCACGCTTGGTCCTTCTTCGGCTGCGGGCGGCCGGGCGGCGCAATATAGCCGATATTTAGCCGATGTCCGCCGCCGAATGAAACGGCGCGAAGGCGCGC
>CAYYWV010000027.1:0-25882 GCA_964475385.1 uncultured Alphaproteobacteria bacterium | reverse complement strand
CTAGGCCCTCTTTACTGAACCGGCCTTAACCGGCGGCTTCCAGCGCCTCTTGGGCCTCGATCCAGGCGGCCTCGGCGGCGGCGATGGCGCGCTCGACCTCGGCCTGGCGCTTCATCAGCCGCGCAAGCGCCTCCTTGTCCCCGGCGTAGGTCGCGGGGTCGGCGAGCCGGGCCTCGATCGCCGCCTTCTCGTCCGCGAGCTTGGCGAGGGCCTTTTCGGCCTCGCGCGCCTGTTTGCGGAGATGGGCCTGGCCCGCGCGGGCCTCGGCCGCGGCGCGGCGGGCCTCGCGTTTGCTGGGCCGACGTTTCTCGCCTTGCCGGCGATCGCGATCGTTCCCGTCGCCGCCGCGCTCGGCGAGCAGCTCTCGGCGGTAGTCGTCCATGTCGCCGTCGAAGGGGCGCACCGCGCCGTCCGCGACCAGCCACAGCCGCTCGGCGCAGGCGTCGATCAGGTGGCGGTCGTGGGTGATCAGCACGATCGCGCCCGCGAAGGCGTTGAGCGCCGAGACCAGGGCGTCGCGGGCCTCGAGGTCGAGGTGGTTGGTCGGCTCGTCGAGCAGCAGGAGCTGGGGCGCGGTCCGCGCCATCAGGGCGAGCACGAGCCGCGCGCGTTCGCCGCCCGAGAGCGCGGCCGCCGGGGTCTCGGCCTTGTCCTGAACCAGCCCGAAAGCGCCGAGGTGGGCGCGCACCCGGGCCTCGGGCGCATCCGGCATCCATGCGGCGAGGTGCTCGGCGGCGCTGCGCGCGGGGTCGAGCGCTTCGATCTGGTGCTGGGCGAAATAACCGACGCGCAGGCCCCGCGCGCGCGTGATCCGGCCCCGTTCGGGCGCGAGCGCGCCCGCGATCAGCTTGACGAAAGTGGATTTGCCGTTGCCGTTCGCGCCGAGAAGCGCGATCCGGTCGTCCGGGTCGATCCGCAGATCGAGCCCGCGCAGGACCGGACGTCCCGGCTCGTAGCCGACCGCGACCCGATCGAGGGTGACGAGCGGCGGCGGCAACGGCTCGGGCTCGGGGAATTGGAAGCGGCTGCTGGGGGCCTCGTTCTCGACCAAGGCGACGGGCGTCATGCGGGCGAGCGCCTTGAGCCGGCTCTGCGCCTGGCGCGCCTTCGACGCCTTGTAGCGGAAGCGGTCGATGAACGCCTGCATGCGCCGCCGCGCCGCTTCCTGCTTGGCGCGTTCGGCGGCGGCCCGGGCGCGGCGTTCGGCGCGGGCGCGGAGAAAGGCGTCGAAACCGCCCCGATAGGCGACCAGCCGCCGGCTCTCGATATGAAGGATGCGCGAGACCGCGCCGTTGAGAAAGGCGCGGTCGTGGCTCGCCACGATCAGGGTGCGGGGGTAACGTTTAAGGTGGTTTTCGAGCCACAGCGCGCCCTCGATGTCGAGATAGTTCGTGGGCTCGTCGAGAAGCAGGAGATCGGGCTCGACGAACAAGGTGGCGGCGAGCGCGACCCGCATCCGCCAGCCCCCCGAGAAGGCGGACAACGGACGGGCTTGGGCCTCGGCGTCGAAGCCGAGCCCGGCGAGGATGCGGGCTGCGCGGGCGGGCGCGGCGTGAGCGCCGATGTCGGCGAGCCGAGTATGGACCTCGGCGATGCGCTGGGCGCTCTTGGCGCTTTCGGCCTCGGCGATGAGCGCCGCGCGCTCGCGGTCGGCGGCGAGCACGAAGTCGATCAACCGCGCATCGCCGCCCGGGGCCTCCTGGGCGACCGCGGCCACCCGCGCGCCCGGGCGGAGCGCGATCCGTCCGGCGTCGGGCTCGATCGCGCCCTGGATCAGTCCGAGCAGCGTCGACTTGCCGGCCCCGTTGGCGCCGACGAGGCCGACCCGGTGGCCGGCGGAAATCGCGGCCTCGGCGTTCTCGAACAAAACCCGCCCGGCGACGCGATAGGTCAATCCTTCGATCCGCAGCATGGCGCGGGTGATAGCATGGCCCCGCGGCGCGGAGAAGGCGGTCGGGGGGCGGGAAGGGGCGTGCGGTGGGCGGGTGTTGCCCAAGGCCGGTTCAGGGGCTATAACGCGCCGTCTTCGAACAAGGTGGAGCCCAGCCATGGCCATCGAACGCACGCTCTCGATCATCAAGCCCGACGCGACCCGGCGCAACCTGACCGGCAAGATCAATGCGCGCTTCGAGGACGCCGGGCTGCGGATCATCGCCCAGAAGCGGATCCGGCTGACTCGCGAGCAGGCCGAGCGGTTCTACGCGGTTCACGCCGAGCGCTCCTTCTACGACGACCTCTGCGCCTACATGACCTCTGGGCCGGTGGTCGTTCAGGTGCTCGAAGGCGAGGATGCGATCGCCAAGAACCGCGAGCTGATGGGCGCGACCAACCCCGCCAACGCCGAGCCGGGCACCATTCGCGCCGACTTCGGTGAATCCGTCGAGGCCAACTCGGTCCACGGCTCGGACTCGCCCGAGACCGCGGCCTTCGAAATCGGCTTCTTCTTCAGCGATATCGAGATCGTCGGCTGAGGGCGGCGGCGCGCGCGGCCGCGCCTTTATGTCCCGTCGGTCGGATTGATGAGCACCGCTTCGGGCGTCTCGGCCCCGTCGATGCGGACGGTCTCGTTGACGACCCGGACTCGCCCTTCGGCGATCAGGCGCAGCGCCAGCGGATAGATCCGGTGCTCGGCCGCGAGCACTCGGTCGGCCAGCCGCTCGGGCGTGTCGTCGGCGCGCACCGGCACCGCCGCCTGGACGATGATCGGGCCGGCGTCCATCTCGGCGCGGACGAAGTGGACCGTGCAGCCGGCGAAACGCACCCCGCCCTCTATCGCCCGGGCGTGGGTGTTGAGCCCCCGGAAGGCGGGCAAGAGCGATGGGTGGATATTGACCAGCCGGTTGTGCCAAGTGCGCACGAAGCCCTCGGTGAGCACGCGCATGAAACCGGCGAGCAGCACGAGTTCGGCGCCGGCGGCGCGGATCGCCTCGGTCAGCGCGGCCTCGAAGGGCTCGCGCCCCTCGAAGGCGCGATGGTTGATGACCGCGACCGGAATGCCGGCCGCCCGCGCCCGGCGCAGGCCCCGGGCCTCGGGCTCGTTGCTGATGACGGCGACGATCTCGGCCGGGAAGTCGGGGTCGGCGCAGGCGTCGATCAGCGCCTGGAGATTGCTGCCCCGGCCCGAGATCAGCACCGCCGTCTTCAGCCGCCCCATGCCGCCTCCGCATTGTCGATGGCCACCGCCGCGTCGCCGTCCGATCGGGTGACGATCCGGCCGATGCGGTGGACGGTCTCGCCGGCCCGGGCGAGGATCGCCTCGGCCTCGTCCGCGCGCTCGGGCGCGACCACGGCCGCCATGCCGATGCCGCAGTTGAAGGTGCGGGCGAGCTCGCGGGGCGCGAGGCCGCCCGTCCGCGCAAGCCAGGCGAAGACCGGCGCGAGCGGCCAGGCGGCGGCGTCGAGCCGCGCCCCGAGACCTTCGGGCAGCACACGGGGGATGTTCTCGATCAGCCCGCCGCCCGTGATGTGCGCGAACGCCTTGACCGCGCCTGCGCGCGCGAGCGCGAGGCAGGCGGGAACGTAGATCCGGGTCGGCTCGAGAAGCGCAGTCCCGAGCGCGGTCTCGGACGCGAACGGCGCGGGCGCGGCGTAGTCGAGCCCCTCGGCCGCGACGATTCGGCGGACCAGCGAAAACCCGTTGGAGTGCAGCCCGCTCGAGGCGAGGCCGAGGACGATGTCGCCCGCCGCGACCTCTGCGCCGTCGATCAGGCGCCCGCGCTCGACCGCGCCGAGGGCGAAGCCCGCGAGATCGTATTCGCCCGCTTCGTACATGCCGGGCATCTCGGCGGTCTCGCCGCCGATGAGCGCGCAGCCGGCGGCTTGGCAGCCTTTGGCGATGCCGGCGACCACGGCGCGGGCGACTGCGGGATCGAGCCGGCCGGTCGCGAAGTAATCGAGGAACAGGAGCGGCTCGGCCCCGTGGACGACGATGTCGTTGACGCACATGGCGACGAGATCGACGCCGACGGTGTCGTGCCGACCGGTGGCGAAGGCGATCTTGAGCTTGGTGCCCACGCCGTCGGTTCCGGCGACCAGAAGAGGGTCGCGAAAGCCCGCCGCGGCGAGGTCGAACAGGCCGCCGAATCCGCCAATGGCGGCGTCCGCCCCAGGCCGCGCGGTCGCGCGCAGGAGCGGCCGGATCGCTTTGACGAGCGCATTGCCGGCGGCGATATCGACGCCGGCGTCCTTATAGCTGTGACGGGCGATGATCCCCTCGCTATTGCCGCACGGGCGGGTTCCCGATACTGTGCGCGCGTTCGGGCTGAACATACTGGATCATGGGCGGTTTGCAATGGGCGTAACGCGGCGGATCGTCGCGCTCGTCGCCGTTCTGGGCTGTGTCCTTCTCGCGCCTGCGGCGTTGCGCGCCGCACCGTCGGGCCAGGGCGTGTTCCGGGTCGACGGGGTTGCGGTCGACGTGACCGCCGCGGATGCGGAGGCCGCGCGCGCGCAAGCGCTTCTCGACGGCCAACGCAAGGCGTTCGCACGCCTGATCGCCCGCATCGTCCCCGCCGCGGCGGCGAGTTCGGTGCCGACTCTCGACGACGACGCCCTCACCCGCCTCGTCCAGGGCTTCGAGGTCGCCGACGAACGGGTCGCGCCCAAACGCTATATTGCGACCCTCGCGTATCGGTTCGACGCCGAAGCGGTGAGCGCGTTTTTGCGCGAGAGCGGCGTGCCCTTCGCGCTCACCCGGGCGCGTCCGCTGCTTATCCTGCCCCTTTATCGTTCAGAGGATCGGCTCCTTCTATGGGAAGACGACAATGCTTGGCGACTCGCCTGGTCCCGGCTCGCCCCCAGCGACGCCCTGATCGAGGTGATCGCGCCCTTGGGCGAGCTTGCCGACGTCGCCGCGATCGACGCCGGGCGGGCGGAGGCGGGAGACGCCGCCGCGCTCGCCCGGATCAGTAAGCGTTACGGCGCCGGCGAGGTCGCGGTGGCGATTGCTGAGGTCGAGCGCGATTCCCTGGTCGAGACGTCGCGCGTGCGGGTCAGCGTCAACCGCTACCGGGGCGACGGGGTCGCGGTGAGCGGCGGAGTTTACGCGGGCGCGGCTTGGGAAACGCTCGACGACGTGCTCCTGCGCGCGGCCCGCGAGACCCGCCGCCAGATCGAGGAGGCGTGGAAAGAGGCCAATCTTCTGCGCTTCGACCAGGTTCAGACGATGTCGCTCGATGCGATCTTCAACTCGCTTGCCGGATGGCTCGATATCCGCCGCCGGATCGATACGGTGGCGATCGTGCGCAAGGCGCGGGTGAGCGCGCTTTCCACCCGCTTCGCACGGCTTGCGATCGAGTATCTGGGAACCCCTGCGCAGCTTCGAAATGCGTTTGCGGCGGTCGATCTCGACCTCAGCCGGGAAGCCGATCTTTGGATGGTGCGCCGGCGCGGCGCGAACGCGCCGCCCCCGCCTGCGCCCGCTGCAGGGACGACCGTCGAGTGAGCCTGCCCAACATCGTCAGCTTGGCGCGGCTGTTCGCGGCGCCGCTTGCGGTCTGGCTGATCCTGTCGGGCGAGATCGCCTTCGCCTTCTGGGTCTTCATCGCGGCCGGGATCTCGGACGCCGTCGACGGCTTCATCGCCAAGCGCTTCGGGCGGACGACCGAGCTCGGCGGCTATCTCGATCCGATCGCCGACAAGGTGCTGCTCGTCGGCGTTTACATCGCGCTCGGCAACGAGGAGATGGTCGCGCTCTGGCTGGTGATCCTGGTCGTGTTCCGCGACCTGTTGATCATCGGCGGCGCGCTTCTTCTCTGGCTGATGGGGCGCGCGCTCCGGATGGCGCCTCTGATGGTCAGCAAGGTCAACACGGTGGCCCAGATCGTGCTCGCCGCGGTGCTTCTCGGGGCTTACGGCTTCGCGATCCCGGTCGGCCCCCTGGTCGACGTTCTCGTCTATCTGGTGGCGGCGACGACGCTCGCCTCGGGCGGGCTCTATGTGGTCGAGTGGATGCGCCGCGCCACCGGCGCCGAGGTGGGCTCGTGAACGGGCGCGGCCGCGCCGCCATCTGGTTGATCGGCCTCGGCCTGTTCGGGCTTGCTCTCTATGTGCTGCGCGGGGTGCTGTTGCCCTTCGTGGCCGGTATGGCGGTGGCCTATCTGCTCGACCCGGTGGCCGACCGGCTCGAACGCTGGGGCCTGTCGCGGACCCTTGCGACCGCGACGATCACCGCGCTCTTCGTCGTCGTCGCGGTCGGCGCCCTCGTCGTCGTTCTGCCGCTGATCCAGCAGCAGCTCATCGACTTCATCGCCCGGCTTCCGGCCTACGCCGACGCGGTCCGCGAGGCGGTCGCTCCGATGATCGCGTCGCTCCGCGACCGGCTCGCGCCCGAGGACGTGGCGCGCCTGAATGCGGCGTTCAGCGGGCTCGCCCAGCGGATCATGGGCTGGGGGCTCGCCGCGGTCGGCGGGGTCTGGCAGTCGGGGCTCGCGATCGTCAACCTGCTCTCGCTCCTGTTCATCACCCCGATCGTCACCTTCTATCTCCTGCGCGATTGGGACCGGATCGTCGCCCATGTCGATTCGCTTCTGCCCCGCGCCCACGCCGAGACCATCCGCGAGCAGTTCCGCCGCATCGACGAGACGCTCGCCGGCTTCGTCCGCGGCCAGGGTTTGGTTTGCCTTCTTCTGGGCGTAGCCTACGCCACCGCTTTGACGCTGGCCGGGCTCGACTTCGGACTCATCGTCGGGCTTGGGACCGGGCTGATCTCGTTCGTTCCTTACTTCGGCGCGATCATCGGGCTCGTGGTCAGCGTCGGCGTCGCCCTTATCCAGTTCGACGACATGCTGCGGGTGGGCGTCGTGGTCGCGATCTTCGTCGCCGGGCAAATCCTCGAAGGCAACCTGCTGACGCCCAAGCTGGTCGGCGAGCGGGTCGGGCTGCACCCGGTCTGGGTCATTTTCGGCGCGCTCGCCGGGGGCTCGTTGTTCGGCTTTCTCGGGGTGCTGCTCGCGGTGCCGGTGACCGCCGTGATCGGGGTTCTCGCCCGCTTCGCGACCGAGCGCTACATGGCGAGCCCGCTCTATCAGGGCGGGACCGAGAGGCCGCGGCGCGACGCGGCGGACGGAGAGCCGGAGCCGTGAGCCAGCTCGCGCTCGCCTTCGAGCACCGGCCCGCCTATGGGGCCGAGGACTTCCTCGTCGCCGGCCCCAACCGGGCGGCGGTGCTGTGGCTCGACCGTTGGCCCGACTGGCCGGCGCCGGCGCTCGCGCTCTACGGCCCGGCGGGCTCTGGCAAGACCCATCTCGTCCAGGTCTTCCGCGCCCGGACCGGAGCCTCGGCCATTGTCCCCGCCGCGCTTGGCCGCGCGCTCGAGCGCGCCTCGCAAGAGCCGCCGCGCGCGCTCGCCATCGACGACGCCGACGGCGCGCCTTTGGACGAGGCCGCGTTCCTGCACCTTTACAACCTGATCGCGGGCGCGGGCGGACGCCTTCTGATCGCGGCGCGGACCCCGCCCGCGCGCTGGCGGATCGGGCTTGCGGACCTGCGCTCGCGGCTTGCGGCCGCGCCCGCGGTCGCCCTTCACGCGCCCGACGACGCTCTGCTCCGCGCCGTGCTCGCCAAGCAGTTCGCCGACCGTCAGCTCCGCGTCGGCGAGGACGTGATCCGCTTTCTGCTCGCCCGCATGGAGCGTTCGTTCGACGCCGCCCGGCGGATCGTCGCGGCGCTCGACCAAGCGGCGCTCGCGGGGCGGCGCAACATCACCGTGCCGCTCGCGCGCGAGGTTCTGGCGGGCGGCGAAGGCCAAAGGCGGGACATAGAAAGGACATGAAGTAAGGGAGAGACCGGCCATGAACCTGGGACTGGAAGGAAAGCGCGCCATCGTCTGCGCGGCGAGCAAGGGGCTCGGGCGGGCCTGCGCGATGGCGCTCGCGCGCGAGGGCGTCGCGGTGACCATCAACGCCCGCAACGCCGATCGCCTCGAGGCGACCGCCGACGAGATCCGCGCCGCCACCGGGGCCGAGGTGACCACGGTCGCCGCCGACATCGCGACCGAGGACGGCCGCGCCCGGGTGCTCGCGGCGCTTCCCGATCCCGACATCCTGGTCAACAACGCCGGCGGGCCGCCGCCCGGCGACTTCCGGGACTGGGACCGCGACGACTGGATCGCGGCCCTGGACGCCAACATGCTGGCGCCGATCTTCATGATCAAGGCGACGGTGGACGCGATGATCGCGCGGCGCTTCGGGCGCATCGTCAACATCACGTCGAGCGCGGTGAAGGCCCCGATCGACATCCTCGGCCTTTCGAACGGCGCGCGCGCCGGGCTCACGGGCTTCATCGCCGGGCTCGCGCGCAAGACCGTGCGCCACAACGTGACCATCAACAACCTGCTTCCCGGTCCCTTCGACACCGACCGGTTGCGCGACAACATGCGCGTCGTGGCCGAGAAGAGCGGCCGCAGCTTCGACGAGGTGTTCGCCGAGCGCGCGGCCGCCAACCCGGCGGGGCGCTATGGCGATCCGGCCGAGTTCGGCGACGCTTGCGCCTATCTGTGCAGCGCCCAGGCGGGCTATATCACGGGCCAGAACCTTCTGATCGACGGCGGCGGCTACCCGGGCACGCTGTAAGCGAAGGCGGCCCCGGGGCGCGATCAGCCTTCGGGGCCGTCGCCCTTGCCGCCATTCCCGCCCACGGGCACCAGGCGCAGCTTGCGCCCCCGCACGGCGAGCGCGACCCGGCCCGACTTCAGCGCCAGCGCGTCCTCACCGAACACCTTGCGCCGCCAGCCTTGAAGAGCGGGGACGTTCGCATTGTCCTCGCCGGCGATGCGTTCGAGGTCGGCGACGGTGGCGATCAGCCGCTGGGCGACGTCGTGCTCCTCGGACTTGAGCTTGAGGAGAACCTTGAGCAGCTCGACCACGGGGCCGATGCCGCGGGGCAGCGGCGGCGGCCGCTCGATGCGCGGGCAGTCCTCGTCGGGAACCACGAGGCCGCGCTCGACCGCGGCCAGAATCTCGCGCCCCATCGAGCCTTCGGCGATTCTGCGGCCGAGCCCGCGGGTGGCGGCGAGCGCTTCGGCCGAGACCGGGGCCCGGGCCGCGATCTCGACCAGCGCTTCGTCGCGCAGGATGCGGTTGCGCGGCACGTTGCGCGCTGCGGCCGTGCGCTCGCGCCAGGCGGCGACCTCGCGCAGGATGGCGAGCAGCCGGCGGTCGGTCGAGCGCGTCTTGATCCGCCGCCAGGCGTCCTCGGGCTCGGTGCGGTAGAGCGAAGGATCGGTCAGCGCGGCCATCTCTTCGGCGACCCAGGCGGTCCGCCCGGTCCGTTCCAGGCGCTGGGCGAGGCGCTCGTAGATCACGCGCAGATGCCGCACGTCGTCGATGGCGTACTGGAGCTGGCGCTTGCTGAGCGGCCGGTGCGACCAGTCGGTGAAGCGCAGCGACTTGTCGATCTTGGCGCGCGCGATCTTGGCGGCGAGCGCCTCGTAGGAGACCGAATCGCCGAACCCGCAGACCATGGCCGCGATCTGGGTGTCGAACAGGGGCAACGGCAACCGCCCCGAAAGGTGGTGGATGATCTCGACGTCCTGACGGGCGGCATGGAAGACCTTGAGCACGCTCTCGTCGGCCATGAGCTCGAAGAACGGCGCAAGGTCCAGGCCTTTGGCCATCGGGTCGATCGCCACCGCTTCGCCCGGGCCTGCGATCTGGATCAGGCAGAGAACGGGCCAGTAGGTGCGCTCGCGCATGAACTCGGTGTCGACCGTCACGTAATCGGTCGCGGCGAGGCGGCGGCAGAGCTGGGCAAGCCGATCGGTTGTGGTGATTACGTCCAAGAGGGGGCTCCGTCGTTATCGATCTCGGTTCGAGGCGTGCGGGCGGTTATGGTTTCCGGCCTCTCGATCCTTGACAAGGGGGGCGGTTCCGTGCGCTTTTCCGCACGCGCGCGCCGGCCCTGGGCCGCGCGCACGACCGTGGAACGAGGGGCGAGCCAACGAGGGGCGAGAATGCACCGGTACCGAACCCATACCTGCGGCCAGCTTCGGCCCGAGCACGTCGGCGAGACGGTCCGGCTTTCGGGCTGGGTCCATCGCAAGCGCGATCACGGCAACCTTCTGTTCCTCGATCTGCGCGACCAGTACGGCCTGACCCAGTGCGTGATCGAAAGCGGCGAGCCCGGTTTCGCCGCCGTCGAGGCGGTGCGCGCCGAAAGCGTGGTCACGATCACCGGCCCGGTGGTGGCGCGCAGCCCCGACACGGTGAACCCGAAGCTGCCGACCGGCGAGGTCGAGGTTCGGATCGACGCTTTCGAGGTGCTGTCGCTCGCCGATCCGTTGCCGCTTCAGGTCCATGGCGACCAGGAATACCCGGAGGAGACGCGTCTGCGCTACCGCTTCCTCGATCTCCGGCGCGAAAAGATGCGGCGCAACATCCTCCTGCGCTCGCAGATCATCGCCTCGATCCGCCGCCGTATGATCGCGCAGGGCTTCACCGAGTTCCAAACCCCGATCCTGACCGCGAGCTCGCCCGAGGGCGCGCGCGACTTCCTGGTGCCGAGCCGCCTGCATCCCGGCAAGTTCTACGCCCTGCCGCAGGCGCCCCAGCAGTTCAAGCAGCTTATCATGACCTCGGGCTTCGACCGCTACTTCCAGATCGCGCCCTGCTTCCGCGACGAGGACGCGCGCGCCGACCGCTCGCCGGGCGAGTTCTACCAGCTCGACGTCGAGATGGCCTTCGTCGAGCAGGACGACGTGTTCGCGGCGATCGAGCCCGTGATGCACGGCCTGTTCGCGGAGTTCAGCGACCGCCCCGTGACGGAGCCCCCGTTCCCGCGCATTCCCTTCGCCGAGGCGATGCTCAAGTACGGGACCGACAAGCCCGATCTGCGGAACCCGCTCGTCATCGCCGACGCGACCGAGGCGTTCCGCGGCTCGGGCTTTCGCATCTTCGCGGGCGCGATCGACAAGGGCGCGGTGGTGCGCGCGATCCCGGCCCCGGGGGCGGCGGCGCGGCCGCGCAGCTTCTTCGACAAGCTCAACGATTGGGCGCGGGCCGAAGGCGCGGCCGGCCTCGGCTACATCGTGTTCGGCGAGGACGGCCCCAAGGGACCGATCGCCAAGCAGCTCGACGAGGCGCGGCTGGGCGCGATCCGCGAGGCGGCGGGCGTGGGCGCGGGCGATGCGGTGTTCTTCGCCTGCGACAAGGAGGCGGCCGCTGCATCCTTCGCCGGCGTGGTGCGCCGTAAGCTCGGCCAAGACCTCGATCTGATCGAGCGCGACGCCTTCCGCTTCTGCTGGATCGTCGACTATCCGATGTTCGAGCGCGATCCCGCGACCGGCAAGATCGAATTCAGCCACAACCCGTTCTCGATGCCCCAGGGCGGGCTCGAGGCGCTGGAGACCAAAGACCCGCTGGAGGTGCTCGCGCACCAGTACGACATCGTTTGCAACGGGGTCGAGCTTTCGAGCGGCGCGATCCGCAACCACCGCCCCGACATCATGGTCAAGGCCTTCGCGATCGCGGGCTACGACGCCGACGAGGTCGAGAAGCGGTTCCCGGCGCTTCTCCACGCCTTCCAGTACGGCGCGCCGCCCCACGGCGGGCTCGCGCCGGGCATCGACCGCATCGTGATGCTGCTCGCCGACGAGCCCAACATCCGCGAGGTCATCTGCTTCCCCATGAACCAGCAGGCCGAAGACCTGTTGATGGGGGCGCCCGCGCCGGTCGACGAAGCGCATCTCAAGGAGCTTCACATCCGCGTCGTCCTGCCGCCCAAGAAGAAGGAAGACGGCGGCGCAGGCATCGAAACCGAAAAGGCCGGGAAGGCCGAGGCGGGCTGACGGCGGCTCCGCTCAGCCTCCGCCGCTCAGCGCGCGGTGGCGATCGACGAAGGCGGCGAGGCTCGGGAACGTCATGTCGGGGCGCGCTTCCGCGGGCGGGGTCGCGCCCGCGCCCGTCTTGCCCGCGCGCCGATCGATCCAGCAGGTGGCGAGCCCGATCGCCTGCGCGGGCGCGTGGTCGTGGTAGAGGCTCTGGGCGGTGTGCAGGACTTGCGCAGGGCGCACGCCGATCTCGGCCAATCGGTCGAGCATGTAGCGGAAGTTGGCGAGATCGGGCTTGTACGAGCCCACGTCCTCGGCGGTGCAGACGAGGTCGAAGGCGACCCCGAGCCGTTCGGCGCTGCGGGCGAACGACGCCCGGTCCACGTTCGACAGGATGACCAGCCGGTAATGCTCTTTGAGGTAACCGAGCGCCTCGGGGCTGTCGGAAAAGGCCGGCCAGTCGGGGATCGAGCGGCCGAGCGCGGCCATCTCCGTTTCGCTCGCCGTGACGCCGAAGTCGGCGGCGAGGGCGGCCATCACCTTGCCGAGCACGGCGGGGTAGGGGAGCCGGGGCTCGGCCTGTTGGATGCGGGTTTCGTGGCGGCCGAAGGATTCGAGCAGCGCCTCGGCGCTCGCGTCGAGCCCGCGGCGCGCCGCCCAAGGCTCCAGCACGGCGAGGATTCCCGCCTCCCAGTCGATCAGCGTGCCATAGCAGTCGAAGGTCAGGGTGTCGAAGTCGGTAAGCTCCATGGCGGCCGGCCTTTCGGCTGTCGGGTTGTCCCCGCCTTATCGACGATCGCGCGCAAAGAGGCAAGGGCGCATTCCGCTCGCCAGCGCCGCTTATCCGCTCCGCAAAAGAGACGTTCATGACCCCCCGATGGCGGCTGTTCGCCGGCCATCGGGGGCCGAATTCGAGAGCCTCTGAGGGATGGCGGCCGTCCCTTATACGCGCTTCTTGGGTCTCAGAGCGCCATTTCAGGAATGGGAAGGCCCGCGATTTACCCTCTGTTGTTCGTTAGTTGTTTCTCGCGCCCTGGGCCACCCACTGGCGGAACAACCTGATCTCGCAGCGCGTCAACTTCTTCTTGTGGAGGGGCATATGGATCTGGGCGTCCGTCCTCCACTCGATCACCGCGTTGAGCGTGCTGATGAAGGGCTGGCGCGGAACCACCACGGGGCCGAACTTGGTCCCTTTCATGAGACCCTCATACGACCTCAGGTCCAAGCCGCTCTTCTCATAACCCATGCCGCCCGGTTGGTGGCACTCGACGCACCGAAGTTTAAGGATCGGCAGTATGTCGTCGTTGAAACTCACCTCCGCCGACGCGGACGTCGGCCAGCCGAATACCGCCGAGAACATCGCGAAGGCCCCGCCCACGAGGGCAAGCGCCTTGAGGCGTATCTTTGTGGTCATGCTCTCACCTCCCAAATGGTCAGTAGGCTTACCTGGCCGGCGCTCTACGATGGCGCGTCACGGGTCTGTCGCGTTAGGGCTTTGTTTTTAAATGATTCATAGCTCCAAGTTCCGCCTTAACGCGCATCGGATCGCGGATGGTCGAGCGTCCGGCCCGATATCCGGTGACGATGAAGCGGCGTTGAAATAAGCCCGCTTGGCTGAGGCCAAGGCGCCGGGGCCGCGGCCAACTTTCTTCCTGTTGGCCCGCGGTGGGATATGGCGCAGGTCTCATGTCATCGCCCTCCACTTGGCGATGTCGCGGGAAGGCTCGGACGCCGCGAAGGCGCGAGATCCCCGCGTCGAAGCGCCGCGCCGTCAGACGGGCTCCGCGCATTCGACGCGCCGCCTACCCGGAGCTTGCGCCAGGAAAAGAGAAAAGGACGCCCGTCAGGGGCCAGGTTTGTCGTTTGCTACGACGTCTTGTTTTTCTGTGGTCCCGGCGGTCGTCGCAGCGTCAAGCCGTTTCTCTGACATCGCCGGCTCTATCCACCCATTCCCTCTGCGGAGGAAGAGGGGCATCGTCGTAAACCATTATATTTTATATGGACATGTTTCGCGCTGAATACAAGCCGGCGCGTCCCGACCCGCTTTTGCGACGGCGAAAGCCCTCCAGGGTTCGAAAGCCGACGGAAACGGGGAAAGAAAAAATGGGGCGCTCCGGGCGCGCGCCCCGTTCAGTCAGGGAGGACACACCATGTGAACTGCGACGACGACAGGTGGAGTGAGGCTGTGTCGCCGCAGGCTTCGCAAGGGACCGTGCGGCGGGAAAGCGCGGCCCCGCAGGCGTTCACGAGCAACCGCTCGTCGCGCCGCAGGTGTCGCACTTCAAGCACGTCCCGTTGCGAACCAGTGTGAGGTTCCCGCATTCGTTGCACGGGTCGCCCTCATAACCTTTCAATCGCGCCTCGTGGCGCAACGCCGCGCCGGCGTCGGCAAACGTTTCTTCCACTTTCGCCGGCTGCACGGCTGCGCTCGTTGTCACCGCTGCAGCCGCCCCTGCGCCTCCGGCCTGGGCCGTCGTCGCCATTGCGCCGCCGGAGCCGCCTTCGACCACGCGCAGGCTGGAGCGCGTATAGCCGTTGCCCGCGAGCCGCACCACGGTGGCGAGGTCCGAGGCCTGAGCGACGCGATGGGAAGCGTCGTCGCCGAGCTCGGCCTGGCCTTCGCCGCTGCCGACGCTGTCGGGAAGCAGATCGCCGGGCTCGACATGGGCGAGGTCGCTGCGCCCGAGGTACGAGATCGCGAGCTCGCGGAACAGGTAGTCGAGGATCGAGGTCGCCATCTTGATCGCGTCGTTGCCCTCGACGATGCCCGACGGTTCGAAGCGGGTGAAGGTGAACGCCTCGACGAACTCCTCGAGCGGCACGCCGTACTGCAAGGCGATCGAGATGGCGATGGCGAAGTTGTTCATCAGACTGCGGAAGGCGGCGCCTTCCTTGTGCATGTCGATAAAGATCTCGCCCAGACGTCCGTCGTCGTACTCGCCGGTGCGCAGGTACACCTTGTGCCCGCCGACGACCGCCTTCTGGGTGTAGCCGCGCCGGCGCAGAGGCAGGCGGCGGCGGGTGGCGACGCGGCGCTCGATCTCGCGTTCGACGATGTGGACCACGCGTTCGGGCCGGCTCGCAGCGGCCGCCTCTTCGTCCTCGTCGTCGTCTTCGATATCGACGGCGAAGCCGCTCAGGGGCTGCGAGAGCTTGGAGCCGTCGCGGTAGAGCGCGATCGCCTTGAGCCCCAGCCGCCAAGCCAGCGCGTAGGCGTCCTTGCAGTCCTCGACCGTGGCCTCGTGGGGCATGTTGATGGTCTTCGAGATCGCGCCCGAGATGAACGGCTGGGCGGCCGCCATCATGCGGATATGGCTCTCGGCCGAAAGAAAGCGGGCGCCGACCCGGCCGCAAGGGCTCGCGCAGTCGAACACCGGGAGATGCTCGGGCTTGAGATGGGGCGCGCCCTCGACGGTCATGGCCCCGCAGCAGTAGGTGTTGGCGGCCTCGATCTCTTCGCGGCTGAAGCCGAGCTCGGAGAGCATGTCGAAGGTGGGCGAATCGAGCTTGGCGGCGTCGAGCCCCAGCACCCGGGTGCAGAAGTCCTCGCCCAAGGTGAACTTGTTGAACGCGAAGCGGATGTCGAAGGCGCTCTTGAGCGCTTCTTCGAGGCGGTCGATGGTGCCGACGTTGAAGCCGCGCGCGCGCAGGCTCTCGTGGTTCACGCCCGGCGCGCCGGCGAGCGTGCCGTGGCCCACGGCGTAGCGAACGATGTCCTCGATCTGACTCTTGTCGTAGCCGAGCCGGGCCAGCGCCTCGGGCACTGTGCGGTTGATGATCTTGAAGTAACCGCCGCCGGCGAGCTTCTTGAACTTGACGAGCGCGAAGTCGGGCTCGATGCCGGTGGTGTCGCAGTCCATCACCAGCCCGATGGTGCCGGTCGGCGCGATCACCGTGACCTGGGCGTTGCGGAAGCCGTGCCGTTCGCCGAGCGCGAGCGCGTCGTCCCAGGCGGTGCGGGCGGCCTCGACCAGGGCTGCGTCGGGGCAGGCGGCGGCATCCAACGGCACTGGCGGGATCGACAGCGCCTCATACCCCTCGGTCTCGCCGCGGACCGCCCGACGGTGGTTGCGGATCACCCGCAACATGGCCTCGGCGTTCTCGGCGTAGCGCGGGAAGGCGCCGAGCTCGCGCGCCATTTCGGCCGAGGTGCGATAGGCCACGCCGCTCATCAATGCGGTGATCGCGGCGCAAAGCGCGCGGCCTTCCTTGCTGTCGTAGCCATAGCCGAGACTCATCAGAAGCCCGCCGATGTTGGCGAAGCCGAGCCCGAGGGTGCGGAAGTCGTAAGACCGCTGGGCGATCTCGGGCGAGGGGAACTGGGCCATGACCACCGAGATCTCGAGCGCGATGGTCCACAGCCGCACCGCATGCGCGAAGCTCGCCTCGTCGAAACGGCCGTCGGCGCGCTGGAACGCCTTGAGGTTCAGCGAGGCGAGGTTGCAGGCCGTATCGTCGAGGAACATGTACTCCGAACACGGGTTCGAGGCGTTGATCCGCCCCGAAGCCGGGCAGGTATGCCAGTCGTTGATGGTGGTGTCGTACTGGACGCCCGGATCGGCGCAGGCCCAGGCGGCGTAGGCGATCTGGTCCCACAGATCGCGGGCGTCCACCACCTTGTGGACGCCGCCGTCGGTGCGCCGGATCAGCGGCCATTCGCCCCCTTCCTCGACCTTGCGCATGAAGGCCTCGCTCACCCGCACCGAGTTGTTCGAGTTCTGGCCCGAGACGGTGATGTAGGCGTCCGAGTCCCAATCGGTGTCGAACACCGGGAAGTCGATCGCGGCGAAGCCCTGGCGGGCGTACTGGACCACCTTGCGAATCATGTTCTCGGGCACCTGGGCCTTGCGCGCGGCGCGCACCGCGCGGCGCAGCGCCGGATTGCGCGCGGGATCGAAACGGTCCTCGCCGTCGCCCTCTTGGCAGGCGGCCATCACCGCGTTCAGGTGCTTCGCGCAGAGCTTGGAGCCGGCCACCATGGCGGCGACCTTCTGCTCCTCGACCACCTTCCAGTTGATGAAGGCCTCGATGTCGGGATGGTCGACGTCGACGACGACCATCTTGGCCGCCCGCCGGGTCGTGCCGCCCGACTTGATCGCGCCGGCGGCGCGGTCGCCGACCTTGAGGAAGCTCATCAGCCCCGACGACTTGCCGCCGCCCGAAAGCGGCTCGCCCTCGGCGCGCAGGCGCGAAAAGTTGCTGCCGGTGCCCGAGCCGTACTTGAACAGCCGCGCCTCGCGGACCCAAAGGTCCATGATTCCGTTGCTGTTCACCAGGTCGTCGTTCACCGACTGGATGAAACAGGCGTGGGGCTGGGGGTGCTCGTAGGCCGAGTCCGAGCGCGTCAGCTTCCCGCGCGCGTAATCGACGTAGAAATGCCCCTGCGCCGGCCCGTCGATGCCATAAGCCCAGTGGAGCCCGGTGTTGAACCACTGGGGCGAGTTGGGCGCGCCCATCTGCCGGCACAGCATGTAGCGCATCTCGTCGTAAAAGGCGCGGGCGTCGCGCTCGGCGTCGAAGTAGCCCGCCTTCCAGCCCCAATAGGTCCAGGCGCCGGCGAGGCGGTCGAACACCTGCTTGGCCGAGCGCTCGGCGCCGGCGCGCTGGTCCTCGGGAAGCGCGGCGAGCGCGTCTTCGTCGGCGGTCCGCCGCCACAGCCACGACGGCACGTTGGGCTCTTCGACCGGGCGCAGGCGCGCCGGCACCCCGGCCTTGCGGAAGTACTTCTGGGCGAGCACGTCGCAGGCGACCTGCGACCACGACGCCGGAACTTCGATGTCGTCGAGGCGGAACACCACCGAGCCGTCCGGATTACGGATCTCGCTCGTCGTCTTGCGAAATTCGATTCCTTCGTATGGCGACTTGCCTTCGGTCGTAAAACCACGCTCGACCCGCATTCCAAACTCCCTGACCGCGCGCCTGCCCATGCCCTGCCCGTCGAAGGATGGCGCGTCATCCTCCGGCGAGGCCCTGACGTTTGTATGAGGGTTATAGGCAACCACAATTTCTTGCTGCGCGCAACCATATTTTGTGGTCGCCAATAAGAGCGACCCTACATGATGTAGGGGGTGGCGAGCGTTGCGAGGCCCCGCATTTGCGCCGCAAAGGGATGCAAGAAGGTCAGGTCGGGGGCGCGAGCGGCAGGTTGACGAGCAGGTTCTGAGGCTTGAGCCTGAGGCGGCCGTCCGGCGCCATCATCATGGCGAGATAGACCGGCCGGCCGCGCAGGCCGGGCCGCATCAGCGACGGGTTCTCGAACTCGAGCCGGAACAGCGAAAGCAGGCGCTCGCGCCGATCGTCGTCGACCTCGACGCCGTTGTAAAGGTCGTTGAGCAGAGCGCTCGCCTCGACATCGAGGCCGATATGCCAGACCCAGTGCTCGTCGCGCACGGCCGCGACCGGCTGGATCGACGTTTCCGCTCCGGTGAAGTGCCGGATCCAGGCCTCGAGCACCCGGCACAGCGCATCGAGCCCGGCCCGCCCGAAAGTGAGGTCGATCACGGTGTCGAAGCGCTCATCGCGGCCCCAGTACTGCTCGGCGTTGTCGTCGTTGAGCACGTCGAGCGTGACCGGGCGCAGCGAAGCGCCGGTCTGCGCGACCAGGCGGCCGAGCGCGCCGAGCCCGCCGTCGGCGGCGAGCGTCTCGACCGTAATCGCGTCCGCCGCGAGGATCGCGCCGTCCTGGATCGTCACCCGTTGGGTGCGGAAGAGAAGCTCGCCCGCCCGCGCCCGCATCGGCGCGCAGCCCTCGAGAAGCCCGCGCAGGACGATCTGCGCGAGTTGGTCGACGAACAGGGGCGGGACCGCGACCGGGCGGTCGTCGGCGAACAGGCCGCGGTAGCAGTCCTCGATCGTGCCCGCGGCGAGCAGGCGGTCGCGAAAGGCGAGCCAGACCCGGTAGTTGTCGCGCGCATCCTCGTCCGCGATCGCGTCGATCCGCTCGGGCGCGACGGCCGCGCGCGGGTCGGCCGCGAGCATCGCGTGCAGCGCGCGCTCGGCGGCGCAGGATTCGGCCACCGGGCGCAGCTCGGGCCGCTCCAGATAGGCGCGCAGGAAATCGTCGGTCACCGCGAGCCGGCCGTCTTCGCGCCGGGCGAGAAGGTGGTAGCCGCTGTTGCGCCAGAAGTCGGGCATGCGTTGCCTCTGGGCGGTTGTTGGCCGCGCCCGATTGCGATCCCTCGGGCGAGGCCCCAATTAGAGCATATCCGGCCCTTAGGGAACCATTCCGCCCTTGCCCGCGCTGGACGGCGCGCCGTCCGGGTGCCATATTCGGCCCGCTTCCGACCATGGAGGGAGAGGCATGACGACGGTGGTGACGCTTCTCGACACCTGGCTGCACGGCGAACGCGTCGGCGAGGACGCGTTCGGCAATCGTTACTATCAGGACCGCCGTCCGCCGCCTCCGGGCGGCCGCCGTCGGCGTTGGGTCGTCTACAAGGGCGAGGCCGAAGCCTCGAAGGTGCCGCCGCTCTGGCACGCTTGGCTTCACCACGTCATCGACAAGCCGCCGGTCGACGGGGCGATCGAGCGCAAGCCCTGGGAGAAGCCCCATGTTCCGAACCTTACGGGCACGCCCTTCGCCTATCGCCCGCCCGGCGACATGGCGGGAGGCGAGCGCCCCGAGGACGCGCCGTCGCCGTATCGGCCATGGCGGCCGTGAGGCCGGGACGCGCAGCCTCCGAGCTTGCGGACAAACTGGAGAGAGAGACCGATGGGTAAAACCCTGCTCGAGACCCTGATGGGCGCGGTCGTGCTTGCGGTTGCGATCATCTTCGTCGCCTTCGCCTACTCGCGCGCGGGCGTCAGCACGGTCTCCGGTTACGAGGTCATCGCCAAGTTCAGCGCGGTCGACGGCCTCAACGTCGGCGATGACGTGCGGATCAGCGGCATCAAGGTGGGATCGGTCACGGGCGAAGAACTCGATCCGACCTTCTTCCGCGCCGTGGTGCGCATGACCATCGACCCCGATGTGAAACTGCCCGAGGACACCACAGCGGCCATCATCAGCGCCGGTTTGCTCGGGGGAAAGTACGTCTCGCTCGATCCCGGCGGCGCCGACGAGATCATCCCCCCCGGCGGCGAGATCAAGATGACCCAGTCGTCGGTGAACCTCGAAGGGTTGCTCGGCAAGGTCATCTACAGCATCAGCAGCGGCGGCGGTAAGAGGGGCGATTCGAAGGCGGGCGACTAGCGGAGCGTGCGCCGTGGCCCGGCCGACCGTTCGCCAAACCTGGGAAGCGGCGCGGTATGCGCGCACCGCCCGCTTCGTAAGCGATCTCGGCGCGCCGCTGGTCGATCTGCTCGATCCCCGGCCGGGCGAACGCGTGCTCGACCTCGGCTGCGGCGACGGCGTGCTGAGCGCCGCCATCGCGGCCCGGGGCGCGACCGTCGTCGGCGTCGATTCGTCGCCCGACATGGTGGCCGCGGCCCGCGCCCGCGGCATCGACGCCCGGCTCGGCGACGGCGAGGCGCTCGCCTTCGAGGGCGCTTTCGACGCCGTGTTTTCGAACGCCGCGCTGCATTGGATGCGCCGGGCGGAGGCGGTGATCGACGGCGTCTGGCGCGCGCTCGTCCCGGGGGGGCGCTTCGTCGCCGAGTTCGGCGGCGCGGGCAATATCGCTTCGGTGGCCGACGCGCTCGGCCGTGCGCTCGCGCGGCGCGGGGTCGAGATCGACGCCGTCTGGCCGTGGTTCTTTCCGACCGCCGAGGCGTATCGGGCGCTTCTCGAGGCGCGCGGCTTCGCGGTCGAGACGATCGGCCTCCATCCCCGCCCGACCCCGTTGCCGGGGCCGATCGAGGACTGGCTCGAGACCTTCGCCGGCGTCCTTCTCGCCGCAGCGCCCGAGGCCGAGCGGCCCGCGCTCAAGGCCGAGGTCGCCGATATCCTACGCCCCCGGCTCATGGACGCCGACGGGCGCTGGGTGCTCGATTACGTGCGCCTTCGCTTGCGCGCCCTCAGGTCGGGGGCCTGAACGATGGCGGGTTCTGCGAAAACCGGGCTTAAGCGCGTCTGGCGGGCGCCCGACGGGACGCCGGTCTCTTGCGTGGAGAAGCTCCGAATTCTCGAAGAGAACATCGAGGAGATCCGCGAGATGTGCCAGGAGGCGCTCGAGGACGCGGTGCTCATGGGCTGCGACGAGGCGCAGGTGCGCGCCGTCCTGCGCGAGATCATCGACGGGCTCGACAAACCGTTCGAGAAATGATCGTCCCGTCGCTCCGCTGCGGGCGAATCCTCGCCGTCGCCCTCGCCCTCGCCGGTCTCGCGCCTGGGCCGGCTTCGGCCATCGAGGGCGGCGTCGCGGTTCTCCAGGGGCTCAACAAGGTCACCGCCCGGGTCTCCGAGATCGACGTTCCCGTGGGCGGAAGCGCGCGCTTCGGCACGCTCGATATCACGGTCAGGCGCTGCTACAAAGCGCCGCCCGAGGAGACGCCCGAGGCCGCCGCCTTTCTCGAGATCGTCGACAATAAGCCAGGCGAGCCGCCGGTCACGCTGTTCGTAGGCTGGATGTTCGCATCGAGCCCGGCGCTTTCGGCGCTCGAGCATCCGGTCTACGACGTCTGGGTGCTCGACTGCCGCGGGGCCGCGGCGCCGGCGCCGCCCGGCGCGCCTTCGCCGCCCGCGCCCCTGCCTCCGCCGCCGTCGTCCGACTGATCCACAGCGAAGAAATCGGCCTCGACCGTCAGCGCCTTGCGCAGGAGCGCATGATAGCGGGCGCGGGGGATCTCGATCGCGCCGAAGGTTTCAAGGTGTGGGGTGACGAACTGGGTGTCGAGAAGCCGGAAACCGCCGCGCCTGAGCCGCGCGACGAGATGGACGAGCGCGATCTTGCTCGCGTCGGTCGCGCGGCTGAACATGCTCTCCCCGAAGAAGGCGCCGCCGAGCGCAACCCCGTAGAGCCCGCCGACGAGCGCATCCTCGCGCCAGCACTCGACGCTGTGGACGTGGCCCATCTCGGCGAGCGCGGTGTAGAGCGCGATGATCTCGTCGTTGATCCAGGTCTCGTCGCGATCTTCGGCGCAGGCGCGGATGACCGCGGGCGTCGCGCGGTCGACGGCGATCTCGAAAATCCCCTGGCGCACCTTGCGCGCAAGCCGGCGCGGAACGTGGAATCGGTCGAGCGGGATGATCCCCCGCATGTCGGGATCGACCCAGAAGATCTCGGGATCGTCGCGCGCCTCGGCCATCGGAAACAAGCCGCAGGCGTAGGCGCGAAGCAGCATCTCGGGCGTGAGCGCGAACGCCGGCTCGTTCATCTGCGCAGGCCGAGCAGCTCCTCGAGCCAGGTCACGTCGTAGGCGCCGTTGACGAAATCGCTCTCCGCGATCACCCGAAGGTGGAGCGGAATCGTGGTCTCGATGCCGTCGATCACGTACTCCTCGAGCGCCCGGCGCAGCCGCATCAGGCATTCGTTGCGGCTGCCGCCATGGACGATCACCTTGGCGATCAGGCTGTCGTAGAGCGGGGGCACCATGCAGCCGGCGTAAAGCGCCGAGTCGACGCGCACGCCGAGGCCGCCAGGAACGTGGTAGTTCGTAACCCGGCCCGGCGAGGGGGCGAAGGTCTCGGGGTTTTCGGCGTTGATCCGACACTCGATCGCGTGGCCGGTGACGCGGACGTCGCTCTGTTCGTAGCCGAGCGGCGCGCCGGCGGCGATGCGGATCTGCTCGCGCACCAGGTCGATGCCGGTGATCATCTCGGTCACCGGATGCTCGACCTGAAGGCGCGTGTTCATCTCGAGGAAGTAGAACCCGCCGTCTTCGTAAAGAAACTCAACGGTGCCCACCCCGCGGTAGCCGAGCTTCTTGATCGCGGCGACCACCGTTTCGCCGAGGGCCTTGCGGGCGTCGGCGTTGAGCGCCGGCGACGGCGCCTCTTCGATCACCTTCTGGTGGCGGCGCTGGAGCGAGCAGTCGCGCTCGCCGAGGTGGATGACGGCGCCATAGGTGTCGGCGACGACCTGGATCTCGATGTGGCGGGGATGGGCGAGGTACTTCTCGACATAGAGCGAATCGTCGCCGAAGGCGGCCTTGGCTTCGGTCCGCGCCGTGGCCATGGCGGCGGCCAGTTCGCTCTCGTCGCGCACCACTTTCATGCCCTTGCCGCCGCCGCCCGAGACCGCCTTGAGCGCCACCGGATAGCCGACCTCGCGGGCGAAGCGGGCGGCCTCCTCGACGGTCTCGACAGCATTTTCCGAACCCGGGATGACCGGCACCCCAAGCCCCTGCATCGCGGTCTTGGCGGCGACCTTATCCCCCATCAGGCGAATGTGCTCGGGCGTCGGGCCGATGAAGGCGAAGCCGTGCTCCTCGACGATCTCGGCGAAGGCCGCGTTCTCGGAGAGAAAGCCGTATCCCGGATGGATCGCGTCGGCGTTGGTGATCTCGGCCGCCGAAATGATCGCCGGAATGTTGAGATAGCTCGCCTGGGCCGGCGGCGGGCCGATGCAGACGCTTTCGTCGGCGAGCCGCACGTGCATCGCCGCCGCGTCGGCGGTCGAGTGCACGGCGACGGTCGCGATGCCCATCTCGCGGCAGGCGCGGTGGATGCGCATGGCGATCTCGCCGCGGTTGGCGATCAGGATCTTGTCGAACATCGCGCCCGACCCGCGCTATTCGATCACGAGCAGGACTTCGCCGAATTCGACGGGATCGCCGTTGGCGACCAGGATGCGGCTGATGCGGCCGGCGCGCGGGGCCCGGATCGGGTTCATCACCTTCATCGCTTCGATGATGAGCAGCGTCTGCCCTTCTTCGACCGTGTCGCCCACGGTGACGAAGGGCGGCGCGCCGGGCTCGGGCGCGACATAGACGGTGCCCACCATGGGCGAGGTGACGGCCCCGGGATGGACGGCCTCGACCGCCTCCGCCGCGGTCTCGGCGGACGCGGCCGCGTTCGTCGGCGCCGGCGGATGCGGCTCGGCGATGGCCGCGGTCGTCGCGACGGCCGCGCGGACGACCCGAACTCGGCGGTCGCCGTTGCCGAGCTCGATCTCGCTGAGCCCGGTTTCGTCTAAGAGCCGCGCGAGCTCGCGGATCAGCTCGGAATCGATCTTGAACTGCGCCATTACGCTTTCCTCTGGACGACGAGCCCGGCCATGGCCTCAAGCGCCAACGCATAGCCCATCGGTCCGAATCCACAGATCATGCCCTGAGCGGCGCGGGCGATATAAGAGCGCTGACGGAAGGGCTCGCGCCGATGGATGTTCGAGAGATGGACCTCAACCACCGGCAGCCCGACAGCGAGCAGCGCGTCGAGAATGGCGATGGAAGTATGGGTGAACGCGCCCGCGTTGATAATGATCCCGGCGGCGGTCTCAGGCGCGGCCTGAATCCAATCGACGATCTCGCCTTCGTTGTTGGACTGGCGGAAGTCGATCGCGAGCCCCAACGCCTCGGCCTTCCGGGTCGCGAGCGCGCGAATGTCGTCGAGCGTCGCCCGGCCGTAGATCTCGGGCTCGCGCTTGCCAAGCAGGTTGAGGTTGGGGCCGTTGAGAATCAGAATCGTGAGGGTCATCGGCGCGGATCGCCGGCTCAGCTCCGGGAGCCCTCGTTATATCACGCAAAGAGGCGGGCGCAACGGCCCGTTGGCCACGGAAACGCCGCTCGGGGCCTCCTGGCGGGAACCTCCATTGAGCGGCGGGACGGCCCTGTCTTTGGGGGCGACCGTCGTGGGGTTCGGGAAATCGCATAACACCTTGAAAGCGAAAGATGACGCAAGGGCAGGGGGCGGCCCAGCCTCTCCGAATTCTGAAGTGACGGGATTCTTTACACCGCTCGATTCCATAGGTTTCTCGTAGAATCAACGAGATGTAAGCGAATCCCACTGGGTTGTCGCTCTGTCGGGGCGCGCCGAAGTGACGGAATTCTTTACAGTTTCCCTTTTCCTTTCCGACGGCCTTACCTTTAATTCATTGAAAGGAAACGAATTCACGAATTTGGCATGGAATTTGCATAGCTTTTAGCAAGGCATTGAGTGGAGCGGATCGTGTTACGGACTGTGCGGCAATCGTTAGGCTTTTCGGCGGCGCTCGTCCTGCTCAGCGCGCCGGCCTTTGCGTTTACGGTCGACGGCAGGCTCACCCCAGGCGAGAGCTATCAGCTCAGCTTCGACGCCGACTTCGTCGTCGGCTCGACGACGGTCACCGGGGGCAAGCTCTACTTCGGGACCGACAACGGCCCTGGCGGCACGGGCGACCACTACATGCTCTTCGCCTTCCCGAAGGGCTTCGTCGACAACACCTACGGGGCGAATGCGGTCGGCTGGCCGACCCCGAAAGGCCACAAGTTCACGGATCTGCTGAAAAGCGATTCGCTCGGAACGAACGGGGATCACAACAACCCCGCTTTGCCCCTGACTCTCAAGCCCATCAATTCGGGAGGGGCGACCCTCGACCTCATCGTGGATTATCTCGCGAGCGATAATAAAAAGTCGCCGACTGTTTACGCATCGGGGGGCATTGGAGATCCGGCCCTTCCGGGCGACAACCAGGGACAGGTGCTTTCGGGCGATGCGAGCGGCGTGAAAGAGATCGCGACCTCGCTCGAGTTCAACGTCGCAACCTATGCGTCGAGCGCTGATATTATAAACGGTTCCGGCGTCATCCAGGACTCGCCAGCCACGGATTCGAGCTACACGCCAAACCCCGCATTTCCTGAGTGGGTGTTCGATGTGGCCTACGAGTTCCGGTTCGATTCGGCGATGTTCGACAACCGCTGGATCGATCCGAACCACGCGCTTGATTTCGTGACGTTGACGGGAGCGCACGCCTCGCCGTCGAAGCTCGGCCAGAAGTCGCCCGACCAGATCATCTTCACGGTCAGCGGTCCTCCGCCCACTCCGGTGCCGGAGCCCGCAAGCCTCGGCGTGTTCGCTCTTGGGCTGTTCGGGATCGCGTTCGCGGCCCAGCGCCGTCGCCGCGCCTGCGCGCGCGTGACCGTGTGACAGAAAGGGTCAAGCCGGGCATTCCTATCCCTGCCCGTTTCCTGCCCGTCCGTTTCGCCCTTCGCCCGGATACGGTTTTGGGATCCCGGTCGCGGCGTTCGTCTTGAGCCGCGCCTTTCGCTCTCATACCCGTTCGCCTATGAGGAGACTCGGGCCTCGCCCTTCGACAGGCCCCC
>CAYYWV010000026.1:0-26514 GCA_964475385.1 uncultured Alphaproteobacteria bacterium | reverse complement strand
CCTAGCCCGCCTTCTCCCACGCGCCGCGGTCGTTCTGCTGCCAGTAGGTGATCTCGTGGCCCGCCGCCTTGAGCCGCCGCCAGCGCTCGCGCGCCGCCGCGACCGCTTCCGCATCGTTGCCGTCGAACAGATCGAGGCAGCGCGCGAAGCGGTCGATGAACGACGCCTCGACCCCGTCGGTCAGCACCAGAAGATCGGCCCCGCCCGGGTTCTCCTCGCGGGTGGTCAGATAGATGGGCTGAAACTCGGGGTCGCCGTCGCGGGCGCTGCCGTGAGGCAGGAAGGAGGCCGGATCGAAGGTCCAAAGCGCGGCGTCGAGGGCCGCGATCCGCTCGTCGGACCCGGCCATCACCACCGCCCGCCAGCCGGCCTCATAAGCCTTGGCGAGAAGGCGCGGCAGGGCGCGCTCGAGCGGCGAGATCCGGAGGTGGTAGAAGCGCACGTCGGTCATCGCCGCGCCTCCCGTCCCGGCGGCTACTTCTCGTACACGTCGGCGACGAAGCGGTCGAGAAGACGCACCCCGAAGCCGGTGCCGCCCTTGGGCACGGTCGGGGTCGCCGACTTCGACCAGGTGACGCCGGCGATGTCGAGATGCGCCCAGGGGGTGTCGCCGACGAAGCGTTTGAGGAACTGGGCCGCCGCGATCGAGCCCGCTTCGCGGTTCTTGCCCACGTTCTTCACGTCGGCGATGTCGGAGTTGATGTCCTTGTCGTAGCGCTCGCCGAGCGGCATCGGCCAGACCGGCTCGCCCACCGCCTCGCCGGCCGCCTTGAGCTGGCGCGCGAGGCGGTCGTCGTTGGCGAACAGACCCGCCTGGTAGGCGCCCAAGGAAACGATGATCGCGCCGGTCAGGGTCGCGAGGTCGATCATCGCCCGGGGCTTGAAGGTGGTGTGGCAGTACCACAGCGCGTCGGCCAGCACGAGACGGCCTTCGGCGTCGGTGTTCACGACCTCGATGGTCTGGCCCGACATCGAGGTGACCACGTCGCCCGGGCGCTGGGCGGTGCCCGAAGGCATGTTCTCGACCAGCCCGATCACGCCGACCGCGTCGACCTTGGCGTTGCGCCCGGCGAGCGCCTTCATCAGCCCGATGACGACGCCGGCCCCGCCCATGTCCCACTTCATGTCCTCCATGCCGCCCGAGGGCTTGATCGAGATCCCGCCGGTATCGAAGGTCACGCCCTTGCCGACAAAGGCGACCGGGGCGTCCTTGGCGGCTTTGGCGCGCTTGGGCGCGCCGTTCCAGCGCATGATCACGAGCTGGGACTCGCGGCTCGACCCCTGGCCGACGGCGAGCAACGCGTTCATGCCGAGCTTGCGCATCTGCGCCTCGCCCAGCACCTCGACGTCGACGCCGAGCTCCGAGAGCGCTTTCGCCCGCTCGGCGAGGGTCTCGGGATAGATCACGTTGGCCGGCTCGGAGACCAGGTCGCGGGTCAGGAACACGCCATCGGCGACCCGGTCGAGCCGCGCGAACGCCGCCTGCGCGGCGCGGGCCTCGGCCAGCGTGAGGGTCAGCGCCTCGAACACCGGTTTGTCTTCGTCCTTGACGCGGGTGCGGTACTTGTCGAACCGGTAGCTCCGCAGCCGCGCGCCGAAGGCGAAATGCGCCGCCCGCTCGGCCGCCGAAAGCCGCCGCCCCGCGCCCAGCTTGTCGATGTCGATCGCGGCCGTGGCGGCGCCGACCTTGTCGAGATGAGCGGCGAGCGCGCCGCCCGCGTTCTCGAAGGCGAGCGCGTCGAGCCGCGCCCGGTCGCCGAAGCCCAGAACCACCACCCGCCCGACATCGAGCCCGGCCGGCGCCGGCAGGTCGAGCACCTGGTTGCGCCCGCCCGTGAACCGGCCGGCGGCGACGGCGCGGCCGAGCGCGCCCCCCATTGCGCGGTCAAGCGCCTTGGCGCCCGGGCTCAAGCTGCGGTCGTCGAAGGCGGCGACGACCAGCGCATCGATTTTAGCGGGGGGCTTGGCGGTGAAGACGGCTTTCATCGGCTTGCGATCTCCTCGGCTGGGGCGCACGACTCTTTGCTTTGGTCGTAGCGCGCGGAAGCGAACCCGTGCGGCGCCCAACTGTAGCGGAAGCGTCGCGGAAGGAAAGAGGGAGGTCGCCGCCCGCCGCCCGGCGTATAGTGGCGGCGCGGGAGACAGATTGAACGGAACGGAAAAGAGAGTGCGGCGTTCAGGGCGAGAAACGGTCGCGGTCCTCGGCGCGACGAGCAAGACCGGGCGCTATCTCGTCGCCCGGCTGTGCGAGCGCGGCTACGACGTGATCGCCGTGGGCCGCAACCGCGCCCGGCTCGACGCGCTCGATTCCCGCGCCCGCCCCGCGGTCGCCGACCTCGAAGACCCGGCGACCGTCAAAGCGGCGCTCGCCGGCGCAGACCGGGTGGCGAGCCTCGCGCACGCGCGCACCATCCCGGCGCTGATCGACGCCTTGCCCGCAGGCTGCGCGCGGGTCGTGGTCACGGGCTCGACGCGTCGGTTCACCCGGCTCGCGGACCCGGCGGCGGACGCCGTGCGCGCCGGCGAAGAGGCGTTCGCGCGCGCGGGCCTGCCCGGCGTGATGCTGCACCCGTCGATGATCTACGGCGCGCCCGACGACCGCAATGTGAACCGGCTTCTGCGGCTGGTGCGCGCGCGCCGCGTCGTGCCGCTTCCCGACGGCGGCCGGCACCGGGTGCAACCGGTCTTCGTCGACGACGTGGTCGACGCCTTCGTCGCCGCGCTCGAGCGCGAGACCGCGCCCGGACCGCCGATCGTCGTCGCCGGACCGGAGCCGATCACCTACGCCGAGATGGTCCGCGCCTGCGCCGCCGCCTGCGGCCGCCGGGTGGCGATCGTGCCGGTCCCGGCGGCGATGCTCGTCGCCGCCGCGCGCGCAGGCCAAGCGCTCGGCGCGGCCCTGCCTTTCGACGCCGCCGAGATTCGCCGGGCGACCGAGGACAAGGTCTTCGACGTCGGCCCGCTGCGCGTCCGCCTCGGCATCGCGCCGCGCTCCTTCGCCGAAGGCCTGCGCCTCAAATGCGCCCGCGGCTGGGCGTAAAGGGACGCAAAGGAGAGGCCAAAGCCCGGTGGCCACGCGCCGCGCAATGTCTATAATCCGCGCATGTCCGGCATCACCCGATACCTTCTGCGCCAGCTCGTGGCGACCATGCTGTTCGTCACCGTGGCGCTGACCGGGGTGGTCTGGCTTTCGCAGTCGTTGCGCTACATCGACCTGATCGTCAATCGCGGGCTGTCGGCGCTGACCTTCCTGCACCTCACGGTGCTGCTGCTGCCGACATTCATGACCGTGGTGCTGCCGATCGCCCTGTTCTGCGGGATCGTCTACACCTACAACAGGCTGAGCGCGGAGAGCGAGCTCACCATCATGCGCGCCGCCGGGATGAGCCAGTTCGGGCTCGCGCTGCCGGCGCTGATCCTCGCCGGCGTCATGACCATCGTCGGGTATGGGATCACGCTTTACCTGATGCCGCTCGGCTTCAGCGCATTCAAGGACCGGCAGTTCGTCATTCGCTCCGATCTCTCGCAGCTCCTTCTCCGCGAAGGCACCTTCACGTCGCTGTCGTCGGGGCTGACGGTTTATGTGCGCGAGCGCGCGCCTTCGGGCGAGGTCTACGGCATTCTGGTCCACGACGGGCGAAACCCAGAGGTTCCGGTGACCATGATGGCCGAGCGCGGCGCTCTGGTGCGCAGCCCGACCGGCCCGCGGCTGGTGCTGTTCAACGGCAACCGCCAAGAGATGGAGCGCGCCGAGCGAAAGCTGACGCTTCTGTACTTCGACCGCTACGACTTCGACCTTTCGAACTTGGTCAGCAAGAGCGGCCCGCGATGGCGCGAACCGCGCGAGCGCTTCCTTCCCGACCTGTTCGGTCCGCCCAAGGACAAGAACGACGAGGCTTATCGAGCCAAGCTGCTCGCGGAAGGACACCAGCGGCTGGTGATGCCGCTTTACAACATCGCCTTCACGATGATCGCGCTCGCCGCCATGCTCGCGGGCGAGTTCAGCCGCCGCGGCCGCTGGCGCCGGATGCTTGCGGGCGCGATCGCGGCGATCGTGTTCCAGGCGGTTGCGTTGACGCTCAACAACGTGATCGTCAAGGCCCCGTCCCTGTGGCCCTTAGTCTACGCGAACGTGGTTCTGGTCACTGCGGTTGCGGGGGTCATTCTGTTCCGTATGCAGTTCGTCCGGCGCGCCCCTGAGCCGCCGGTGCTCGATCTGCGCGGTCTTTAAGGCTGGAACGAAGCGAGCCGCCCGTGCGCCTTTCGCCGACGCTTTCGCTCTATATCTCGCGAACCTTCTTCGTGAGCATCGCGATCATGCTCGGCGTTCTGATGTCGCTGATCACGCTGATCGATACGATCGAGCTTCTGCGTCGCGCCGGCGGCCACGAAAACGCGAGCGTCGGCCTCGTCATTCAAATGGCGCTGTTGCGGGTGCCCTTCATGACCCAGAAGGTGCTTCCCTTCGCCGTGCTGTTCGGAGGCATGTTCGCGTTGATGCGGCTGACGCGCTCGCACGAGCTCGTGGTCGCTCGCGCGGCGGGGGTTTCGGTGTGGCAGTTTCTCCTGCCGGGGCTCGCGCTCGCGCTCGCCATCGGGGTCTTCGTCATCACGGTGTTCAACCCGCTCGCCTCGGCGACAACCTGGCGTTACGAGGAACTCGAAGCGAAATACCTGCGCGGCCGATCGAGTCTCCTCGCCGTATCCCCGACCGGGCTGTGGCTGCGCGAAGGACGCGCGGACGGGCAATCGGTGATCCACGCCCTGCGCGTCTCGCCCCAGAACATGGAGCTCCACGACGTCACCATCTTCGTCTACGAAGGCAAGGACCGTTTCAGCTATCGGCTCGACGCCGATGTGGCGACCCTTCGCGACGGGTTCTGGGAGCTCAAGAACGCGCTCGTCAGCGTGCCCGATCAGCCCTCCATCTTCACCTCCGACTATCGGGTCGAAACCGAGCTCACCCCAGGTCAGATCCAGGAGAGCTTCGCCTCGCCCGAAACCCTGTCGTTCTGGCAGTTGCCGCGGTTCATCGCCATGCTCGAGAAGGCGGGTTTCTCGGCGCTTCGCCATCGGCTCTACTGGAACGCGATCCTCGCAACGCCGCTTCTTCTGAGCGCGATGGTGCTGATCGCGGCGACGTTCTCGCTGCGGTTGACGCGCCGCGGCGGCACCGGGCTTCTCGTCGTCGGTGGACTGTTCGCCGGTTTTCTTCTTTACTTCTTCACCGACCTCGTGCGCGCGCTAGGTCTTTCGGGCAGCATTCCCGTGGTGCTTGCCGCTTGGGCGCCCGCCGGCGTCTGTACTATGCTCGGCCTCGCCATGCTGTTTCACCTCGAAGACGGATAGCGTCGATGGGCCGTTGGCTTGCCGCCGCGCTGATCGCGCTCTTGATCGGAGCCCCGGCGGCCCGCGCCGGGCGGACCCTGGACACGACTGCGCCGGTGGTGCTGCGCGCCGACGAGGTTGTCTACGACCAAGCCCAAGGGGTGGTCATCGCCCGCGGCAAAGTGGAGATCGCTCAAGGCGAACGCATTCTGCTCGCCGACAAGGTGACCTACGACGAGAACACCGACAAGGTCATCGCTTCGGGCGACGTGACCTTGCTTGAGCCTTCGGGCGAAGTCGTCTTCGCCGATTACATCGAGCTCAAGGACGAGATGCGCAACGGCCTGGTCCGGGACATCCGCATCTTGTTCGCCGACGATTCGCGTTTCGCGGCCAACGGCGCGATCCGCACCGGCGGCACCCGAACCGAGCTCTCGAAGGCGGTGTTCTCGCCCTGTCGATTGTCGCCGTTCAACCCCAAAAGGGCGCCTCTGTGGCAGATCAAGGCGATCAAGGTCGTTCACGACACCACGACCAAGGACATCGAGTATACCGACGCCTTCTTCGAGGTCTTCGGCATGCCGATCGCTTACATGCCCTATTTCCGCCACGCCGATCCCACCGTGAAGCGGCGCAGCGGCTTTCTCACCCCGCGCTACTCGACCGGCAGCCAGCTCGGCCTCAGGGTCGAGGTGCCTTACTTCTTCAACCTCAAGCCCTACCGAGATTTCACCTTCGCGCCGATCTTCACGACCAAGGAAGGCGTCGTTCTGAGCGGCGAGTATCGCGAGCGGACCCGGAACGGGGTCTATCAGATCGCGGCCAGCGTCACCCGGCCCAGGCGGCGCGGCGACAACGGCGAGCTGATCGGCGGGCGCGAGACGCGCGGCCACGTCAAGGGGTTCGGGCGTTTCGACCTCGGCCCGATCTGGCGCTGGGGCTTCGACGTCGCGCGGGCGACCGACGACACCTATCTTCGCCGTTACCGCTTTTCGAGCGAGGACACGCTGACCACGCGCCTTTTCCTCGAAGGGCTCAACGGGCGCAGCTACGCCGCCATCAACGGCTACGCGTTCCAGGGCCTCAAGGAAGACGACGATCCCGGTCAGACGCCGCTCGTGATGCCGATCGCCGAGGTCAAGCTCGTCGGCCGTCCGGGGCGGTTCGGCGATTACTTCACGGCCGACATCAACGCCATGAACCTGACCCGGAGCGAAGGCCCGGACAGCCGCAGGCTCTCGCTCAAGGGCGGCTGGCATCTCCCTTATCTAGGGCCGCTCGGCGACATCTACACCCTGACCGCAAGCCTCCGCGGCGATCTTTACTGGGTCGACAACGGGACCGGGCTGGGCACCGGCAAGGGCGACGAGCTTACCGGGCGGATCGTTCCTCAGCTTGCGCTCGATTGGCGCTTTCCTCTGATCCGCACCCAGGGCGGTCTCCGCGAGGTGATCGAGCCGGTCGCGAGCTTCGCGATCAGCCCCTACGGCGGCAACCCGTCCGACATTCCGAACGAGGACAGCCAGGATTTCGAGTTCGACGACACCAACCTTCTGAGCCTCAACCGCTTCACCGGCCTCGACCGGATCGAGGGAGGGCCGCGGCTGAGCTATGGCCTGCGCATGGGCGTCTACGGCGAAGACGGCGGCCGGGCGACCGCTTTCATCGGGCAAAGCTATCGAGTGAAAGCCGATTCGACCTTCGCCCCCAACAGCGGCCTCGACGAGAACCTGTCCGACTTCGTGGGCCGGGTCAGGATCTCCCCCAACGAGTATTTCGACCTCGCCTATCGGTTCCGTCTCGACAGCGACAACTTCTCGTCCAAACGCAGCGAGGTCGATTTCGCCGCCGGGCCGAGCTGGCTGCGCTTCAATCTCGGATTTCTCTCGCTCGACATCCCGCCCGAAGGGCTGGCGCAAGAGGTGGGCAAACGTGAAGAGCTCCGGGTCAGCGCTCGGGGGCGGATCGACCGATACTGGTCGGTGAGCGCCTTCAACCGTCGCGACATCACCAACGACCGGACCATCGACATGGGCGTGGGCGTTCTTTACGAGGACGAATGCTTGTTGTTTTCGACCCAGCTCACCCGGCGCTTTAATGAGGATCGCGACGTCCAGCCCGAAACCCTTCTCCAATTCACCGTCAGGCTAAAGCATCTGGGATGAAGACAACGGCCTCGGAACGGTTGCGTTCGGCCGGCAGAGGCCGGATTTTTCTGTTATATTCGGAAGCTCGGCCGCCGCGGTCCCGAAGCCCGGATCGCGCCTTTGGGTCGGACGGAATCGCTTGAGTCACACAGTTCTGAGCGTGACCCCATGATGGTTGTTCGGGTCTTTCGCCACGCCGTCGTCGCGCTGGCCTTGACGGCGGCGCTCGTCGCCGGCGCCGCCGTCCGCGCCCAAGAGGTCGAACGAATCGCCGCCGTTGTCAATGACGACGCGATCTCGGTATTCGATCTCATCCAGCGCATCCGTCTCGTGATTTTCTCGTCGGGGCTGCCCAACCGGCCCGAGACGATGCAGAAGATCGGCCCCCAGGTTCTGCGTACGCTGATCGACGAAAAGCTGCGCTTGCAAGAGGCCAAGCGCCAGAAGATCACGGTCAGCGACGCCGAGATGAAAGCGGCGCTCTCTCAGATCGAAAGCAACAACCGAATCCCCGCCGGCACACTCGATCAATACCTGCGCAAACGCGGGATCGACCCCGAAACCGTCAAGGACAAAATCCGCGCTCAGATCGCCTGGACCAAGCTCGTCTCTCTCAAGCGCAAGGCCGATCTCGTGGTCACCGACGATGAGGTGGAGGCCGAGATCAAGCGCATCGAAGCGAGCCGCGGCAGCGTCGAGTACCGGCTTTCCGAGATCTTCCTCGCCGTCGAGAGCGAAGCCGACGAGCCGCGGGTTCTTCAGAACGCAACCCAGCTCATCGAACAGATTCGCAACGGGGCCGACTTCGCAGCCCTCGCCCGTCAGTTCTCGGTGGATGCAAACGCCTCTTCCGGCGGCGACGTGGGTTGGGTCTCGAAGGATCAGCTCGCCGATCCGATCGCCGAGGCGGTCGCCACGTTGAAGCCCGGCGCGCTCGCGGGACCGATTCGCACCCCTGGCGGGTATGTCATCCTGCGGCTCGCCGACCGCCGGCGGCGCATGGTCGGCAATCCGGACGACGCCGTCGTGACGCTGCGTCAGATCCTGTTCCCCTTGCCTGCGGTCGCCGCCGACGGCGTGGTGCGGAAGGTGACCGCGCGCGCCGAGGAGATCCGCTCGTCGATCCGAAGCTGCAACGACATGGACCGCGTGGCCCGCGCGCTCGACCCTTCGCGGCCGGCCGACGTCGGCCGGGTCCGTCTCGGCGACATGCCGCCGGCGTTGCGCGACGTGGTCAAAGCGCTTCCCGTGAACCAGGTGAGCGAACCCGTTCGCTCCCAGCTCGGCGTCCACCTCCTCATGGTCTGCGACCGCCAGGAGGCCCAGAGCGGCGCGCCGGATCCCGCGGCCGTTCGCCGCCGACTCGAGAACCAGCGCTTCGACCTGGTCTCGCGACGTTACCTTCGCGACATCCGGCGCGAGGCCTTTGTGGACATTCGGATATGACCCGCCGGCCCCCTCGGCTTCCGCTCGCCCTGACCATGGGCGAGCCCGCCGGCATCGGCGGCGAGATCACGCTCAAGGCCTGGCTCAGGCGGCGGCCGCGATCGACCCCGTTCTTCGTCATCGACGACCCGGCGCGGCTCGCGGCGCTCGCCCGAAAGATCGGCCTCGACGTGCCGATCGCCGAGATCGATGCGCCGGAAGCGGCGGCCGGCGTCTTCCAGACGGCGCTCCCGGTGATCCCCGAAACGCTGCCCGTCGCACCGACCCCGGGGCGGCCCGACGCCGCCAACGCCGCCGCGGTGATCACCGCGATCGATCGCGCGGTCGAGTACGCCCGCTTCGGGCGCGCGGGCGCCGTGGTGACCAACCCGATCCACAAGAAATGCCTCTACGACGCGGGCTTTCGCTACCCCGGGCATACCGAGTACCTCGCCGCGCTCGCAGGCGACGGGGCCGAGCCGGTGATGATGCTCGCCGGCCCCGAGCTCAAGGTCGTCCCGGTCACGCGCCACCTTCCGTTGCGCGAGGCCATCGATTCGCTCGACACGGACGAGATCGTGCGCTGCGGCCGAATCACGGCAACGGCGCTCATTCACAACTTCGGCATCGCCGAGCCGGCGCTTGCGGTCGCCGGGCTCAACCCCCACGGCGGCGAGGACGGCAGCCTCGGCCGCGAGGAGATCGAGATCATCCGCCCCGCGGTCGAGGCGCTCAAGGCCGAAGGGATCTCGGCCGCCGGCCCGGCCCCCGCCGATACCCTGTTCCACGAGCGGATTCGCAAGGCTTACGACGCGGTCTTGTGCATGTATCACGACCAGGCGCTGATCCCGCTCAAGACCATCGACTTCGACCGTGGGGTCAACGTGACCCTCGGGCTGCCTTTCATTCGCACCTCTCCCGACCACGGCACCGCGCTCGAGATCGCAGGCACCGGGGCCGCGCGCGAGCACAGCCTGGTCGCGGCGCTGGCGCTGGCCGCGCAGATGGCGGGGCACCGCGCGCTGATGGCGACGCGGGAGCACGGGCTGCGCCGCAGGCCCAATGGGTGACGGCCGAGGCGGCGGTCCGGGCGCGGACGAAGCGCCGGAGCTCCCGCCGCTGCGCGAGGTTGTGGCCCGGCACCGGCTTTCGGCGCGCAAGGCGCTCGGCCAGAACTTCCTGTTTGACCTGAACCTGACTGCGCGCATCGCGCGCGCTGCGGGCGATCTTTCCGGCCACGCCGCGATCGAGATCGGCGCCGGGCCGGGCGGGTTGACGCGGGCGCTGCTCGCCGGACCGGCGCGCGAGGTCGTCGCCGTCGAACGCGATCCGCGCTGCATCGCCGCGCTCGAGGAGCTCCGCGCCGTCTACCCCGAACGGCTCCGCATCGTCGCCGGCGACGCGCTCGCCCTCGATATCGCGCGCCTCGCCGCGGCCCCGCGCGCGGTGGTCGCGAACCTTCCCTACAACATCGCGACCCCGCTTCTCGCGCGCTGGATGGCCGAGGCCGACGCCTTCGCCAGCTTCACCTTGATGTTCCAGAAAGAGGTCGCCGAGCGCATCCTCGCCGTCCCCGGCTCCAAGGCCTACGGGCGGCTCTCGATCCTTTGCCAGTGGCGCTGCGCGGTCGAGCGCCTGTTCGACGTGGACCCGCGCGCCTTCACCCCGCCGCCCAAGGTGACCTCGACCCTCGTCCGCCTCGCGCCCCGAGCCGAGCCCCTTGCGCCCGCCGAGCCGGCGGCGCTCTCGCAGGTGGTCGCCGCCGCCTTCGGCCAGCGGCGCAAGATGCTGCGGGCGAGCCTGCGCAGCCTCGGCGTCGAGACCGAGGCGCTGATCGCGGCCGCCGGGCTCGATCCCACGGCGCGCGCCGAGGCGATCGACATCGCGGGCTTCTGCGCGCTCGCCCGCGCCTATGCGCGCATGCGCCCCGGTTGAAACGGGTTGCGGGGTGCGGCGCGGTGGTGTAGAGAGCGTTTCGGCCGCAAAAGAGCGGCCTTCTATGGTTTCACCCGGGTCATGCACGAAACGCAGCGGTTCACGACGCGACGACGACGAGCCCGATCCCGCGTTTGCGCGGGGCGCGCGCGGCCGCTCGCCTGACCGTCTTCAGCCGCTTCCGCCGCCGGCTTTTCCGGCGCGGCGTCGATCCGGCCCTTCGGACACTCCGGCGAATGCGCGCCGCGGCGCGCCGTCCGTCTCTTGATTCCCACATTCGCCGGTGAGTCGTCATGTCCGAGCTGCCTGCCATCGATCTTCAGCATCCGTCCGATCTGCCCGCCGTCGAGGCGCTTCTCGACCTCGCCTTCGGCGCGGAGCGCCGCACGCGGCCGTCCTATCGCCTGCGCGAAGGCGCAGACCCGATCGCCGCGCTGTCGCTGGTCGCGCGCGCCCGCGGCGGCGTCGTCGGCAGCCTGCGCTTCTGGCCGGTGACGGTCGACGGGCGCGACGCGGCCATTCTTCTCGGTCCGCTCGCGGTGCATCCCGACTGGCGGGGCCGCGGCCTCGCTTCCGCGTTGATCGCCCGCGGGCTCGCGCGCGCCAAAGACGCCGGCCACGAAGTGGTGGTCGCGATCGGGTATCCGGAGCTGTTCGCGCGCTTCGGCTTCGGCTCCGCCCGCGCCGCGGGGCTCGCCATGCCGGTGCCGGTCGAGGACGCGCGTTTTCTTGCGGCCGAGCTGCGCCCGGGCGCGCTGGCCGCGGTTTCGGGCGTGCTCGGTCCGGCGCGCAAACGCGCGGCGGGCGCGGCGCAGACGGCGGGGAGCGGCGTCAGCGCGACCGGCTGAGCGCGTTCACGAAGTCGGCGAGCCCGATCTGGCGGGTTCGGCGCAGCCGCTCGGCGCGCAGAATCGCGCGCACGTTCTCCACGCTTTCGTCGAGCGTTTCGTTGACGATAATGTAGTCGTACTCCGGCCAGTGGCTCATCTCGTCGGCCGCGCGCGCCATGCGCTGGGCGACGACCTCTTCGGGATCGCGGGCGCGGGCGCGCAGGCGGCGCTCGAGCTCTTCGGTCGAGGGCGGCAGGATGAACACGCTGACCAGATCGTCGCGGGCGGTTTCGGCGAGCTTCTGGGCGCCCTGCCAGTCGACGTCGAACAGAATATCCCGTCCCTGGGCGAGCGCCGCTTCGACCGGCGCGCGCGGAGTGCCGTAGCGGTTGCCGAACACGACCGCATGCTCGAGAAAGGCGTCCTCGGCGACCATTCGCTGAAACGCCGCCTCGTCGACGAAGATGTAGTCCACGCCGTCGGTCTCGCCGGGCCGGCGCGGGCGGGTGGTGACCGAGATCGACATGGCGATCCGGTCGTCGGAGGCCAGGATTCGACGCGAGATCGCCGTCTTGCCCGCGCCCGAAGGCGAGGACAGAACGAGCATCAGGCCGCGGCGGGTGATCGGCGAGCGGGGCACCGGCCTACTCCACGTTCTGCGCCTGCTCGCGGAAGCGGTCGATCGCGGCCTTAAGCTCGAGGCCGATGCGAGTCAGCGCCACGTCGCCCGCCTTTGAACACAAGGTGTTGGCTTCGCGGTTGAACTCTTGGCACAGGAAGTCGAGCTTGCGGCCGACCGCGCCGCCTTCGGCGAGCAGCGCGCGCGCGGCTTCGACATGGGCGGCGAGGCGGTCGATCTCTTCGCGCACGTCGCCTTTGACGAGAAGAAGCGCGACCTCCTGGGCGACGCGTTCCTCCGAGACTGGCGGCGAGGCCTCGCGAAACTGGGCGAGCGCGTCGTCGAGCCGGCGGCGCAGGAGCGCGGGTTGGTCGGCGGCCGCCGCGCGGGCGGCTTGAGCAAGGGCTTCGATCTCGTCGAGATGGCCGGCGAGCATTTCGGCGAGCCGCGCCCCTTCCTCGCGGCGCGAAGCGGCGAGCGCTTCGAGCGCGGCTTCAAGGGTCTCGGCGATCCGCGCCTCGCGGGCGGCCTGCGCTTCGGGATCGAGCGCCTCGTCCTCGACCAGATCGACGACGCCGCGCACCCGCAAGAGCTCCCCGATCGAAAGCGGAGCCGCATCGGCGACCTTGTCGCGAAGCTCGGCGGCGAGCGCGAGAAGCGCGTCGAGCGCCGCGCGATCGACCCTGAGGCGCGCGGTCTCGGCCGCGCGCTCGACCTGAAGCGCGATCGTGAAGCTCCCGCGGCGGAAGCGCGCGCCGACCGCCCGGCGAACGGCCACGTCGAGCGCCTCCATCCCGGCGGGCAGGCGGCAGCGCACGTCGAGCCCGCGGCCGTTGACGCTTTTCGCTTCCCAGGTCCAGCTCAACGTAGCGTCCCGTCCGCTTGCGCGGGCGAACCCGGTCATGCTGGCAAGGGCCACGGACGCCTCGCTGAAAGTGACGGCAGGAGCGGTGGCGCCAGAGGCGCCGCGCGGGCACTATATACGCGCCCACCGGGACCAACAACCCCAGGGCGGAGCGGAAAAAGGCGGAAAAGAACAGGCGATGATCAAGTCATGCGCGCGCCGCGAACGGTCCTGATCACCGGCGCGTCCTCGGGGCTCGGGGCGGCCTTGGCGCGCGTCTACGCCGCGCCCGGGGTGACGCTTGCGCTCACGGGGCGCGACGGGCCGCGGCTCGAGACGGTCGCCGCGGCCTGCCGCGCGCAGGGCGCCGAGGTGGTGTCCGAGACCCTCGACGTCACCGCGCGCGCAGCGATGGCCGATTGGATCGGCGCGGTCGACGGGATCGCGCCGCTCGATCTCGTGATCGCCAACGCCGGCGTCTCGGGCGGCACCGGCGGCGAAGGCGAGGGCGAGGGCGAAGCGCAGGTCCGGCGCATCTTCGCGGTCAATGTCGACGGCGTGCTCAACACCGTGCTGCCGGCGATCCCGCGCATGCGCGCGCGCGGCCGCGGGCAGATCGCGCTGATGGCTTCGCTCGCCGCGTTCCGCGGCTTTCCGGGCGCGCCCGCCTACTCGGCGAGCAAGGCCGCCGTCCGGGCCTGGGGCGAGGGCTTGCGCGGGCGGCTCCGGGCCGACGGGATCGCGGTCTCGGTGATCTGTCCGGGCTTCGTGCGCACGCCGATGACCGACGTCAACCCCTACCCCATGCCCTTGATCATGGAGGCCGATCGCGCCGCCCGCATCATCCGGCGCGGGCTCGCCCGCAACCGGGCGCGGATCGCGTTTCCCTGGCCGCTCTATGCGCTCGCCTGGGCGATCGGCGCGCTTCCGCCCGGGCTCACCGACCGCTTGCTCGCCCGCCTGCCCGAGAAGCCGGACCTCGCCGCGCGAGGTTGAGGCCGGACCGAGTCCCTACTCGGCCGCCGCCCCTTGCCGGGCGTCGCCTTCGGCCCCGGCGGCGCGGGCCTTTTCCGTCTCTTTCCGCTCCTTCTGGAGCTTCCGCCAACGGCGCACGTTGCGGTTGTGCTCGGCGAGGGTGCGGGCGAACAGATGCCCGCCCTCGCCGTCGGCGACGAAGTAGAGCTCGTCGGTCTCGGCGGGCGCAAGCACGGCGAGGATCGCGGCCCGTCCCGGGTTGGCGATCGGCCCCGGGGGAAGGCCGCGCACCCGGTAGGTGTTGTAGGGGCTGTCCACCGCGAGGTCGGCGCGGCTGAGCGGCCGGTCGAGAGGGCCCGCGCCCTCGGTCAGCGCGTAGACCACCGTGGGGTCGGACTGGAGCCTGAGCCCCCGCCGCAGCCGGTTGAGAAAGACGGCCGCGATCCGCGGCCGTTCGTCGGCGCGCGCGGTCTCCTTCTCGACGATCGAGGCGAGCGTGACGACCGCGCGCATGTCGGGAAGCGGCGAATCGGACGGGAGCTTGTCGGCGAGCGAGGCGAGAAGCCGGTCCATCGCCCGCTCCATGCGCGCGATCAGCTCCGCCCGGCTGTCGCCGAAGGAGTAGTGATAGGTCTCGGGCAGAAGGCTGCCTTCGGGGGGCGTGCGCTCGATGGTTCCGGTCAGGCCATCGGCCGCTTCGACGAGCGCCACGACCTGGCGCGAGGTCAGCCCTTCGGGCACCGTGAGCCGACGCGCCACCGTGCGCCCCGAAAGCAGGATCTCCATCACCCGGCGCGCGCTCGCCCCGGCTGGAAAGGCGTACTCTCCGGCCTTGAGCGCGCGCCCGGTGCCCGCAAGGCGCACGCCGAGGACGAACACGCGCGGATTGCGGATGACGCCGGCCGCGGCGAGCCTGCGCGCGATCGCGTCGAGCCCTTCGCCGCGGGGCAACACCACGGTCGCGGGCGCGGCCAAGGGCCCCGGGGCGTCGAAGGCGCGTTGCAACCAATAAAGCGCGCCCGCACCAAGCGCGCCTGCAAGCACGAGAAGGAGGAGAGCGCGGCGAACCGCACGCCGCATGCGCTCAGGGCGCCTTCTTGAAGATCAACGAAGCGTTCGTTCCCCCGAACCCGAAGGAGTTCGTCAAAGCCGCCCGCACCGGCCGCCGCTTCGCCTCGTGCGGCACCAGGTCGAGGTCGCACCCCGGCGACGGATTGTCGAGGTTGAGGGTGGGCGGAACGATATCGTTGGCGAGCGCGAGCAGGGCGAAGATCGCTTCGACCGCGCCGGCCGCGCCCAAGAGATGGCCGATCGCCGACTTGGTCGACGACATCGAGAGCCGATAGGCGGCGTCGCCGAACAGGCGCTTGACCGCGTTGAGCTCGATCTCGTCGCCAAGCGGCGTCGAAGTGCCGTGGGCGTTGATGTAGTCGATCTCGTCGGGCGCCATGCCGGCGTCGCGCAACGCCGCCCGCATCGAACGGAAGGCGCCCGAGCCGTCCTCGGCCGGCGCGGTGATGTGGTAGGCGTCGCCCGACATGCCGTAGCCGACGATCTCGCCATAGATCTTCGCGCCGCGGGCGCGAGCGTGCTCGAGCTCTTCGAGGACGACGATCCCCGCCCCTTCGCCCATGACGAAGCCGTCGCGATCCCGGTCCCAAGGCCGCGAGGCGCGTTCGGGCTCGTCGTTGAAGTTGGTCGAAAGCGCGCGCGCCGCGGCGAAACCCGCGATCCCGAGCCGGCACAGCGACGCCTCGGCCCCGCCCGCGACCATGACGTCGGCGTCGCCGTGCTGGATCATCCGCGCGGCGTCTCCGATGGCGTGCGCGCCGGTCGAGCACGCGGTGACCACGGCGTGGTTCGGCCCTTTGAAGCCATAGCGGATCGAGACGTGCCCCGAGGCGAGGTTGATCAGCGCCGAAGGAATGAAGAACGGGCTGAGCCGGCGCGGCCCGCGTTCGGCGATCAGGATCGCGCCGTCGGCGATGGCCTTGAGCCCGCCGATGCCCGATCCGATGATGACGCCGGTGCGCTCGCGGCTCTCCTCGTCCTCGGGCGTCCAGCCCGAATCCTCGATCGCCTCGACCGCGGCCGCGACCGCGAACAAAATGAACTCGTCGACCTTGCGCTGCTCCTTCGGCGCCATGATCTCGTCGGGCCGAAAAGCGTGCGGCGCTTCGCCGCGCGGCACCTGGCCGGCGATCCGGCACGCGATGTCCGAGACGTCGAAGGACTCGATGCGGCGAATGCCCGACCGCCCGGCGATCAGGCGTTCCCACGTCGCCTGAGCGCCGTTGGCAAGAGGCGTGACCATGCCAACGCCGGTGACGACGATGCGTTTCATGTCAGGCTGTCCTGCGCGGGCGGGGACCGCCAGCCCGGCTCACGCGTGCTCTGCGATGTAATCGATCGCGTCCTTGACGGTCAGGATCTTCTCGGCGGCGTCGTCGGGAATCTCGCACCCGAACTCCTCCTCGAAGGCCATCACGAGTTCGACCGTGTCAAGGCTGTCGGCCCCGAGATCGTCGATGAAGCTGGCCGATTCGGTCACCTTCGACTCGTCCACCCCGAGATGCTCGACCACGATCTTTTTCACGCGCTCGGCGATATCGCTCATTATCGCTGTTCCTCTTCTTTCCGAAATGCTGCCGATTCCCCACCCGGACCGGCGTGGCCGTCCACGCGCCCGGCCCAGGCCCCGCCGGGGCGAAAGGCGGGTTTGGTAACATACTTTGCGGCGCTTGGCCAGTCGCCCCGAAGCCGCTTCCGCGCCGCGAAACCGCGTCCCGAGTCGCTCAGATCATCGCCATTCCGCCGTTGACGTGAAGCGTTTGACCGGTGATGTAGCCGGCCTCGTCGGAGGCCAGGAACACCGCGCAAGCCGCGACGTCCTCGGGCGCGCCGGGCCGGCGGGCCGGAATCCGCGAAAGCATGGCCTCGCGCGCGGCCTCGCCGAGATCGGCGGTCATCGCGGTCTCGATCAATCCCGGCGCGATGCAGTTGACCGTGATCCCGCGGGCCGCGACCTCGGCGGCGAGCGCCTTCGAGAACCCGATCATGCCCGCTTTGGCGGCGGCGTAGTTGGCCTGCCCGGGATTGCCGGTGGCCGCGACCACCGACGTGATCCCGATGATGCGGCCGAAGCGCCGCTTCATCATGCCGCGGAGCGCCGCGCGAACGATCCGGAACCCGGCGGTGAGGTCGACGTCGATCACCGTCTGCCAGTCCTCGTCGCTCATGCGCAACAGAAGGCCGTCGCGGGTGAGGCCGGCGTTGTTGACCAGGATGTCGAGCCCGCCCATCGCCGCCTCGGCCTCGGCGGCGAGCGCCCGGGTCGCTTCCGGGTCGGAAAGATCGCACGCAACGACATGGGCGCGGTCGCCGAGCGCGGCGGCGAGATCATCGAGCGCCGCGCGCCGCGTGCCCGAGAGCGCGACCGTCGCCCCCTGGCCGTGCAGCGCCCGCGCAATCGCGCCGCCGATTCCGCCCGAAGCCCCGGTGATCAGCGCGCATCTGCCTGAAAGATCGAACACGGTCTAAAGCCTACACGGTTTTCAAAAAAAGCTCGACGTCCTCGGGCGTCTCGACCGATTGGGTCGCGATGTCGCGGTCGATCCGACGCGCGAGCCCGCTCAAGACCTTGCCCGCGCCGAGCTCGACGATCCGCTCCACGCCTTGCGCGCGCATGGCGAGCACGCTTTCGCGCCAGCGCACCATGGCGGTGACCTGGGCCACGAGCAGCTTGCGGATCTCGTCCGGGTCGGCGACCGGCGCGGCGGTCACGTTGGCGATCAAGGGAACCGCCGGGGGCCCGATCTCGGCCGCGGCGAGCGCCTCGGCCATTTCCTCGGCCGCGGGCGCCATCAACGCGCAGTGGAAAGGCGCGCTGACCGGAAGCTCGACCACGCGCCGGGCGCCGCGCTCGGGCGCGATCGCGATCGCGCGGGCGATCGCCGCGCGGTCGCCGCTCAAGACCACCTGTCCGGGGGCGTTGTCGTTGGCGGCCTCGCAGACGGCGCCCTCGGCGGCGGCCGCGGCCACCGCGCGGGCGGCGTCGAGGTCGAGGCCGATCAGGGCCGCCATCGCGCCCTCGCCCACCGGGACGGCGCGCTGCATGGCCTGTCCGCGGCGACGCAAGAGCCGGGCCGCGTCGGCGAGCGCAAGGCTTCCGGCGGCGGCGAGCGCCGAGTACTCGCCGAGCGAGTGACCGGCGACGAAGGCGCAGTGATCGGCGAGCTTGAGGCCGCCTTCGCGCTCGATCACGCGGACCACGGCGAGCGAGACCGCCATCAGCGCGGGCTGGGCGTTCTCGGTGAGGGTAAGGTCGGATTCGGGGCCTTCGAAGATAATCCGCGAAAGCCTGGCCTCGAGGGCGTCGTCGACCTCCTCGAAGACCTCGCGGGCGGCGGCGAAAGCCTCGGCGAGCGGCCGGCCCATGCCGACCCGCTGCGATCCCTGGCCGGGGAAGACGAAAGCGCGCGTCACCTGTCGCGATCCTGAGTTTTCATGGCGTCGGTTCGAACCTCGGGCCGGCTCGCCGACCCGGAGGGCCCTCCTGCCCGAACCTGGGAACGAGGCCTCGCGAACCGCTGACGCGACGCGAGCGGGTTAGTGATAACGCCTGTTTCGGACCTGTCAAGCGGACTTGCGCCGGCGCGGCTTTCGGGTATAGTGCGGCGCTTCATAGCTCCTTGCCGGCCCAGCCGGCTAAGCCCCAAGCGCCGGATGCGGCCTTATGATCCGGCGCCGGGCACGCAATAGCCATAAGGAGACCGAGAGCATGCCTCTCTACGAGAGCACGTTCATCGCGCGCCACGATATGTCGGCCCAGCAGGTCGAAGGGCTCGCGGAAACCTTCGCCAATATCGTGAAGGAAAAAGGCGGCGAAGTCGCCAAGACCGAGTTCTGGGGCCTTAAGACCCTGGCTTATCGGATCAAGAAGAACCGCAAGGGCCACTACGTCCATTTCAATCTCGACGCTCCCGCCGAAGCGGTGCAAGAACTCGAGCGCAACTACCGGCTCAGCGAGGACGTATTGCGCTATCTCACCGTGCGGGTCGAGGAGCTCGACCCCAACCCCTCGATCATGATGCAGGCCAAGTCCTCGCGCGACGACCGCTCGCGCCGCGGCGGGCACGGCCGGTCGCGAGGCGGAGCCGAAAAGGCGAAGCAGGAAACCGCGTCCAAGCCGACCGAAGAGGCCCAGGCGGAGAGCGCAGACGCTGAGGCCGAGGCCGCAACCCCGGTCGAGAGCGAAGCGGGAGAGTAAGACATGAGCGAGACGACGAAATCGGACGGCGCGGTGCAGATGCCGCAGCCCGTCCCCCGGCGGCCGTTCTTCCGCCGCCGCAAGGTGTGCCCTTTCTCGGGCGCGAACGCGCCCAAGATCGACTACAAGAACGTCAAGCTCCTGCAACGCTTCCTGTCCGAGCGCGGCAAGATCGTGCCGAGCCGGATCACCGCCGTTTCGGCCAAGAAGCAACGCGAGCTGGCGCGGGCGATCAAGCGAGCGCGCAACTTGGCGCTCCTGCCCTTCGTCATCAAATAGCCAGCGCGGCGGCGCGGGCCGCATGATACGGATCATCACTCTGGCGGTGGCGGCGGGAATCGCGAGCGGCCTGATCTACCTCGCTCCGGCCTCGGGGTCTCTGTTCGGGCTGCTCATCGCGAACCTGACGCATCTGCCTCTGTTTCTCGCCGGGCTTGGGCTTGGTGTGATGGGGGCGACGATCGCGGCGTTCACCGGCGCCGCCGTGACCACCGCCTTCGCCCAAGTTTCGGGCATGTTGCCTTACGCGCTCGGCTTTGCGCTGCCGGTCGCGGTCGTCGTCCGCCAGGCGCTCTTGTCGCGCACGGGGGCCGACGGGACGGTCGAGTGGTATCCGGTCGGACGCTTGCTCGCTCTTGCGACGGCCTACGCCGCCGCGCTGTTCGTGGTCTTCGCTTTCATGATGGCCGGCGAGCCGGGCGGCTTCGAGGGCGCGGTGCGGCGCTCGCTCGATCAGGCGCTTTCGGCCTATGTGCCGGGGCTCGCGGAGGCCGACCGCGCGGCCGCGGCCGCCGCCTGGTCGCAGACCTTTCCGGCGATGGTCACCGCGTCCTGGCTTCTGACCTTTACGATAAACGGCAGCCTGGGGCAGGCGATCCTCGTCCGCGCGGGGCACAACCTCAGGCCTTCGCCCCGTTACGCCGAAATCGTGGTGCCGCAGTGGCTGATGGTCGCTATCGCGCTCGCCGGCGCGCTTTGGCTCGTCGCCGACGGCACCCCAGGGTATACCGGGCGCAGCCTGATGCTGATCTTTGCGATTCCGTTCTTCTTTCAGGGGCTCGGCGTCGCCCATGTGGTCTCGCGAGGTTGGCCGGGGCGGCCCTTTGCGCTGACCGTATTCTACATGCTGATTCTGTTTCTGCCCCGCTGGTCGGGCCTTGTGATGGTCACCGGGGCGGGAGCGATCGAATCGTTGATCGGGCTGCGCCAGCGTTTCGCCGGAACGTCAGCCGACGAGGAGGAAGACTGATGGAAGTGATCTTGCTCGAGCGCGTCGAGAAGCTGGGCCAGATGGGCGACGTGGTCAACGTCAAGCCAGGTTATGCGCGCAACTACCTCTTGCCTCAGCGCAAGGCCTTGCGGGCCACCAAGGCCAACCGCGAACGGTTCGAGCGCGAACGCGCCCAGCTCGAAGCGGTCAACCTCGAACGCCGCAAAGAGGCCGAGGCGGTCGCCGCCAAGCTCACGGGCTTTTCCTGCGTGCTCCTGCGCCAGGCGAGCGAGAGCGCGCAGCTTTACGGCTCGGTCTCGGCGCGCGACATCGCCGAAGCGGCGACCGAGGCGGGGGTCACGATCGAGCGTCGGCAGGTATTGCTCGACCGTCCGATCAAGACGCTCGGCATTCACGCGGTGCGCATCGCGCTGCACCCCGAGGTGATCGTCAGCATCCGGGTCAACGTCGCCCGTTCGGCCGAAGAGGCCGCGGCCCAAGAGGCCGCCGGCGCCGCCGTCACAGCCGCCGAAGGCGCCGCGCCCGAGAAGGAGGAGCCCGCAGTCGACGTCGAGGCTCTGTTCGAGAAGGCGCCCGAGGATCTCGAGACCGTCGCCGCCGGCGAGGGCGGGAAGACCGCCGGCGACAATGCGGAAAAGGCCCCGGAAGGCGCGGGCTGACGGGGCCGAGCCTCTTTCGAGAAACAGCGGAGAATTCGGCGGCGAAGATTGCTAGCTGGTTGACTTTGCGTTAGGCTTTTTGGCCTTGTCGTGTGCGCGGGACCGGGCGCGGCGAACGGGACACGAGCATGCGGCTCGGCGGAAGCGGGAGGGTGACCGATGCTGCTGGCGCGCTTGCTACGGCGCATGATCACAAGAGGACACCTTACCGTCGTCGACGCGAACGGGCGGGTCCACGCGTTCGGCGCGGCGGGCGAGGAGCCGGCGGTCACCATCCGTCTCCACGACCGCGCTCTTCACCGCAAGCTGTTCCTCAACCCATACCTTTACTTGGGCGAAGCCTACATGGACGGCGCGCTCACCGTCGAGGACGGCTCGATCCGCGACTTTCTCATGCTCTGCGGCCTCAATCTCGAGGCTTACGAGCCCCGCTGGATCGAGCGGGTCGGCCGCCGGATCGGCAAGATCGCGCGGCCGATCATGCAGCACAACCCGATCGGCCGGGCCAAGCGCAACGTCGCCCATCACTACGACCTCTCGGGCGAGCTCTACGACCTGTTTCTCGATCGCGACCGGCAGTACTCCTGCGCCTATTTCGAAAGCCCCAACTACTCGCTCGATCAAGCGCAGGAAGCCAAGAAACGCCACCTCGCCGCCAAGCTCCTTCTCAAGCCGGGGCAGAAGGTGCTGGATATCGGATCGGGCTGGGGCGGGCTCGGGATCTACCTCGCCGAGACCGCGGGCGTCGAGGTCGTGGGAGTAACGCTGTCGGAAGAGCAGCACAAGGTCTCCAACCAACGCGTCGAAGAGGCCGGGCTTTCGGACCGGGTGCGCTTCCTCCTCAAGGACTACCGCGAGGTCGAAGGCCGGTTCGACCGCATCGTTTCGGTCGGCATGTTCGAGCACGTCGGCGTCAAGCACTACGGCGAGTTCTTCGGCAAGCTGCGCGAGCTGCTCGCGGACGACGGGGTGGCGCTATTGCATTCGATCGGGCGCTCGGACGGCCCCGGCGTGACCAACCCCTGGATTCGCAAGTACATCTTCCCGGGCGGTTACGTTCCGGCGCTGTCCGAGGTCATGCCGGCGATCGAACGCAACCGCCTGCTTGCCACCGATATCGAGATCCTGCGCCTGCACTACGCCGACACGCTGAAAGCCTGGCTCAGGCGGTTCCACGACAACCGCGACAAGATCGCCAAGATCTACGACGAGCGGTTCTGCCGCATGTGGGAGTTCTATCTCGCCGGCTGCGAGATGTCGTTCCGGCACTGGGACCAGATGGTTTTCCAGATCCAGCTCGCCAAGCGCGTCGACGCCGTGCCGCTGACCCGCGATTACATTCACGAGTGGGAACGCGCCCAACCCCTCACATCCGCCGCCTGAAACGACGGACCGGGAAACGTTTTTCCCCGGCATTATCCTCCTGTGGACGGTTTCTCTCCCCAGGTTACACACGCCTAGGCGCGCATTCGCGATCCCCTTGCCGGGCCTTCCGTGGTAAACAGCCGGATCCAGGGCAACGGAGGTGACGATGGCGGAAAGCGTTCTGGACGATCGGGACGAGACCATTTCGTACCGGACGCTTCCCCACAACCTCGAGGCCGAGCAGGCGCTCTTGGGCGCGATGCTGGTCAACAACGAGGTCGTCAACCGGGTCTCGGCCTTCCTCGCGCCCGAGCACTTCTTCCACGAGATCCACGGCCGCATCTACGAGGCGACGCTGCGCATCGTCGAGCGCGGCCAGTACGCCGACCCGGTGACGCTCAAGCACTACTTCGAAGGCGACGAGGCGCTCGCCGATATCGGCGGCGCGCAGTACCTCGCCCGGCTCGCGGCCTCGGCGGTGACCATCATCAACGCCGAGGACTACGCGCGCACGGTCCACGACCTCTACCTCAGGCGCGAGCTGATCCGGCTCGGCGAGGACGTGGTCAACACGGCCTACGACTACCGGGTGGACACGCCTGCGCGCGACCAGATCGAGATCGCCGAGCAGCACCTCTACTCGCTCGCCGAGGAAGGCCAGTACGAAGGCGGCTTCGCGCCGCTGAGCGGCTCTCTCCAGGAGGCGCTCGCCACCATGGAGACCGCGTACAAGCGCGACGGGGCGCTGACCGGGATCGCGACCGGGCTGATCGATCTCGACAACCTTTTGGGGGGCCTGCACGATTCCGATCTCGTCATCCTCGCCGGGCGGCCGTCGATGGGCAAGACGGCGCTCGCCACCAACATCGCCTTCCACGCCGCCAAGAGCTACCGCGCCGAGACCGGCCCGGACGGGGTGAAGCGCAGGGTGGACGGCGCGGTGGTCGGGTTCTTCTCGCTCGAGATGTCGGCCGAGCAGCTCGCCATCCGCCTGCTCGCCGAGGAGACCGGCATCGCCTCCGAACGTCTGCGGCGCGGCCAGCTTTCGGCCGACGACTTCCAGAACGTGGTGATTGCGAGCCAGAAGCTGAACCGGGTTCCGTTCTTCATCGACGACACCCCGGCGCTTTCGGTCGCCGCGTTACGCACCCGCGCCCGCCGGCTCAAGCGGACCCACGATCTTTCGCTGATCGTGGTCGACTATCTCCAGCTCTTGAGGCCCAGCGGGCGCAGCCGCTACGACAGCCGGGTGCTTGAGATCGGCGAGATCACCCAGGGCCTCAAGGCGATCGCCAAGGAGCTCGACGTGCCGGTGCTGGCGCTCTCGCAGCTCTCGCGCGCGGTCGAGCAACGCGAGGACAAGCGGCCCCAGCTTTCGGACCTGCGCGAATCGGGCTCGATCGAGCAGGACGCCGACGTGGTCATGTTCATCTTCCGCGAGGAGTACTACCTGAGCCGCGCCGAGCCCATCCAGCGCGCCGAGGAGTCGGCCGAGCACTTCGACGAGCGTTACGACAAGTGGCGCAAGCGAATCCAAGAGGCCGCCGGCATCGCCGAGGTGATCGTCGCCAAGCAGCGCCACGGCCCGATCGGCAAGATCCGCCTCCAGTTCACCGGCGAAACCACCAAGTTCGCCAACCTCGACACTCGTCACGGCGGCGATGACGCGCCCTTCTGATCGCGCGGGCGCGGTTCTCACCATCGACCTCGGCGCGCTCGCGCGCAACTGGCGCATGCTGGCTCAACGCCTCGAAGGCGCGGAATGCGCCGCGGTGGTCAAGGCCGACGCCTACGGCCTCGGGGCAGACCGGGCCGCGCCCGCGCTCTGGGCCGCGGGCTGCCGGACCTTTTTCGTCGCCACCCTCGACGAAGGCGTGGCGCTGCGCGGTCTTCTCGACGCGGCGCGCATCATCGTCCTTGGGGGCGCCATGCCGGGGACGGAGGAGGACTTCATCGCCCACCGTCTTTCGCCCGCGCTCAACAGCCTGGGCGACATCGAACGCTGGCGGGCTTGCGCGCGCGCAAAGGGCGCGCCGCTTGAATCCGTGATCCACGTCGACACCGGCATGAACCGGCTCGGGCTTCCGGGCGACGAGCTCGACCGACTTGCGGCCGAGCCCGAGCGGCTCGAGGGGCTCGAGGCGACGCTGGTGATGAGCCACCTCGCCTGCGCCGAAGAGCGCGAGAACCCCATGAACGAGGCCCAGCGCCGCGCCTTCGCCGCCGCGCGGGCGCGCCTGCCGGCGGCGCGGGCGAGCCTCGCCAACTCGTCGGGCATCTTCCTCGGCCCCGCCTATCACCTCGATCTCGCCCGTCCCGGGGTCGCGCTCTACGGCGCGAACCCGACTCCGGGCCAGCCCAATCCGATGGCGGAAGTCGTTCGCCTGGAAGGAAAAATCGTTCAGTTGCGCAACGTTGACAGCCCCCAGACCGTTGGCTATGGTGCCACGCACCGCGTCGCCGCGCCGGGGCGAATCGCAACCGTACCGGTGGGTTACGCCGACGGGTATATGCGGTCGCTCAGCAACCGCGCCTTCGCCGCCATCGGCGGCGCTCGTGTTCCGGTGGTAGGGCGCGTCTCCATGGACTTAATCACGCTCGACGTTTCGGCCTTGCCGCCCGCGGCGGCGCAGCCCGGCGCGACGGTCACGCTGATCGGAGGCGCGGTGCCGATCGACGAGGTGGCGGGCTGGGCGGACACCATCGCCTACGAGATCTTGACCGGGCTCGGGCGGCGCTACCTGCGCCGTTACCTGGACGCGCCGGAGACGCAACCGGAATGATGAACCCGCTCGCCCTGATCGGCCGGGTCTTTCTCGACGTCCTCGCAAGCGTCGGACGGATCACCCTGTTCACCGGCAAGGCGGTGCTCCATGTGGCCTGGCCGCCGATCTACCCGCGCCTGATCGGCCGCCAGATGCTGGAGATCGGCTACTACTCGCTGCCGGTGGTGGGGCTGACCGCGATCTTCACCGGCATGGTGCTCGCGCTCCAGAGCTACACCGGGTTTTCGCGGTTTTCGGCCGAAAGCGCGATCCCCAACATCGTGGTCGTCTCGCTGACCCGCGAGCTCGGCCCGGTGCTCGCGGGGTTGATGGTGGCGGGGCGGATCGGCGCCGCGATCGCGGCCGAAATCGGCACCATGCGCGTGACCGAGCAGATCGACGCCTTGGTCACCCTCGCCACCAACCCGTTCAAGTACCTGATCGCGCCGCGGCTGATCGCGGGCGTTCTGATGCTGCCGCTGCTGGTCTTCGTCGCCGACATCATCGGCGTGTTCGGCGGCTATCTGGTCAGCATCCACAAGCTCGGCTTCAACCCGGTGACCTACCTCAAGAACACCTACGACTTTCTCGAGGCCATGGACGTGGTCTCAGGGCTGGTGAAGGCCGGGGTGTTCGGCTTTCTGATCGCGCTGATGGGGTGTTACCACGGCTATCATTCGCGCGGCGGCGCGCAGGGCGTGGGCGCGGCGACCACCAACGCGGTGGTTTCGGCCTCGATCCTGATTCTCACCGCCAACTACATCGTCACCGAGCTGTTCTTCGCCCGATGAACGCCGCCCAGAAGATCCGCATCCGCGGCCTTGAGAAGTCCTTCGGGTCCAATCGCGTCCTGCGCGGGCTCGACCTCGATGTGGGCGTCGGCGAATCGGTGGTCGTGATCGGCGGCTCGGGCACCGGCAAATCGGTGTTGCTCAAATGCGTGCTCGGGCTCTTGCGGCCCGAGGCGGGCAGCATCAAGATCGACGGCGAAGAGGTCGTCGGCCTCGGCGAGCGCGACCGCGAGCGGGTGCTCAAGCGCTTCGGGATGCTGTTCCAGGGCTCGGCGCTGTTCGACAGCCTGCCGGTCTGGGAGAACGTCGCCTTCGGCCTGATCCAGGGGCG
>CAYYWV010000025.1:0-27761 GCA_964475385.1 uncultured Alphaproteobacteria bacterium | reverse complement strand
TCCCTGTATGAACTTCCCGCCAAGTCAACGACTTGGCGGGATTTTTTTGTCCCAAGCAGACGCGTTCAAAGCCCCATTCGTTGTCGGCCTTGGCTCTCATGCCGGCGCGGCGGCGAACCGACTCGCCGGGCGTTCAAACGGCCTGCGCAGGCTCCCCCACATAAGCTCGGGCGCGCCGTCGCGCTTGCCGCCGGGCCCATGAAGCCCACGAATGATTTCATCGACTCGGCGGCATCAGTGGCGCCCACGCTCGCGGGCTTCCTTCAGACGCGCGTAAACCGTGTTGCGCGAAACGCCGAGCTCGCGGGCGACCGCCGAGACGTTGCCGTCGAGTCGGCGATAGGTCTCGAGCACGATATCGCGTTCACGCGCCCGAAGACCGGCGCGGCGTTCCGCCCCGTCGAGCCGGTCGGAGAGAAAGCCGCGCACCCGCTCAGCCGAGGCGACACCGTCGGGGCAGGCGAGCGCAAGGCGGACGAGGAAGTTCCTGAGCTCGCGGATGTTGCCGGGCCAGCGCGCGGCTTCGAGCAACGCCACCGCCTCGGGATCGAGAACCAGCGGGCTGTTGATGGTTTCGATCACGGCTTCGACGATCTCGGCGAGATCCGATCGCGCATCGAGCGGCGGCAGCGTCACCTCGACCGTGTTGAGACGATAGAGAAGATCGCATCGAAAACGACCTTCGGTGATCGCCGCGTCGAGATCGCGATTGGTCGCCGAGACGAGCTGGATATCGACCGCGCGCTCGCCGGTCTCGCCCACCGGGCGAATTCGCCAGCTATCGAGAAAACGCAGCAGCGTCGCCTGAAGCGCAGGCGACATGTCGCCGATTTCGTCGAGGAATAGGGTTCCGCCGTCGGCTTGCAGCACAAGGCCCGGCGCGCCGGTCCTGGCCGCGCCCGTGAAGGCGCCGGCGCGATATCCGAACAGCTCGGACTCGGCGAGCGATTCGGTGAGCGCGGCGCAGTTCACCGCAACGAAGGCCCCGTCGCGGCCGCTCGCCTTGTGGATGAACCGCGCAAGAAGCTCCTTGCCGGTGCCGGTCTCGCCCCGGATATGGATCGGCGCGCCGATGGCGGCGGCGCGTTCGACTTGCTCGACGAGCGCGCGCACCGCCGGATCGGCGCAAACCATGCGCGGCTCGACGGCCGTGCGGGACCGCACGTGCCGTCGGTCGTCGCGAAACACGCTCCCGGGCGCCACCGTTCCCACCGACATCGGATTGAATACGGCGACTGCGAAGGCGCTGCCATGGACATCGACGAGCCGGGCGCCGAAGGTCGCGCCCCGGGTGTCGCGAAAGATGCGGAACGGGGTGCGGAAGATGGCGTCGAATGCGATTCCCGGCGCCAGAGCGAGACCCTGGAGAAGAAACTGGGCCTGGCGATTGGCGGCGATCAAGGCGCCGTCTTCGGCAAAGGCGAGAAGCCCCGCCTGGAGCGTGCCGAGGAACTCGTGGCGGTTATGCAGCTCGATGATCAGCCGGTCGCGGAACGCCTGCCGAAACAGCCCGTTCTCGATGGTCAGACAGGACATCTTGACCAGCGCGAGCGTGTGGTGCTGGCGCGAGCGGCAGTCGGAGGTGGCGTCGATGATCCCGGCGAGCTCGCCCGTCGGCGCGAACACCGGCGCGGCGACGCAGGTAAGCCCGGCGTAGCAGCGAAAGAAGTGCTCGCCCGCATGAACGATGGTCGGCTCGCGGGTGTGCACCACGCCGCCGAGCGCGTTGGTTCCGTTGACGGTCTCCTGCCAGACGCTGCCCGGGCGAATGCGCGTGAGGTCGGCGGTCTCGTGAAAGGACTCGTCCGACAGGCATTCGAGAATGGTCCCGTCGGGCGCGGCAAAGGCGATGGCGAAGTTCGAGCCCGCGATGTGCGAGTAGAGGTTACGGACCTCCTCGCTCGCGAGCCGAAGCGCCGCGCGGTTCTCGGCCTGGAGCCGTTCCAACGCGTCGCGATCGACGATCACGCGCTCGGGCTCGCCCAATGGATCGAGGCCCAGGTCCAGGCAGCGGTTCCAGGACTCGCGAATCGTCGCGCTGAGAAACTCCGCGGGCGCAGCGCCCCGACGCTCGAGCAGAATGCGCGCGCGGTTGATGCGGTCGTCAAAGGACAGCATGGCGCCCCCTGTTTGGCGGCCGGCCACCGTGGGCCGGCTGGTCTCCCTGTCTGCGGCCGGAGCCTTCCCGGCCGGCGGTCGGAGCTGTTGATTTTTTGAACACGTGCTCCGCCGTTTTGTTCTTGGTTTTCACATTGACCGATTCCAGCCGCGAACGCAACCAACCGCAAGCCCCTGAATTCCCGGCGCTCTCCGCCCGCGCAGGTTTTGGCACGCGCCTTGCAGAGAAGCTGCCAGAAGGTTTTTTCCGCGATCGGTTCGAAGAACGCGCAAAGAAGCAGGAGGCCCTGGCGATGAAGGCAGCGGTACTACACGACTACGACGAATCGCTCACCAGCCCGCAGTGGGTGACCTACGAGGATGTCCCCGACCCCAAGATCGCCCAGCCCCACGACGTGATCGTGCGGGTCGGCGGCGCCGGGGTGTGCCGGACCGACCTGCACATTATCGAGGGGATCTGGCGCGACAAGGTCGAAGTCAGCCTGCCGCACATCATGGGTCACGAGAACGCGGGCTGGGTCGAGGAGGTCGGCTCCGCGGTCGAAAGCGTCAAGCCCGGCGACCCGGTGATCGTGCATCCGCTGGTGACCAGCGGTCACTGCCTCGCCTGCCGGCGCGGCAACGACATGCACGCCCAGGACAACGCGTTCCCGGGCATCAACGCCAACGGCGGCTATGCCGAGTACCTTCTCACCCACGAGCGCACCCTGATCAAGCTGCCCGAAAGCCTCGCGCCCAAGGCGGTCGCGCCTTATACGGACGCCGGGCTCACCGCCTATCGCGCCGCCAAGAAGGCCTCGCGGCACCTGCTGCCGGGCGAGTATGCGGTGGTGATCGGCGCCGGGGGGCTTGGACACATCGGGGTCCAGGTGCTGAACGCGCTCTGCGCGGCCGAAATCATCGTCGTCGACCGGTCGGATGCGGCGCTCGCGCTCGCGTCCAAGCTCGGGGCGCATTACACGGTCAAGGCGGACGACGGCTGGGTCGACGAGGTGCTGGCGCTCACCGGCGGCCACGGCGCCGAGGCGGTGATCGACTTCGTGGGCGAAGGCGACGCGATCGAAAAGGGCCTCGCCGCGACCCGCAACGACGGCTTCTATTACATCGTCGGTTACGGCGGGAAGATCGAGGTGCCGGCGATCGACATGATCATCACCGAGAAGACCATCGTCGGCAATCTGGTCGGCACCTATCCCGAGCTCGTCGAGCTGATGGCGCTCGCCGACCGCGGGCTGGTGACGCTCGATACCCATGAGTACAGCCTGAAAGACGCCAATCAGGCGCTGCGCGATCTGCACGAAGGCCGGTTTACGGGGCGCGCGGTCCTGATTCCGTGACGTCGAGAACCCGACGACGCCACACGGCGATCCAGCGAGACGCGACAGAAACAGGGAGGTAACGATGAGAAAATTCTTACTGGCCACCGCCGCGGCGGTGGCGCTCATGGCGGCCGGCGCCGCCCAAGCGGCTGACTACACCAAGTACGGGATCGAAAAGGACATTCCCGGCAAGTGCTCTTACGCCGCCATCGACGCAAAAGACTACTCGGGCCGCACCCTCAACATCATCACTCACGCGGTTCCCGTGATGGGCGAGCCGACGGCGCTGCACGCCAAGCAGTTTTCCGAACTCACGGGCGCCAAGGTCAACGTGGTTCACGTGCCCTTCGGCGACCTGTTCCAGCGCATCATGATCCCTTTCCAGACCGGCCAGAACGCCTATGACGTTCTGTTCTACGGCTCGCTTTGGATCGGCGACTTCGCGCCCTATCTCGCTCCGGTTCCCGAGGAGTACCGCAACACCAAGGCGATGAAGCTGGTCACCCCCAACTACATCGACGTCGCGACCTGGGGCGATCAAATGATCCAGTTCCCGGTCGACGGCGACCGGCACTACCTCAAGTACCGGACCGATGTCATCAACAACCCGGAGATGCAGAAGAAGTACAAGGAGGCGACCGGCCGCGAGCTCCGCGTGCCCACGACCTGGGAGGAGTATGACCAGATCGCGCGCTTCTTCAACGGCTGGGACTGGGACGGCGACGGCGAAACCAACTACGGCTCGGCCGAGGTGGTCAAGCGCGACGACCTGATGTTCTCGGCCTTCATCAGCCGGGTCGCGGCCTATGCCAAGAACCCGGGCGTGAAAGGCGGTTTCTTCTTCGATCTCGACACCATGGAGCCGCTGGTCAACACCCCGGGCTGGGTGCGCGGCCTCGAGATGTTCGTCAAGGCGCAGTCCTACATGCCGCCCGGCGGCAACAACTTCGGCCTCGGCGACGAGATCTTCTCCTTCGGCGGCGGCCAGACCCTGTTCAGCTACTCCTGGGACGACGCCTTCATCCAGGCGATGCAAAAGGACAGCCGTATCCGCAACAAGGTCGCGGCGGCGCCGTTGCCGGGCTCGCACGAAGTCTGGAACCGCAAGACCGGCAAGTGGGACTATTTCGACACCCCCAGCCGGGCGCCGTATATCACCTGGGGCTGGACCTCGGCGGTCGCAAAGACCAGCGAGAACAAGGATATGGCCTTCGACTATCTGTGCTTCTTCTCGAACCAGGCCAACACGCTGCACGACCTCCAAATCGGCCGTTTCGGCGTCAATCCGTACCGGACCAACCACTTCGATCCCGACTTCTGGATCAAGAACCTGGGTTGGGATCCGAAGATCGCCCGCACCTACGTCAAGACGCTGTCGAGCATGGACGACAGTAAGAACCGCGTGTTCGACCTGCGGGTGCCGGGCGTCAACCAGTTCATGACCTCGCTCGCCGCGGGCGTGTCCGAGGCCCTGGCCGGCCAGAAGACGCCGCAGGAGGCGCTCGACGGCGTCGCCGCCGAGTGGCGTCGCATCGTGGACCGGATCGGCAAGGACAAGGTGCGCAAGGCCTATGCCACGGTGGTCGCGCTCGAAGACAATCTGCGATAATCGCGCGATTGGCGTGACGGCCGGCTTCGACCGGAAGGAACGAGCCGGCCCTCTCGCGCCGCCTGCGGGGTAAGGGGCGCGCCCCTTACCCCGCAGGGTGGCGCATGCGCCTTGCGGCGAGCGGTCGAACCGAGATCGGGATCATAGGGGCCAGAGGTGTTCGTCTCCCGTCAGAAGTTCCTTTTCCTGCTGCCGGGGCTGTTGGGACTTCTCGCCATCATCCTGTTCCCGCTCCTGTTCACCATCCGGGTGAGCTTTTCGAGCTGGGACGTGGTGGTGCCGGGCCTCGACTGGATCGGCGGCGAGAACTACGCCCGCGTGTTCTCGGATCGGAGGTTCTGGGAAGCGATGGGGCGGCTCACGCTGATCGCTACTGGAACGGCCCTGATCCAATACGTGCTCGGTTTCGCGCTCGCGCTGCTGGTCTGGCGCGACGTGCGTTGCAAGCGGTTCTTCCGGGTTCTGTTCTTGATTCCGATGATGACTACGCCGGTCATCATGTCGGTGATCTGGCGCACCATCTTTCACGAATCCCTGGGGCCTCTGAACGACTTCCTCGGCCTGCTCGGCATCGATCCCGTGCCCTGGCTGTCGACCGGCAGCATGGCGGTGGTCAGCGTTATGATCGTCGAGATCTGGCAATGGACGCCGTTCATGTTCCTGCTTTTGCTCGCGGGCCTTCTGTCGCTGCCCAGAGAGCCGTTCCAGGCCGCGGCGGTCGACGGCGCGGGCCCGATCCGCACCTTCTTTATGGTCACCTTTCCGTTGATGGCGCCGATCTCGATCGGCGCGCTCATCATCCGCCTGATCGAAGCCTCCAAGATCATGGAGACGGTCTATGTGCTGACCGCGGGCGGCCCTGGCACGGCGACCGAGACGGCGAGCTATTACATCTACATTCGGGGTCTGCGCGACTTCCAGATCGGCTACGCCGCCTCGATGTCGGTGACTTATTTGGTGATGATGATCGTCGCGCTGACCATCATCGCCAAGGTGTTGACCAAGGTCTTCATCCTCAAGGGCGAGACATGATGGCGGCGTTGTATCGGTTCCTGAAATACGCGGCGATCCTCGCCTGGTCGGCGTTCGTGATCGCGCCTTTCCTGTGGGCGCTGACGACCTCGTTCAAGACGTCCTCGGGCGTGGTCTCGGGCGCGACCTACATCCCCTGGCTCCAGTACGAGCCTTCGCTCGAAGGCTGGGGCGTGCTGTTCCGGCGCGCCGGCAAAGGCATCGACATCGTCGGCCCCTATCTTTCGAGCCTCACGGTGACTGTCTCGGCAAGCGCGGTCAGCCTGGTTCTCGGCACGCTCGCGGCCTACGGACTGTCGCGATTCTCGTTCCGGATGGGACCGGTGAAGAACGCCGACATCACTTTCTTCTTCATTTCCCAGCGGATCATGCCGCCGATCGTGCTGGCGATCCCCTTCTTCCTGATGCTGCGCGCGCTCGGCCTCCTCGACACCCGGCTCGGGCTGATCCTGGTCTATGTGGCGCTTCTCCTGCCGATCGCGGTCTGGGTGATGGTCGATTTCTTCAACAACATTCCCATCGAGCTCGACGAGACCGCGATGCTCGACGGTTGCAGCCCGGTCGAGACCTTTTGGCGGGTGATCCTGCCCAACTGCAAGCCGGGGCTGGTGGTGGCGGGCTTGTTCTGCATCATCTTCGGTTGGAACGACTTCTTCTTCGCCTTCATCCTCACCTTCACCAAGGTCCAGCTTCTGCCGGTGGCGGTGGTGGCGCTGAACTCGTCGGTGACCCCCTGGTGGAGCCTGAGCGCCTCGGCGCTGATCTCGGTCGCGCCGCTTGTGATCCTTGCCTTCGTGGTCGAGAAGTACCTCTCCCAGGGCAACCTGGCGGGCGCGATCAAATAGCCGTGGAAGGCGCGACGGAAACCGCGGGAGACGGGCGCAGATGTCGCTGATCGTCGAGAACGTGGGCAAGACGGTCGATGGCGAGGTCCATCTGACCGATATCAACCTCGCTTTCGAGAAGGGCGGCTTTTACGTTCTGCTGGGGCCGACGCTTTCGGGCAAGACCTCGCTTTTGCGCCTGCTCGCCGGGCTTGACCGGCCGACGACGGGGCGCATTCTGCTCGACGGACGAGACACGGCGGACGCGCCGGTGTGGAAGCGCCGGGTCTCGATGGTCTACCAACAGTTCATCAACTACCCGAACCTCACGATCTTCGACAACATCGCCTTTCCGCTGCGTCGCATGAAGCTGCCCGCGGACGAGATCGACGCCAAGGTGCGGGGCGCGGCCGAGATGCTTGGCATCGCCGAGCTTCTTGACCGCAAGCCGGGCGAGATCTCGGGCGGCCAGCAGCAGCGCACGGCGCTCGCACGCTCGCTGGTCAAGGGCTCGGATCTTCTGCTTCTCGACGAGCCGCTCATCAACCTCGACTACAAGCTGCGCGAGCAGCTTCGCGACGAGTTCAAGAACATCTTCGCCGACAAGACAGACAGCATCGTCGTCTACTCGACCACCGAGCCGGTCGAGGCCCTGATGCTGGGCGGCGAGGTCGTCGTCCTCAACGAAGGCCGCGTGCTCCAGGCCGGCCCGACCCACGCGGTTTTTCGCCGTCCTACGACCGAAGAGGTCGCGCGCGTCTTCAACGATCCGCCCATGAACATGATCGACGGCATGGTCGCCGACGACCGCCTTCTGCTCGGCGGCGGATTGCAGCTGCCCAGGGTCGCCCATCTCGCCGCTCTCGCTCCGGGCGCTTATCGCTTCGGCATCCGGGCGAGCGATCTGAGCCTCGCGCGCGGCGGCGGCGACGATATCGCCTTCGACATCACCGTCGAGCTGGCTGAGATCTCGGGCTCCGAGACCTTCATCCACGCCCGCCACGCCGACGTCTCCTGGGTGATCCAGGAGGAAGGCGTCCACACCCATGCCCTCGGCGAGACGATCCCCGCCTATCTGAACCCACGCAACCTTTACGCTTTCGCGCCCGACGGCCGGCTTGCCGCCGCGCCCGAGACAGCAGGCATCTGAGAGAGGGCGCGGGATGGCGCAGATCGCGTTCGACCGGATCGGACACTGCTATACGGGCGCGCCTCGGAGCCCCGACGACTACGCGCTGCAACCCATGTCGCACCGCTGGGACGACGGCGGAGCCTATGCCCTGCTCGGCCCGTCGGGCTGCGGCAAAACGACGTTGCTCAACATCATCTCGGGGCTCGTGCGGCCGTCCGAGGGCCGCGTGCTGTTCGACGGCGTCGACGTCACCGACCTGCCGACGGCAAAACGCAACATCGCCCAGGTGTTCCAGTTCCCGGTCATCTATAACATCATGACCGTCTACGACAACCTGGCCTTCCCGCTGCGCTGCCGAAAGCTGCCGCGGGCCGAGATCGACCGCCGCGTGCGCGAGGTCGCCGCCCTGCTCAACCTTTCGGACCAGCTTGGCCGGCCCGCCCGCAGGCTCACGGCGGACGCCAAGCAGCTCATCTCGCTGGGACGCGGGCTGGTGCGCGACGACGTCGCGGCGATCCTGCTGGACGAGCCGCTGACGGTGATCGACCCTCAGCTCAAATGGCTGCTCAGGCGCAAGCTCAAAGAGGTCAACGCGGCCTTCAACCGCACTCTGATCTACGTCACCCACGATCAGAACGAGGCCCTGACCTTCGCCGACAAGGTGGTGGTGATGGACAAGGGGCGGATCATGCAGATCGGCACGCCGCAGGAGCTGTTCGAGACCCCGCGCCACGCCTATGTCGGCTACTTCATCGGCTCGCCGGCGATGAACTTCCTACCCTGCCGGCCGGTCGAGGGCGGCGTCGCCGTAGGCGAGACGTTGATCCCGCTTCCCGGAACCGCGCGGATCGCGCTCGCCGAGGGCGAGACCCTCACGCTCGGCATCCGGCCCGAGTTCCTCGAGCTCGACGACGCGCCTGCGGACGATACGGTCGCGGTCGAGATCCGCGATACGCGCGACCTCGGCAGCTACAAGATCGCGACCGTCGTCTTCGCCGGCCACGAAATCAAGATCAAGATGCCCGAGGCCCGGTCGGTGCCCGCCGAGCGGAGCTATCTCCGCTTTCCCCCGCGCTGGACCCGGCTCTACCGCAACGGCGTCCTGGTGGAGCCGTAAGGCGGACCCGCGTCCCGAAACCCGCGTTCCACGGCATCGAAGGAGCGGGCGGCCAGGCGGGGGAGCGGACCGGCGCCGTCAAACCATGAAACGCGCTAAAGAAAAGAGGTTATACCGTTTCGCCTTTGAACGACTCTACGGGACCGAGGCGCTCATCCTTCGACAGGCCATCTCAGGATGAGGGCCTCACCCCGAGCGCGCCTTCGCGAAAGCGGGGGCCTGTCGAAGGGCGAGGCCCGGGTCTTCCCATAGGCGAACGGGTACTACTGGGTCATCCCAATCCCGATGAAGGTGTTCTCGACCAAGGGCCGCGCGTTGGTCTGGGGCACGTGGCACTGGGTGCAGAAGTACCGCTTCATGTTGATCTGGTCGCGCTCGACCCCGCTTGCGTCGATGTAGTGGGTCTTGCTGGCCATCGGCGCCTCCTCCTTTTTGTAGGTGGATTTGTCGTGGCAGTTCAGGCAGCGGTTCTCCTTGAGGTCGATCTTGTACTTGGCCGCGCGGTGGGTGATCAGCGGCGGCTGCTGCTTGAAGGCGCGCGGGAAGGGCTTGCCGGGTCTCTCGAGCTTATAGGTCGCGGGCGGAAGATTCCCCGCCGGAATGGCGAGATCGCCGCGCAGCGAGGTCACCTGGTCGGCCCGCAGCGATCCCTGGGGCAAAAGCAACGCCAGCGCCAGAGCCAGGCTCGCCATCACCGTACCGATCGTCTTCTTCATGGCAGGAACTCCTTGTCGCAAGAATCAGTACGCCCCATGGGGTCCGTGCTCCACGGGATCGATGCCGCCGGCGCGCGGGCCGAAGCGCGGGCCGAAGGCGAATACGTCGAGCGCGCAGACATCCATGCAGCGCCCGCAGTTGGTGCAGTCGCGCGCCAGGATCGCCGGCCCGTGGCCGTCCCTTCCCTTGAGCGCGGGCTTGAGAACATGAGGCTCGGGGCAGACCGCGTAGCAGTCGGCGCAGTCGTTGCAGGCGGCGCGACGCGCGGCGCGCACCCGCACCAGCGAGGCGGCGCCGATCAGCCCGTAGAACGCGCCCACGGGGCAAAGATGGCCGCACCAGCCGCGATCGGCGACGAACAGGTCGAACAAAAACACCGCGAGCGCGACCGCCCATGCGAGACCGAGGCCGAACACGAGGCCGCGAAAGACGATGGTCACCGGGTTGACCAGCTCCCAAGCGATGGTTCCGGTCGCGAAGGCCACCGCGAGCGTCATCGCCAGCGCCCAAAGGCGCGTCGTCCGTCTGAGCCGGAGCCCGCCGACCAGGCCCAGCCGCCGCCGCACCCACTGGGCGGCGTCGGTGATGACGTTGATCGGACAGACCCAAGCGCAGTACGCGCGCCCGCCGACCACAAGGTAAAAGGCCGCGAGGATCAGCGCGCCGGTCAGCGCCGTGGACGCGATCGCGTGCCCGGCGACGAAGGACTGAACGAGCATATAAGGGTCGCTGAGCGGCAAGACGCCGAAGGTCAGGCTCGAGGCGAGAGATCCCTTGACGATCCACAAGCCCCCCAGCGGGCCGGCGAGGAAGGCGGCGAGCACCAGCGCCTGGCTGCTCCGGCGCAGGATCAGCCAGCGATGGGCGGCCAGCCAACCCTTGGTCGCGACCGCGTCAGCGCCTGGGTATTTGCGCGACGCTCTCATGGCGCGGTCCCCGGCAGCCGGTCGGGAAGATCGATCAGGCCGGGCACAAGCGGTCCGCCCTTCTTGGCTTTTTCCTCCCAGCCAAAGCGGTAATGCGCTCCGCCTTTCCCCTTGGCGAGCCGGCGCGGCAGCACCTTGATCGCGGCCTCTTCGAGAACGCAAGCGTGCTCGCACTTGCCGCAGCCGGTGCAAGCCTCGGAATGAACCGTCGGGATGAACAAGGCGTGCTTCTGGGTGCGCGCGTTATGGAACGGCTCGAGCGTGATCGCCGCATCGATCAACGGGCAGGCTCGATAGCACACGTCGCAGCGCAACCCTCGGAAGTTGAGGCAGCTTTCGTGATCGACCAGGACCGCGAGTCCCATGCGGGCGTCATCGATGTTGGTGAGCCCGGGATCGAGCGCCCCGGTCGGACAGGCGGCGACGCAGGGAATGTCCTCGCACATCTCGCAGGGCGCTTCGCGGGCGACGAAGTAGGGCGTGCCCACGGCCACGTCGCCGCCGAGCTCGGCGAGCCTGAGCGTCGGATAGGGGCAATCGCGCACGCACAGCCCGCAGCGCACGCAGGCGCTCAGGAAGTCGGCATCCGAAAGCGCGCCCGGCGGGCGCAGCGCGGTCGCGGGCAGGCTTTTCGCCCGCTGCGCGAAAAGGCCGAGCGCGAGCGCGAACACCCCGGCGGCGCAGGCGCCGCGCGCGCCGTCGGCGAGAAGCTGCCGGCGGGTGACCCCTTTCCGCGCAGGGCGCTCTGCGCTCATGCTCGGCTCCTCCGTTCAAAGGCCGGCCGTCGGACTCAGACCTTGACGACCCGGCAGGCGCACTTCTTGTAGTCGGTCTCCTTCGACAGGGGATCGGTGGCGTCCAGAGTCAACTTGTTGACGAGCTGGCTCTCGTCGAACCAGGGGATGAACACGAGCCCTCTCGGCGGCTTGTTGCGGCCCCGGGTCTCGACCCGGGTCAAAAGCTCGCCGCGCCGGGTCTGGAGCTTGACCACCTGCCCGCGCTTCAGCCCGCGCGCTCGGGCGTCTTCCTTGTGCATGTAAACCTTGGCGGCGGGGAAAGCGCGGTGAAGCTCGGGCACGCGCCGGGTCATCGATCCCGAGTGCCAGTGCTCGAGCACCCGCCCGGTGGCGAGCCAGAGGTCGTACTCATCGTCGGGAGACTCGGCGGGAGGCTCGTACGGGGCGAAGATGATGTTGGCGCGTCCATCGGGCTTGCCATAGAAGCGCAAACCTTCGCCCGGTTTGACATGAGGGTCGTAGCCCTCGCGGAAGCGCCATAAGGTCTCTTTGCCGTCGATCACCGGCCAGCGCAGCCCGCGCGCCTTGTGATAGGCCTCGAACGGGGCCATCTCGTGACCGAACTTCGGTCCTTCGAACTGAAAACGGCGGTATTCTTCGAACAGGCCCTTCTGGACGTAGAAGCCGAAATGCTCGGCCTCGTCGTTATCGAAGCCCGCCTGAATGTCGGACAGCGGGAACTGATCGACGAAGCCGTTGCGGAACAGCACCTCGTAGAGGGTCTTGCCGCGGTGCTCGGGCTTCTTGGCGATCAGCTCTTCGGGCCAGACGTCCTCGACCTTGAGGCGTTTGGAGAACTCCATGATCTGCCACAGGTCCGAGCGCGCCTCGCCCGGCGCCTTGACCTGTTGGCGCCAGAACTGGGTGCGGCGTTCGGCGTTGCCGTAGGCGCCTTCCTTCTCGACCCACATGGCGGTGGGCAAGATGAGATCGGCCGCCATCGCGGTCACGGTCGGGTAAGCGTCGGAGACGACGATGAAGTTCTCCGGGTTGCGGTAACCCGGATAGGTCTCCTGGTTCATGTTGGCCGCCGCCTGCATGTTGTTGTTGCACATGACCCAGTAGGCGTTGAGCTTGCCGTCCTTGAGCATGCGATTCTGCAACACGGCGTGATAGCCGGGCTTGGGCGGGATAGTGCCCTCGGGCAGGTTCCAGATCCGCTCGGCGGCGTCGCGATGCGCCTTCTTCATGACCACCAGGTCGGCCGGCAGACGATGGGCGAAGGTTCCGACCTCGCGCGCGGTGCCGCAGGCCGACGGCTGCCCGGTCAGCGAGAACGGGCTGTTGCCGGGCTCGGAGATCTTGCCCATCAAAAGATGGACGTTGTAGAGCAGCCCGTTCACCCACACCCCGCGGGTATGCTGGTTGAAGCCCATGGTCCAGTAGGAGGCGATCTTCTTGTTCGGATCGGCGTAAAGCTTGGCGAGGCGCTCGAGCTTCTCCGCCGGCACGCCCGAAAGCTTGCTCGTGTACTCGAGCGTGTATTTCGAGACCGCCTCCGCGTACTCCTCGAACGAGATCTTGGTCAGCTTGCCGCCCTTTCCGGTCTTCTTCTTCTCGAGCGGATGGTCGGGGCGCAGGCCGTAGCCGATGTCGGTCACGGTCTTGTTGAAGTTGACGTGCTTGGCGATGAAGTCCGCGTTGTAGGCCTTGGTCTGGATGATGTGGTTGGCGATGTAGTTCAGGATCGCGAGATCGGTCTGCGGCCTGAACACGATGCCGTTGTCGGCGAGCTCGAAGTTGCGGTTCTCGAAGGTCGAGAGCACATGGACCTCGCAGCCCGGCTTGGTCAGCCGGGTGTCGGTCAGCCGCGACCACAGGATCGGGTGCATCTCGGCCATGTTCGAGCCCCAGAGCACGAAGGCGTCGGCGTATTCGAGGTCGTCGTAGCAGCCCATCGGCTCGTCGATCCCGAAGCCGCGCATGAAGGCGCCGACCGCCGAGGCCATGCAATGGCGCGCGTTGGGGTCGAGGTTGTTGGAGCGCAGCCCGCCCTTCATGAGCTTGGAGGCGGCATAGCCCTCCCAGATCGTCCACTGGCCCGAGCCGAACATGCCGACTGCGCTCGGCCCCTTCTTGGCGATCGCCGCCTTCCACTTCTCGGCCATAATGTCGAAGGCTTCGTCCCAGGAGACCTCGGTGAATGCGCCGTTCTTGTCGTAGCGGCCGTTCTTCTTGCGCAAGAGCGGCTTGGTCAGCCGGTCCTCGCCGTACATGATCTTGGACAGGAAGTAGCCCTTGATGCAGAGAAGCCCCTTGTTGACCGGCGCGTCCGGGTCGCCCTGGGTCGCGACGACGCGTCCGTTCTTTGTGCCGATCAACACCCCGCAGCCGGTGCCGCAGAACCGGCAGACGCCTTTGTCCCAGCGAATGCCATCATCACCGGCCGCCTGGGCGCGCTTGGCGGCGGGAAGGCTGACGCCCGCTACGCTCGCCGCCGCCAGGGCGGCGTTGGTCTTGATGAAGTCGCGCCTCGAAATGGTCATGATGCCTTCTCCTTGCCGGCAGGATCGTCCTCGAAAAAGCTGTAAACCAGGGATGCCGACAGAACGCCGTCGACGTCCCGGAGCCTGGTCATGGTCTCAAAAGCCGTGCGTTCGCCTGGGCAGTCGATCGTGACGACCAAGCGGCCGTCGTCGCTCGTCCCGTGCACCTCGACGCCCGCAAGCCGGCCGAAGGCGGCGCGCGCCGCATCGATCTTCTCGGGGCGGACGTGAACGACGAGGCTGGAAATCGTCATCTTTCGGTCTCTCCGGCTCTCACGCGATCTCGATGGCGTTGACAGGACAAGGGGCGACGCAAGCCCCGCAGCCCGTGCAGAGCGCGGTCTCCACCGTCGGCCGAGCGCCGCCGCCAACCGCAAGCGCGAAACGAATGGCGTCGGCGTCGCAATGCTCGGCGCAAACGCGGCAGCTCACCCCCTTCATCGACAGACAGGCCTCCGTCATCTCGGCCACGACGGTCCAAGGGCGCAGACCGGCTTCGCTGTCGGCGGCGTTGGCAAGCGACAGGGCGCCGGTCGGACAGGCCTGAACGCATTTCGCGCAGAAGGTGCATTCGCCGCGCGCGAAGTCGACCTCGGGCAGACGGCCGCGTCCGGCGATCAGGATTCCTTCCGGGCAGGCGTCGATGCAGGCGCCGCCGCGGCGGCAAAAATCGATGAAGGAGGCCTCGGCGCCGGACCAGGGCGGGCGGAGAGGGCTTCGTCGCCCCCACAGGGTTCCTCGAAGGAACTGAGACCGGTCGATCTTCCGGGCCAATTCCGACTCCATTTCCGCAAACGCGAAAGACCACGCAACGTTTGCGAGTACTCCCAACTCTCGCCGTTTGCAGGCGGTTTTTCCTTGACCGCGGTCAAGAGCCTGAACGGATTTTGCGGGCGCGAAGGCGCTCCCAATCTTCCGCTAGTACCTCTTGTTCTTGTGATCCTTGCCGTGACAGCGCAGGCTGCACTGCCCTTTGAAGGTACCGAGATCCTCGAACTCCGGTCCGATCCCTTGAGAGTTCGGCGAGACGATCGTCGCGTCGAAGTTGATGAGGTGCGCGTTATTGACCGAGTTGCCCTGGGTTGCGCTGATGCCGTGGGAATCGTGGCAAGCCGCGCAAGGCGCCTTTTCCCCGACGATATGTTTTTTGTGCTCCTTGAAGCTCTGATTGCTGAGGATGCTGTTGCGGTCGTGGCACTTGTAGCAAAGCGCGTAGGCGAAGGCGCTTTCCGAGGTGTTGTCGGCGGTCGAGTAGTTGCGCTCGAGGAGCGGGCTGAAGGTCGAGCCATGCGGCCCCGCCGGTCCCGAGCCGCCGGCCCCGGGGCCGGCGTCGTTGCTGTGGCAATCGGTGCACGAGATCACGCTGGTCTCGGTCAGCGGCGGGATCAGGCTGGGGACGTTTCCGTTCTGCCCCGGCCCTTCGATCGGATGGTAGGACGGATTCCCGGGATCGAACTCAAGCCGCGTGTTGGTTTGAACGATGACGCGGGTGACCGCGGGCGACGACACGACGTTGTTGTCGGCGTGGCACTTGAAGCAGATCTCGTAAAGGTTGCTCGCCTCGTCGACCTGGATGCCGGCGGCCGTGATTCCCTTGACCCCCTGGTTCGCGGGCGGCGCGGCAGGGGCTGGAGCGGAGCCGGGTTCGACCCCGTGCGGGTTGTGGCAGTCGGCGCACGCCACGTGGTCGGCCGGCGGCGGCCCCGAGAAGTCCTCGGTCGGGTCGTGAATGCCGGTGAATTGGTCGACCGGGTGTCGCGACGGCTTGAGCATTTCGGACTCGATATCGGTGCGCGCCACCGAGCCGTCATGGCACAGGTAACAAGTCGCTTCCTCGACCTTTTTGATCAGCCGCTGGGGCGTCGCCGCGTTGTGCGGCGTGTGGCAGTTGAAACACGCGTTCTCGGCCACCGTCGCGCCCCGCCAGGCGGGCTTGCGCTCGCTCCACGGGTCGCCGCTCCCGGGGCCGGCGGTCGAGGTCGCGTGCGACGAGACGGACCAGCTCCAGCTCACGCCCGAAAGAGCGTGGCAGGTGATGCAAAGATCGCCGTTCTGGGTCGTCTTGCGCAGGAAGGGCGCGATGTCGCGCTCGTGCGCGTCGTGACAGGAAGTGCACTGAAGGTCGCCGTTCTCAAGCGGCAGGTCGATCGCCGACGGAGAAACGATCTGCGGGTCGTCGGCGGACAGCGCGGAATCGTAAGGAAAGGAGATCGGATGGTCGTCGGTCAGGTCGGTGCCCAGGTTGGCGCGGCCCGTAAGGAACGTCGTGGCGAGATCGTTGGTCGCGCCAGCGGGAGGGTTGCCGAGCGCGCCGAGCGCGACCGTTCCGTCGTGACAGGCGAGGCACAGCCGCGACGAGCCCGTGGGCTGGCCGGGCGAAGCCTGAAGGGTCGAGCTTCCGTAAGGCAGATAGGTCTGACCCGAAAGGTCGTGGTTCCACAACGGCGCGCTGGGGCTTGCCCGGTGCGGAGTGTGGCAGAACACGCATACCTGGTTGATGGTCAGGCTCTTGAACGGTCCCGGGCCCGAGGACGACAGATTGTGCACGGTGCTGGCCACATCCTGCGCGCCCCAGGCGCGAAAGGGCAGAACCAGAAGCGCGAGAAGAACGATGGGGACGATCCGCAGCATGTCAGCTCCCCCCGAGGAATGCGAAAACCTGGATTCGCCGATTGTAGGAATCGGCGACGTAGATTCGGTCGTCTGCGATGGCGAGGCCCGAAGGCAGCCACATCTCGCCGACGTCGCTTCCCTGTCCCCCAAAGGCGAGCAGAAGTTGGCCTGTGTCGGGATCGAAGATCTGGACCCGGTCGAACAGCGTGTCGACGACATAGACGTGGCCTTCGCTGTCGATCCCGATTCCCTTCGCCTGGGCGAAGTACCCCGAGCCGTCGCCGGGCTCGCCAAACGCGCCCAAATACTTTCCGTCGAGATCGAAGATCTGGACTCGGAAGTTCATCGTATCGTTGACGTAGAGCCGTCCGTTCGCGAGCGCGAGATGGGTCGGAAAGTTGAACGCGCCAGGCTCCGTCCCGCGCTTGCCGAAAGTGAACAGGCGTGCGCCGTCTCGGTCGAGAACGGCGATCCGGTGCGCCCGGGTCTCGGCCACGTAAATGCGGCCGCTAGCGCGATCGACCGCCACCCCGGTCGGGCGCAGCAGTCCTTCGACCACGCGCCGGCGTTCGCCCGTCCGGGTGAGGATGAACAGCTTGCCGAGCGCCGAATCGGCGACCGCGATTCCCTGCGGGCCGATCGCCACACCGACCGGCGAAAGCAACGGCTCATCGCCGATCTTGGCGATGCGGCGGTAGCTCTGCTCGCGTTCGTAGAAAAAGTGAACCGCGCGGAGCCCGGGATCGGCCACCACCATCAGCCCATCGTCCACGGCGATCGCATAGGGCCGCACCATCTCGCGCACCTCCGCGCCGACCAGCCACGCCCACATCCGGTCGAAGAAAGGCCGGCGGAAACCGAGGTCGTCGGGGCCGCGGAAAGCATAGAGGAAACGGATTCGCGGATCTTGCGGCGGGTCGGGCCAAACCGGCGCGTGGGCCACAGGCGCGACTCTCGGTCCGGGACCGAGAAGCGCCGTCGGCGCGCAGGCCGAGGCCAGAAGCAGGAAGGCAAGGACGAATGCGCGCTTCATCGCGACGCCCTCACGATGGTCAGCATGATCCGGTCCTCGTCGCGATCCGTGACCGTGCCGGTGCGGCGTTCGTGGGTGTACTCGAGCCGCAAGGAAAGAAGCCCGATCGAGTATTCGACCTCGACGCCGCCGGTCAGGAAGCGTTCTTCCGAGACGCCCTTCTCGTTGCGCTGCCAGAACCCGATATGCGGCCGAACGGACAGATTGTGGCGCGGCGACCAGCGCATGCCGATGTCGACATTGAACAGATTGGTCCGCGCCCCGTCGCTGGTGATGAAGTTCTGGCTCGCCGTGAGGTTGAGAATGGCGCGGGGGTTGAGTCGGTAAAAGAAGCCCTGGTTCAGATCGATCGAGTTGGTGTTGAACGCGCCCGAGATCAGGGTCCGCCGCGCGATCGAGAACGTCGCGTTTATGTCGGGCCGCGGCTCCCAGCGGAGCTCGGTTCCGTAAGAGGCCGTAAGCCGGTCGAGCACGGCGCCCTGATCGCTTCCCTCGAGCAAGGATTCCTCCTCGCCCGAGACCCGAGCGAAGACCGAGATCCAATCGAAGTCCACGTTCGCATGGGCTTGATAAGGAATGGTCGAGAATTTCGCCGACGGTAGGGCCTGGAACTTGTAGGAAACGAGGATCGTCTCGCCCACGTTGATCTGCCCGCCCGGAATGATCTCGAGCTGGGTTTGGTTATTGGCCGCAGACAACACGTTGTAGTCGTTGCCCTCGGTGAAGATCAAAGTGCCCGTGGCGTTGGTGACGATGATCGTCGAGGTCACGACGAAACGGCGGACGAGAAGAACCAGACGGCTCGAATCGACGCCGTGGGCCTCGTCGACCACATCGCTCAGTCCGTCGGACGACACCCGATCGGTGACCCCATAGCCGCCGCCGAGGCCGAGGCCGAGCCGCCCGCCCCAAGGGATCTTCTTCCGATACTCGAAATCGAGCCGGCCCCGATACTCATCCTCGGTGCTGACGTCGAGATCGCTCGCCCGCGCCTCGGCCTGCAGGGTCGTCGTCAGGTTGCCGAAAAGGTTGTGGGTCAGCGTGAAAAGGCCGTCGTGCTCGATCGTGTCCTGGGTTTGACGGAAGGATAAGAACCGATACGTATAGCTGCTTTGCAGCGCCCGGGTGTGCTTGAGCGTGACCGATTCATTGACCACGAACCGGTCATAGGCCTGAAAGCCCGCCCGGTCGAAGTACTCGATCCGGGACTGAAGTCGGCTGCCTTTTCCCCAACGGAACAGGTGGTGAAGCTGAAAGCGGTCGAAGACGTAATCGTTGTCCGTGGCCGGGATCTTGTCGTCGTGCCACTCGCGCGAGACGAGAAGATTGGTCTTCGTCGAGCGGCCGCGAAAGACGATCGACCGTTCGGTGTCGTCGCGATTGGTCGAGATGCTGGTCAGGCCCGACTGGAAGGTCTGCCGCGTCGAACGTTGCGAAAAGCTGATCGACGACGGGAAGTACGCGTTCTTCCAGTTGAAGGTCAGAGACTCGTTATCGTCGCGTGAGCTCGACCGGCTGCCGAGGCTCGCCTTGGTCGTATCGGTGGTGCGGCTGGCGGCGAGGTTCGCGCTGTAGGGAACAGGCGCCCCATCGAGGACGTTGAGGCGGACGTCGAAGTTCAGGAACTCGCCGTCGCGCGTTTCATCGCGGATCGAGCTCGAAAACTCGCCGCGCGAAATAACCGGGTTCGCCGAAACGGAGAAGTTGGCGATCCGGGGGTCCAGAACGTACCCGCCCTGGGTGAAGGTCACCCCGGTCTTAACCTCGGAGTCGCGCGACGAGCCGGAGCCTTCAAGCGTTTCCTTGACGGACTCGACCTCGATCTTCGCCTTCCACTCGATCGGATCAAGGTGCACCCAATCCTGCGCCTGTGCGCGAGACGCAAAAAAGGCGAACGCGGCAAGCACGATCCAGCACTTCGACGAGCCCGAGGTCTTCATTCGTCAACTCGCCAGTCATTAAAGTCCCCGTTCGCCTCGCGCAACAGAAGGATTAAATCCATTAACCGCATTCATTTTAAACACCCTCCCATATTCCAATATGTTGATAATATTATATCACAATAGCACTCACTGTTACTTAATTACTTCGGCTTCTGATGACACCGCGAGCAGGTTTGCAGACCGATCTCGAAAGCAAAGCGCCCGTTGTGGCACTTGCCGCAGGATTCGCCTTTACGCATCGTTTCTTTGGTCAGGTCGTTGGCGCCTTTCTTCATCACGAAGACCGCCGGATGGCAGACGTAACAGCGGTAACGGATTTCGTGGACCCAGTGAGGGAAATACGCCGGCGGGTATTTCTTGTCGGTTTCGCTCTTGCGTTCGAAGAGAATGGTTCCCGGCGGGGCTTTCACTTTCTTCTTCTTCTTCGCTTCGGCGTCTCCAGCCAGCGTCGTAAGCGCGACCGCCAATGCGAGCGCGATCAAAACCAGTCGATTGGCTAGCCGACCGGCCCCTTTTGTTCGATTTCTTGCTTCGAAGCGCATAGACTCCCTCGCTATTCGCCGGTCCTTCCGCTTCGTTGCCCGCTCGACGCCGTTTCCCGTCAAGATGCTTTGGGGTGGCAGCGGTCGCAGGAGCGGAGCCAAAACGCGGTGCCGTTCTTCTTGGCGTGGCAAACGCCGCAGTACTTTCCTTTCTTCAAGTCACGCTTGGTGTACGTGATGTCGCGAGTCGGAAAGATCCGGGGATGGCAGCTTTCGCACGCCAGCCATTCGGTATGCGTCGAATGGGGGAAATAGGCTTCGAACCCCTTTTCCTCGCTGGGGATGAAGAAGTCGTAGCGGAACACATAGCCGGGAGGACGCGGCGACCCGTCGATCGATTCCCGCGGCCTGATGATTCCTTCGCGAACGGCCTGGGTCCAGTTGACCTTGCCTTTCCTGCCTTTGGCGTCCTTAGGCAGCATCGCGCGCGCTTTTTTCCAATCGAAGATCTTCTCGATCTCGGGAGGCTCTTTCTGCGCTTTTGCGATGGCGGCGGCTTCGGGCGTCTTTGCGGGGGCCTCGACCGCCGCTTGGCTTTTTTGGATCTCGGCCTTCTGCGCCTCGGCCTGGGCCTTGGCTTCGGCGGCCTTCTCCTCGGCCGTGGGCGGAGGAATATCGAAGAAGATTTCAAGCGCGCGGTCGCTGCACGAGGACAGCGACAAGAGAGGAAGGAGAAGGAGGAGCCGCCGAAGCCCCGGTCCCCTGGCTACCTGCCCGAGACTACGCATCTCGACGGCTCCCCTCCCCATGGACGCTCGCTATAGGCTACTTGACATGGCAGGTCAGACACAAGGCGCTGCCAGTGTTGTCGACCCTCAGGAAGTCGCCCGGCCCTTTGTCGTGCACGTCGTGGCAGGTCGCGCATTCGACCTGGTCGTTAGCCGTGCCGAAGAACGGAAGCGTGGTCGAAACGGTGTTGAGGGCCACGAACTCCGTATCGAGCGCGTTGTCGTAGGTGATCGAGATCGGGTGATCGTTGCTCAGATCGGGACCGATCTTCTTGTTGCCCCCGAGCGTCCCGGTCTTGCCTCCGGCGGGCGGCGGCGGACCGTTGAGATACTGGTCGACCGCGATCGTGCCGTCGTGGCAGGACAGGCAGGCGAGCGAGACGCCCTGAGGCGCGCTCGCGATCGTCATGTCCAGCGTGGGGCTTGAGTACATGGTGTAAGTCGCGGTGCTGACGTTCCGGTTCCACAGCGGAGCCGTCACGGCGGTGTTCGCGTTATGCGGGGTATGGCAGTAAACGCAGACCTCACCGCCAGCACCATTGGTCAGGTCGTGCTCGGTGCCGACGATGGTCCCCGCATATGCGGGGCCGCCAATCGCCAGCACGGCCATCGAGATCAGTGCAAGAACTAGGCGCTTCATCGTACCGCCTCCAACTTCTGTTCGTTCATTCACTCGGCATCACGCCGTTCTTTTCACACTCCGCCGGTACCCTTCGCCTGAGTTATCCTCTGACTTCGCTGCCGTATTCACCCCACCTCTCGTTTGCCGGACTTCCGGCAGCCACATAGTTAAGAATTCATTCAGAAGCATCGCCAACCCTGCCTTCCACTGCTTTGATCTGGATCAGTTTGTGGGAAAAAATCGCCCCTCCAGGCCATTCCGGCGTGTTTTTTCGCTCCCCCGTCGCCTCGGGCGGGCTGATCCAGATCAAGGCGAAAAGGCGCGAATCGGAGCAACCATCATCGGGTCGGGAAAGTTACTGGCCGACAGCTGCTGTTCGTTGTTTAAGCGGCAAGGAATCACCCGAATTACGGGAGCGCTCGAAGATGAACCCGCGCAAAGATCGTCACCCCAAGAAGAAGGCGTCGGTTGGGTCCGGCAACGGGCGGCGGCGACTTCTGATCGGGATCGGCATCGCCGCCCTTGTCGCGCTCGGCGCAGGCTGGGCGGGCGGCTTGTTCGGCGCAAAGGCGGCGGCGGAGGTCACCGTTTACAAGTCGCCCTGGTGCGGCTGCTGCGGCCAATGGGTCGAGCACCTGCGCAACAACGGGTTCGACGTGACCGTGCGCACGGTCGAGGATCTTGACCCCGTGAAGGCGCGTTACGGGATAGGGCCGGCGCTCGAATCCTGCCATACGGCGGTGGTCGGGGACTATGTGGTCGAAGGTCACGTTCCCGCCGCCGACATTCGCCGACTCCTTGCCGAGCGCCCCGCAGCCCGCGGACTCGCCGCGCCCGGAATGCCAGGCGGCGCGCCGGGAATGGAGAGCGCGGAACGCGCGCCCTATACGGTGTTCTTGTTCGACCGCGATGGGCGGACCACGGTTTACGCCCGTCACTGAATAGACATAGACGTCCGAAAGCCCGCCGGGCGGCGGAACGGATGCAAGCGGTCAGTCTGCGCTGGCGGCAGCCTTCGCCTTGTCGTTCTTGACGCGCTCGAAGACCTGAATGCGCGCGTTGTACTGATCGGCGATATAAAGCCTGTCCCGCCCGTCGATATAAGCCCCCGCCGGAAGCCAGAACTGGCCCGGTTTGGGACCGATCTCGCCGACGAACAGAAGGAGCCGACCCTTGGGATCGAAGATCTGGAAGTTGTTGAAGGCCGCGTCGACGACATAGACGTTCCCTTCGGAATCGACGGCCACGCCCTTGGGCCGGCTGAACTGACCGAGCGCATCGCCGAGCGAGCCGATGGTCTTGAGCACCTTGCCGTCGGGGTCCATGACCTGGACCCGGAAGTTCAGCGTATCGACGACGTAGAGCGTGCCGTCCCGTCCGATGGCGATGTTGGTCGGAAAATTGAACTCGCCCTTCTTGGCGCCGTTCTTTCCGATGGTCTTCACGAGAGCGCCGGTCTCCATGTCGTAGACCGCGATGTGGTGTTTCTTCACGTCGACCACATAGACCCGCCCCAGCGCCTCGTTGATCGCGATCCCGGCCGGGCGTTCGAGCTCGCCCTTGCGCCCCATGGCGGTCACGAAGTTTCCGTCGCGATCGAAGACGACGACGCGCTGCTCCTCGGCGTCAGCCACGTAGATTCGGCCCTGGCTGTCTCCGGTGACGCCGATCGGGGAATCCAGGATCCCCTTGCCGTCCTCACCCCACATGGCGAATGTCTTGGCCGGGAAGTCGAACACCAACAGCTTGCCCCAGCCCGTATCGGTCACGAAGACCCGACCGCGGCCGTCGGCGTAGACCCCGTAGGGCTTCTTGAACTTGATGGCGTCGGGGCGCTTCTTGGTGCCGAGGATGCTCGCCACCAGCGCATTTCCCGTCTTCGAGGGACCAACGTCGTCCGACGACTTGATCTCGCGGACGAAGCGGATTCGCGCCGGCTCGGGCGGAAGCGGCCAGACGTAATCGACCGGCTTGGCGGGTTTGGGCGGCGCCTTTTCGACCGGCGCGCAAGCCACAACGGCCGCGAGCAATACGCTCGCGACGGCCACGCCAGGCAACCGCCCGAAGCGGCGGCGCGACCGGTGTCGGTTTCCGAGCCCCAGCATCGTCATTTGATCTTTCGCCTCTCCGTCTTCGCTGCGCGCCGACGTACCGATGTGACGTACACGGCGCCCGGACATCACAGAAGGAGAGGCCGGCGCGTCCACTTCAGAGAAGCGAAGCGCGCCAGCGCACTCTCACGCCCGGTTCGTCAGGTGCCGAACTCCTCCTTCCAAGCCTTCTTCCAGCCGTTCGGAAGATTATGGGCGATCCCTTGATGGCAGTCGATGCAGGTCAGCCCTTTCTTTGTGGCCTTGATGTGTTTCTTGCGCGCGATGCGGCTCTGCACCTCGGGGTCCATCGCCGTGAAGCTATGGCAGTTTCGGCACTCCCGGGAATCGGCGTCCTTCATTTCGCGCCAGACCTTCTTGGCCATGATCAGGCGCCTGGCCTTGAACTTCTCCGGCGTGTCGATGGTCCCCAGCATCTCGTGATAGAGATCCTTGGTCGCCTTGATCTTGCGGACGAACTTGTGGACCCACTCTTTGGGCACGTGGCAGTCCGAGCAGATGGCGCGCACGCCCGTACGGTTCTTGTAGTGAATCGTCTGCTTGAGCTCCTCGAACGAGTTGTCCTTCATGGAGTGGCAAGAGATGCAGAACGTCTCCGTGTTCGACAAGGCCATCGCCCAGTTGTAACCGCCCCAGAACAGGATGCCTGCGACAAAGCCGACGATAACAAGCGCCCCGACAGAGTAGCGAGCGGAAGGACGTTTGATCACGTCCCACAAGCGCGCAATCAGGCCCCGTTTCTTGTGCTTTCCATTCTCCGGCTCACGGGCCATGACGTGTTCGCTGGCCATGACATGCTCCTTTTTCGCAGACCGGCGGCCCGCAGTCGGGGCCGCCGATCCGCTTCATTTCTGACAGCTACTCGACCTTCACCGCCTCGATGTCGGCCTCGGTTCCGATCCCCAGGCTGCGCGGGAACGACACGAAGTGGTAGCGGGTCGTGACGTTGTCGTCGTGGATGGCGAAGCCGACGGTGTAGACCTTGCCTTCCTCGAGAATCTTGTCGTCCTCGGGATGGCCGGTGTTCAGCGGCCGCGTCCAGACGACGGTCCAAACGCCGTCCTCCCAGGTGCCGACGACGTTCTTGTTGTCGGCCGCCGAACCCTTGGCGTCCTCGCGGCTGAGGAGCCGCCCGGGCAGAACATCGCCTTCCTTCCACCCCGCGTTGGGATCGTAAGGCGTCGCATTCTTCTCGCGGATCAGGGCGTAGGGCTTGTCGGGATCGCCGATCTCGTCGACGGTGAGCGCCTTGATGCCGACCTTGCTCTCGTCGAACATGTACTTGGGCGTCATCGTCTTCTTATCGACGTTCCAGGAGAACGGTCCGACGCCGGCGTCGAACAGGCGGTATTCGAGCACATAGCCGTCGTCGGCCATATTGACCGGGTTGCTGCGCGCGGCGCGCCACTGCATGAGGTCGAGGAAGCCGCCCGCCGCCTTGATCTTGGCGATCTCTTCGGGGGACTTGGTCTTGTCCCAGCTCGCCTCCTCGTCGGTGCGAGTCGACGGCAGGTACTTGCGCACGTCGCGCTTCTTCAGCACCTTGCCGAGCAACGGCTGGGCGCTGACCTCCTCGGCGCTCGGCACGTCGCGGGTGTCGCGCATGCCGTCGTGGCAGGTCAGCCAGCAGCCCTCCTCGGCGAAGCGCGGGACCGAGCCGTCGTCGAGCATGATCGCAAGGCGGTCCTCGTAAAGCGGCGGCTCCTCGCCGTCGCGCACTTTCGGGTCCGAGCGCGGCCCGCCGTAGAACGCCCATTTCTCGCCGTCGTAACGCATGTAGTTATGCATCTGGCCGGGGCGATCCATCTGGGTTTCCCACTGGAACCGCCAGTAGATGTTCTTGTCGTCGTAAGCGGCTTGGACGGTCAGCTCGACGCTGCCGTTTTTATCTTCGATCGGGTTGGGCTCGATTATGTCTCCGCTGACAGTGAGATCGCCCATGTCTTCTTCGTCATCCTCGTGGCAATCGAGGCAGGCCTTACCCTTCTTGAGCATCCTGGCTCCCTTGCCCTTGCCGTGCTCGGGGCTGCGGAGCCAGTTGTAGGTCGACAGACCGGGATAGAACAGCGTGATCGTCGTGGACGGAATGCTCGACCAGTCCGCCGGCGGCGCGGCCTTCGCCGACGTCGCGAGGCCGACTGCCAGGGCAATGACCGCGGTCGAGACCACTGCTGTGCTCAAGCTGCGCATGGCTTGCTTCTCCTTAATCCCGCGCCGGACGCACTCGCCCGGCCTGGTGAAGTTCGCCGCACCCGACTGGAGAAATCCCAGCCCGGCCGACGGGCCTTCTGACGGTGCGATTGACGCATCGCCAGCTCGAAATGCCGCACAGCGGATACCACGGCCGCGGCGCGGGCACGTTGATGCAGGTCAAGTTCTCGGAACCGAGAAGGAAGATTCGAGGGAAATCTGAATCCGTGCGGAAGTGATGGGGTTGAAAGTTCGCTTCCTTCTCCTCAAGGCGAACGGCATTCGAAGGCGCATTGCGCAGGAGGCCGGAATGAAGAACAATCTCGATAGTTGGCCGCGCTCTAACGAAAAGCCGCTCCGAGGATCGCGCCATTGATGGGAACGGCGCGAGCACGGTTCATTGATCGCTTCATCGGAGCGAAATCAGGGCGAAGCCTTGTCGGTTCGGCCGCCGCCGAGCCTCGCACATCAGCGCGCCAGAGCCGCGAGCAGCGCGGAGACCGCCGCCGCCGGATCGTCGGCGCGCATCGCCGCCCCCATCACCGCGACGCCGGCGGCTCCGGCGCGCAGGCAATCGGAGGCGGTGCGCGCCGTCACGCCGCCGAGGGCGAGCGCCGGAACGGCGATCTTCGCGGCGATGCGGCCAAGACCGTCGAGACCGAGAGCGGGGCCGTAGCCGGGCTTGCTTGCGCTCGCGAAGACGGGGCTCACGGTCACATAGTCGGCCCCCGCATGCGCCGCGCGCCGCGCCTCGGCGAGCGAGTGCGCCGAAACGCCGATCAGCGCGCCGGGGCCGAAGGCCGCTCGGGCCTCGCCGACGTCGTAGCCCGCCGGCAGATGCACGCCCGCGGCGCCGCAAACGCGGGCGACGGCGGCGTTGGCGTTGACGCTGATCCGGGCGCCATAGCGGTCGGCAAGCCCGACGATCTCGCCGACGAGCGCGCGCAAGGCCGCCGCATCGAGATCCTTCTCCCGCACCATGATCCAACGGCAGCCGCCGTCGAGGACCGCCGCAACGACGTCGACCAAAGGGCGCGCGGTCGCCTTGCGGTCGGTGATGACGAGAAGCGGCGCTCCCGTCACGGCTCGATCAGATCGGAAAGCGGGCTCGTCGGCGTCCGGGCTTGCCTGCGGAATGTCGGCCATCGCGGTCATCCTCCGGCCTTCGGCGTGACGGTCTCGACGCGATCGCCGGGAGCGAGGCGCGTCGTCTCCCACGCCCCCCGGCGTCGCCGACCGCCGCGAAGCGCGTCGGCCGCCGGCCGCGGCGAAAAAGCGCCTTCCCGGCGGTGATCGATCGCGTCGAACGCGTAGCCGCGCGCCAGCTTCGCCAGCAGCCCGGCCAGCGTCTCCGGGCGATTGAACAGGCAGGCCCAACAACGACGCCTTGATCGCACACGCCGCGTCGGCCGCCCGGGGCGGGGGCGAGCGCCCCCGCTCGAGGGCGCGGCTCAGGCGGCGCGGCGACGCCGGCGCGCGAAGCCCAGCGCCGCCAGCCCGACGCCGAAGACGGCGAGGGTTCCCGGTTCGGGCGCCGCCCGCACGCTGGCGATCCAGGCTTCTGTCTGACCGTTGGGATTAATGCCAAACCCGACATAGACCAGGCCGTCCGCCGAGACGCCGCGGGCTTCCGTTAGCGTCCATCCCGTAAGATCGAGGCCGAAGTCGTTTACCAGGACATCTTCAAGCAGCCGCATGCCGTTGACGGCATCCCAGATGAACGCCTCCAAGCCCGAAGCGGTGGTGCCGTGCCCCACCACGACCGAGCCGTCGGCCGAGGTGGCCCAGGCCAGGCTAGCGAAGCCGCCGCCGGGGAGATCGCCGAGCCCGACCATGCCGGTGCCCGAGGTCCAGCGGAACGCCTCACCCCCCGAAGCGCTGGCGCCGCGCCCCACCACGACC